>CAVFTS010000019.1:0-35666 GCA_963625655.1 Oscillospiraceae bacterium
TTATAGAGTAGTAGTTATTAGAGCCCCTCTCCAAGGGCTGTGCTACACTGTAAGGAATGCCGTGGAGGCTTTTCGCCCCTACCGCCGGACGGCTCCTGAGGATCTTTCCAAAGCGTGTCGATCACGCCTGCGAAATATGTCGGCGATACGGACGTATAAACGAAACTGTCGACCGGCCGATCCTTCACCGTTTGCCGCACTTGTCGGTATAATTCATTCTTAATCATACGTCATACGCCGTTTAATGTCAAGACACCGGCTTTTTTTATTCCTGCGATTGACAAGCGGCGGCGGGGCGGATAAAATATAAAGGTTAGCGGAAGCCGCTCACAATAAAGCGGGGAGAGGGACTCCCGGCTTCAAAAAGGAGAAAGACTATGGCAAAGGAAAAGAAGGTTGAACAGATAACCGATATGGAGCAGGATTTTGCCCAGTGGTTTACCGACGTATGCACCAAGGCAGAGCTTGTCGATTACTCCGGGGTAAAGGGACTTTTCATTCTGCGCCCTTACGGTTACGCCATTTGGGAAAATATTCAGAAGGAGCTTGACAGGATGTTCAAAGCAGATGGTCACGAGAACGTGTCCATGCCCATGCTCATCCCCGAAAGCCTGCTGCAGAAGGAAAAGGATCACGTCGAGGGCTTTGCGCCGGAGTGCGCATGGGTCACGGTCGGCGGCAGCGAGGAGCTGCCGGAGCGTCTGTGCATCCGCCCCACCTCCGAGACGCTGTTCTGCGACCATTGGAGCCACATCGTTCATTCGTGGCGTGACCTGCCCATGCTGTACAATCAGTGGTGCAGCGTCCTGCGTTGGGAAAAGACCACCCGTCCCTTCCTCCGTGGCAGGGAATTCCTGTGGCAGGAGGGTCACACCCTCCACGCTACCGAGGAGGAGGCACGCAAGGAAACTCTCCGGCAGCTTGAGGTCTACGCCGAGCTGTGCGAGAAGTACCTCGCAATGCCCGTCATCCGGGGCAACAAGACCGATAAGGAGAAGTTTGCCGGAGCGGTCAACACCTACACCATCGAGTGCATGATGCACGACCACAAGGCGCTGCAGTCCGGCACCAGCCACTACTTCGGCACCGGCTTTGCGGAGCAGTTCGGCATCACCTTTACCGATAAGGACAACAAGCTCAAGCACCCGCACCAGACCTCGTGGGGTCTGTCCACCCGCATCATCGGCGGCGTCATCATGACTCACGGCGACAACAACGGTCTCGTGCTGCCTCCGAGGATAGCGCCCGTGCAGGTCATCGTCGTTCCCGTCGCACAGCACAAGCCCGGCGTGACCGAAAAGGCAACCGAGCTTTACGAGGCGCTTTGCGCCCACGGTGTGCGCTGCAAGATCGACCTGAGCGACAACAGTCTCGGCTGGAAGTGCGCTCAGTACGAGATGAAGGGCGTTCCCCTGCGCATCGAGCTTGGACCCCGTGACATCGAAAACGGCATCTGCGTTGCGGTGCGCCGTGACAACGGCGAAAAGCTCAGCGTTAAGATCGACGAGCTTTGCGACAGGATCGACGGTCTGCTCGACGACGTTCAGCAAGGTCTTTTCGACAAGGCGAAGAAGAATCTCGACAGCCACATTTTCGAGGCTCACTCTCTCGAAGAGGCGAAGCGTCTCCAGTCGGAAAAAGGCGGCTTTATAAAGACGATGTGGTGCGGCGAGCTTGCGTGCGAGCTGAAGATGAAGGAGGAGGCGGGAATGTCGAGCCGCTGCATCCCCTTCGAGCAGGAAGACCTCGGCGACACCTGCCCCATCTGCGGCAAGAAGGCAAAGCACATGATCTACTGGGGCGTAGCGTACTGAGTTTCATACCGATAACGAGTTCTTTGACAGTCTGAAACGGAGCAGTTGTTTTGAACAACTGCTCCGTTTTTTACTCCTCCGGGACGAGGGGGAGGGTGACCGTCTTTACTTTTGCGTCGGGGTTCGTGCCGTCGCCGTCGACAAACTCGACCGAGAGCGACGTTCCGTCCTCACTCGCTTCGGCGGCGGTCACGCATATCTGCCACGAATCGCTCTCGACAGGGGTCTCAAAGCGATAGCCCGACTCGTCGAAAATGCCGCGCACGACCATGATGTGTCCGTTGTCGTAGGCGTTGTAGGCGACCAGCTCGCCGTCGCTCCAGAATGCGTTCATAAACGACTCCGACGCCTTGCCGTTTTTGAGGTCGTAGTACCTCGCCCAGCTATGCCCGTCGTCGGTAAAGCGGATGCCCGCCAATGTGTCGCTCACCTGCGAGACCTTCGGCATCTCGGCACAGAAGGCGCTCTCTATCGTCTTGCCGTCGAGATCAAAGACCGTGTAGCAGTACTTGACGTTTTCGCCGTCTGCCACCGCCTCGACGGTGAAGATGTCGGTCGAAACAAGGGTGCGGCTGTTTTCGACGTCCTTGGTCTGAACGGGAGGCTCCGTGTCCTGCATGCAGGCGCAAAGCAGAAGGACGCACAAAAGCAGCGGAGCAATAAGCTTTTTCATTCGTTTACCTTCCTTTCGTATCGCATGAAGCGGTAGCCGACGCCGTTTTCCTCAAGCGGCGCTCCGGCGTCCGCAAGGTACCAGTCCCCGCTCTCGTCGAGTGCGGGGAAGTATGCGTCGGACTTCGGCGCAAGCTCTATTTTAGTCACAAACACACGGTCGATATACGGGAAAAACTCACGGAACACGCTCGCTCCGCCCAAAACGACGCAGTCGCCGTTTCCGATAAGCTCCAGCGCATCGGCGACACCGTGGACGACCTCGGCTCCGGGGATATCGATGCTCTGACGGGTGACGACGATGTTGCGGCGACCCTTGAGCGGTCTTCCGCCGGGGAAGTCCTCAAGCGTCCTGCGTCCGACAAGCACGGTCCTGCCCCGTGTCAGCTCGACAAAGTGCGCCCTGTCCGCCCTGATGACGACGGGCTGCGTCCCCTCAAAGCCGATGCCCCAGTCACTGTAAACCGCAACTATCGCATCCATGCTCTCACCTCACAGCGCAACGGGGATCTTGCCCGAAAAGTCCGAGTACTCATAGCCCTCGACCTTGAAGCTGTCCCTTGTGAATTTGTAAAAATCGGTGACATCGGGGTCGATGACGAGCTTCGGCGCAGACTTCGGCTCGTTTGCGATTATCTCCTCGATCATGGGAACGTGGCGGTCGTAGATGTGCGCATCGGCGATGACGTGGACAAACTCGCCGGGCTTTAAGCCCGACACCTGCGCCATCATGCAGGTCAGCACGGAGTACTGCACGACGTTCCAGTTGTTTGCCGCCAGCATATCCTGCGAGCGCTGATTTAAGATCGCATTGAGTCTGTCCCCCGTGACGTTGAAGGTCATGGAGTATGCGCAGGGATAGAGCGCCATTTCGCTCAGATCGGCATGGTTATATATGTTCGTGATGATTCTGCGTGAAGCCGGGTTGTGCTTTAAGTCCCAAAGCACACGGTCAACCTGATCCATATCGCCCTCTTTGTAGTGGTGCTTAACGCCGAGCTGGTAGCCGTAGGCCTTGCCGATGCTGCCGTTTTCGTCCGCCCAAGCATCCCACACACGGGTGCGAAGCTCGTTTACGTTGTTGCTCTTTGCCTGCCATATCCACAGAAGCTCATCAATGGCGCTCTTCCAGAAGGTGCGGCGTATGGTGAGGATGGGGAACTCCTCGGAGAGATCATAGCGGTTTACGATGCCGAACCTTTTCACCGTGTGCGCCGGGGTGCCGTCCTCCCAGCGGGGGCGCACCTGAAGCTCCGTGTCCCATGTTCCGTTATCGAGAATGTCTCTGCAATTTGCAATGAAAATTTCGTCTGCTCTGCTCATGGCTTTTCCTCCCGTGCAAAATCACTTACATTTATATCACATAAACAGGCACCGTGTAAATAGCCGGAGAATAGGATATTCGGGAGGTGAGGCTTATGAATTACGTTCTCATAGGCGGCGACGGCAGAATGCAGAGCCTGTACCGCCGCCTTAAAGGAGGCGGCGAGAGCGTTTTCTGCTATGCAATGGAAACGGCGCCGCTGCCGGACGGGGCAAAATGCACGGAGCTTCCGAAGGACGCCGATGTTTACGTTCTGCCGCTGCCGTCCGAGAAGCGGCAGGGGTATATAAATGCGCCGTTCTGCCCCTCGCCGCCGGAGACGGCAAGGCTGTTTGCCGAGCTGCCGCAGGGGGCGCTCGTCTGCGGCGGCAAGGTGAGTGCGGAAATGCGGGAGGCGGCTGCAATATGCGGCTTACGACTGTACGACTGCATGCTGCTGCCCGACTTCGTCGTCGGCAATGCGGCGATAACCGCCGAGGCCGCAGTGTCGCTGCTCATGGAGGCGACGCCCGACTGCATTGCGGGCAAGCGCATACTCGTCCTCGGCAGGGGACGCATAGGAAAGCTCCTCGGCGAAAGGCTGCGGGCGCTCGGCGCCGAGGTGTGGGTCATGTCGGGAAGCCCCGAAGCGGCGGCGCTCGCACGGGCGCTCGGCTTCGGAGTGCTGCCGAAGGGCGGCGACACGTCGGGCTTTTACATGGCGGTGAACACCGCTCCGGCGATGACGCTCTCTCACTCTCAGCAGCGGGGCTTTGACGCAGGCTGCGTGCTTTTGGAGCTTGCTTCCGCACCGGGCTTCGACCCGGGCGAAACTGCGCACTGCCGGCTCATAAACGCTCCGGGGCTGCCGGGGAAGTATGCGCCCGACGCCTGCGGCGAGCTGCTGCGCAATGCGGTAAATTTGATCGTAAAGGAGCATATGCAATGAACAAAAAGCGTTTGGGGGTAGCCCTTTGCGGCTCCTACTGCACATACGGAAAGCTCTTTCCCGCACCGGAAGGGCTTGCGGAGGAATATGAGCTTGTGCCGATAATGAGCGACACCGCCGCCGAAACGGACATCGTTTCGGCGGAGCCCTTAGGTCCCGCCCTGCCGATGGACGCACTTTTGATAGCGCCCTGCACCGGAAACACGATGGCGAAGCTTGCGCACGGGATAAGCGATTCCTCGGTCACGATGGCGGCGAAGGCACATCTGCGAAACGACAAGCCCGTCATCGTGGCGTTTTCCACGAACGACGGACTGTCCGGCTCGCTTAAAAACATAGCGGAGCTGTTAAATCGCAAGAATTATTATTTCGTGCCGTTTCGTCAGGATTCGCCGGATGCTAAGCCGAGCTCGCTCGCCTCGGACTTTTCGCTCATCCCGCAGACAGTCGCCGAGGCGCTTTCCGGTCACCAGCTCCAACCCCTCGTCCTCGGTCCGGATTAAGCGAAAATGCTCACCCGCTTGTTTGCGGGTGAGCATATCACATATCACCTTTATCACTTTCCGCCGAGGTTGCGGCGAGCGGCATCGAAGCGCTTTTTCGCCTCCTCGTACTCACGGCGAGCCCTTATCAGCTCCTCGTTTCGTGTGGTTTCCTCCATACGGGTCGCCTCCTCGTTTAAGCGCCGAGTCTCGGAGGCAAGCTCCTCAAGGCTCATTTCGCCGCCCTCGGCTTCGGGAGTCTCAATCTTTGCGGGGGACTTTTTCTTCTCTGCGGGCTTTTCCCGGACGGCGACGGGCGCTTCCTCAATCTCGTCCCCGTCACTGCCGGCTTCGGGAACGACGCCCGAAAGCACCTTGTTGTAAACGCTGCGGCACAGCAGCGCAAGTGCGGCGGTACACAGAGCCGCAACGGCGACGATAAGCAGCGCCGTAGATTGCAGCTTGCCGTCTCCCGCAACGTTGCCGAGCTTATCCATGTAGGAGTACGCAAAGCTGCGGCTGCCGTTTACGAGACCGTAGATCATAAAGCCGACCGACAGCGCCGCCGCAGCGGCGGCGGCTATTGCACAGGTCGTAAGCCTTACGCCGGTGGGGGTGAGCGAGGCTATGATGCCCGCAACGCCCGCTGCGGCGCAGACGCCGCAAACGACGATGAGCATGACGTACAGCCGCTGGCGCACGGTCATTTCGGCGTTGACACCGTCCTTGTTGCTTTCGATAAAGCTCCTTGCGGCATCAACGACACTGCGGTAGTCGCTCTCGTCCTCGACCTGCTCTGCGATGCCGGGTATCTTCATAAGCTCGGCAACGCCCGCCTTGACCTTGGACTCGGCGTCGTTATACGCCTTGAGATCGTCGAGCGCATCCTGAAGATTCTCAACGCTCTCGCTCACGGTTTGGCGTCCGGCGTCAAGCTCCGCCTTGGCGGAGTTAAGCTTGCTTTTGCCGGCGTCAAGCTGCTTCTTACCCTCGTCTAACTGTGCCTTGGCGTCGTCAAGCCGCTTCTTGCCCTCGTCGAGCTGCACCTTGGCGTCGGCAAGCTGAGCTTCGCCGTCGGCAATCTGCTTTTCGGCGTCGGCTATCTGAACGTTTGCGTCGGCAAGCTGCTGCTGTCCCGCCTCGTAAGCCTCAAGCACCGCCTCCACGCTGTCGTAGCCGTAGCGCTGTGCGATGGGGTCTGCGAGGAATCTCGTATGCTCATAGACCTTGCCGTTTGCGAGATCGACATAGACCTTCAGCTCGTTGTACGCCGGGGTCGCAGCATCGAGCTTCTCCTGCCCCGCGTCACGCTGAGCCTTGGCGGCGGCAAGCTGAGCCTTGCCCTCCTCAAGCTTTTCGCAGGCGTTGTTGTACTCGGCAAGCTTCTCGTCGTACAGCGCCTTGGCTGCGTCGTACCGAGCCTTGCCCTCGTCGTACTCCTTCTGTCCTGCGTCGAGCTTATCTTTTCCCGCCTCGTACTCACGCTCACCCTCGGCAAGCTTGTCGCCGCCGATCTGTTCGACGACGGAGCCCTCGGCGGCGTCGAGGAGGTCCTGCTTGCGCTGCTCCTCCTCCGCCTCAAGCTCTGCCACACCCTTTTCCGTCTCGTCGGCTATCTGGGCGACGACCTTCCGCTGATTGTTGGTATAGCGGACTATTGCGGATATGTCGTCAAGTCCGACGACTCCGGCATAAATGCCGAATATCGCCGCCAGCACCAGACACACGCTTATTACCGTCAGCAGTGTTCTTTTCATTTCACGTTTCCTTTCACCGTCCGGCAGCCGCCTTATTTTCCCCCGGCGGCAGAGCCTTTTTCTTTTTCAGCCATAGCCGCAGCCTCAAAGTCGCCCTTGAATCTCGGCGGGACTCTGAACTTCAGCTTCTTTGCGATTTTGGTTTTGTGTATGAGCTTATCTCCCCAGATAAGCACCTGCGGCAGCACGAACATGACCAGTACGAGGGAAATTGCGGTTCCTCTGCCGAGGGCGATTCCGATTCCGGAGGTCGTCGGCTCACTCGTCATGATGCCGATGAGCAGACCTGCGCAGGCGAGTATGCTGCCGGAGGTCACGAGCGTCGGCAAAGCGCCGTTTAATGCGCCGATGACGGCTTCCTTTCGGTCGAGACGCTCCCTCAGCTCAAGGTAGCGGTTCGACACGACTATCGCATAGTCGATGTTTGCGCCCATCTGAATGGAGCTTACGATGAGGTAGCCGACGAAGAATATCGAGGTTCCCGTAAAGTAGGGGATGGTAAAGTTGAGCCAAATGCTGCCCTGGATGACGCCGATGAGCAGGAAGGCAAGACCCACGGAGCGGAAGGTAAAGATGATGACCAGCACGACAAACAGCAGTGACAGCAGCGTCGTCATAAGCTGATCTCCGCCAAATGAGGAGGCGCAGTCCCTTGCGCAGGTGGCGTTGCCGGTGACGTACACGTCGTCGCCGTAGTAGCTCTCGGCAATATTGTGTATCTCGGTCACAAGGTCGTATGACTCCCGGCACTCAACGGGCAGGTCGGCGTAAACGAGCATACGGTGGTACTTTTTGCCCTCAAGCTGCTTTTTGGCGTCCGTCAGCTGACCGTAGAGACTGTCTATAAGCGCCCTGTTGTCGTCCCCGACATCAACCACGCCCTCGTCCACGACCTGATGCAGGAAGAGGAACAGATCGACGAGCGGAACCTTGTACTCGTGCAGCGCTTCAAGACTGTCAAAGTCGGAATTGCTTGCGGCGTAGTAGGCAAACAGCGCTGCGGCGCTCGTCTCGTCAAGCCCCGCAAGGCTCGAAAAATCATCGATGCTGATCTTGTCGCCGAGACGGTAGCCGTCCATGGCCTCGACCCCGGCAAGACCGAGCGTGGATTTGACGTCCTCAAGCTGCGATATTTCGTCGAGCATCTTCGCCTCGGTGTCGTAGTCGCCCGCCGGAACGACCAGCGCCATGAGATTTTCCTCGCCGAAGCGCTCGGATATCTGCTGCTTTTGCTCCTGCGTCTCGTTCAGGTTGACGGGCAGGCAGCCGTAGTAGTTATATGCAAGGGGGCTTTGACTTGAGAAGTAGAAGCCCGCCACTATTAAAAGGACGAACAGCGGCGGCACAATGTTCCTCGTTTTCCACGCAAAACGCCCCACGCCGGAGATGTTCGGGATAAAGCTCCGGTGCCGTGTTTTCTCGATAAAGCGGGAGAACACCATAATGACTCCCGGCATGAGCAGAAACACGGAAAGCATTGAAAATACAATGGATTTTATAAGCACTCTGCCGAGGTCGTAGCCCATGCGGAACTCCATGAAGGTCATTGCGAGCAGACCGCCGATGGTCGTAAGGCTGCTTGCGGAGATCTCCGGGATCGCCTTGCTGAGAGCTTTGACCATTGCGTCCCTCGGCTCTGAGAGCAGCCGTTCCTCGGCGTAGCGGTTGCAAAGGATGACCGCATAGTCGATGGCGAGAGCAAGCTGCAAAATGAGCGTTACGGAGTTCGAGACGTAGGATATGGTACCGAACCACCAGTTTGTGCCAAGCTGAAGCAGCGCCGCGGCGCCGAAGGTTATGAGCAGCACCGGCACCTCGCCGAAGCTGCGGGAGGTCAGGAGCAGCACGCCGATGACGATGATGACCGCAACGATGCCGACGTACACCATCTCCTCGATGATGCTCTGCGCAATGTCCTCGCCGACGGAGCTTGAGACGGCGTATTCGCCGTAGTCTCCGGCAATGTCCTTGAGGTCGGAGAGGGCGTTTATGCTGATCTCGTCCTCCTCGGTGCCGGTGAAGGTGACGTCGAAAAGAGCGGCTCTGTCACGGTAATGCGCCTTTGAGTCGTCAAAGCTCACGGACTTCACGCCCTCGACCGCCGCCATGTCCTCCGCCATGCTCTGCGCACGCTCAAGGCCGATGTTTTCGACCATTATCCTTGCGGTGCCGAAGGTGTAAAACTTGCCCTCCATCGCCTCGATGCCCTGGCGGGTCTCGGTCTCCTCTGAGAGGAAGTAGGAAATGTCGTCCTCGACGCCGACGAGCTTTGCAGTAAAAACGCAGCTTATCCCGACAAGGATGAACAGTGCGATGATGAGCTTCCTTTTATCTACGATGAATGCGGCAAGAGTCTCCATGCCGCCGTGCTTTTTCTGCATACGTCAGTCCCCTTATGCTTGTCAGACATATTGAATCAATTATATATTTTAAAGCAAACGCCGTTTTGGCGCAAGAGCAATGTACGGTAAAATTGTTAACTATTCGTCAATTTTTCTTGAATGAAACGCCGTATGGCGTTATAATGCGGGAACAGGGGGTGAGCGCTTGCTGAAGCTGCTTATCGGAATTTTCATAAAGGACAAAAACAATGTGGATGACCCGCAGGTGCGCAAGGCATACGGAAGCCTGTGCAGCATTTACGGCATCGTACTTAATCTTCTGCTGTTTGCGGGCAAGTACGCAGCCGGAGCCGTCTCCGGCTCCATCGCTGTCACGGCGGATGCCTTCAACAACCTCTCGGACGCAGGCTCCTCCGGCGTGTCGCTGCTGGGATTTCGGCTTTCCGGCAAAAAGCCGGACACCGACCATCCCTTCGGTCACGGCAGGATAGAGTACATATCGGGGCTTGTCATTGCGGCGCTAATACTCATAATGGGTGCGGAGCTGCTCATAAGCTCCGCCGAAAAGGTGATGCACCCGCACTCTGCGGAGTTTTCGTGGCTCACCGTCGGGATACTGCTTGTCTCCGTTGCGGTTAAGCTGTATATGTTTTTCTATAACCGCTCCGTCGGACGCAGGATATCCTCATCGGCGATGATTGCCGCCGCAGCCGACAGCCTTTCGGACTCGGTCTCGACGCTCGTCGTTTTGGTCTCGGCTCTGCTTCTGCGCTTTGCAGGCGTAAACATCGACGCTTATGCCGGTTTGACGGTTGCCTGCTTCATACTCTACACCGCAGGCAGCGTCGCAAAGGACACGATAAGTCCGCTTTTGGGTCAGGCACCCGATCCGAAGCTTGTCGACGCCATTGCCGAGATCGCACGGAACGATCCGCACATTCTCGGCATCCACGACCTCATCATCCACGACTACGGTCCCGGCCGCAGAATGGTGTCGCTGCACGCCGAGGTGGACGGCAAGGGCGATTTCTTCGAGCTGCACGACATCATTGACGAAACGGAGCGCAGGCTTAAGACCGAGCTCGGCTGCGACGCCGTTATACACATGGACCCTGTCGTCACCGATGACGAGGCGGTAAGCCGCAAGCGTGAGCTGCTGCACGATATAATACGGGACTTTGACCCGGAGCTGTGCTTCCACGACTTCCGCATGATAGAGGGGCCGAGCCATACGAATCTCGTGTTTGAGGTCGCCGTGCCTCCCGGCTATAAGATAAGCAAAAGCGAGCTTAAACGCCGCCTGACGGAGGAGATAGAGAGCAGGCTCCCCGACCACTACTGCGTCATGACCGTGGAGGACGCATACGTCACACTGAAGGAGAACAGCAATGAGAACAGAAATTCGAGCGGTTGAGACGAAAAAGCGTCTGCCGCTGCCCGCATATTCGATCCTGCCGCTTATAGTCACGGTCATATGTCATGCCGTGTGCTATTCCGGCAGCAAGCTCATAAACGTACATTTTCCGCACCACGAAATAAGCTCCGCACTTGACGCCGCCATTCCGCTTGCGCCGGAGTGGGTCATCGTGTACGTCGGGACCTTCTTTTTCTGGATGGTCGGGCTTGTCATGATAATGCGTGAGGATAAGGCGCTGTGCTATGAGCTGTTTTCGGCGCTTGTCATTTCGTATGCCATATGCTTTGCGTTTTTCCTCGTCTACCCCACGACGATGGAACGCCCGGAGCTCAGCGGGTCGGACTACGCCTCTCAGCTTCTCGGCGTGCTGTGGCAGCTCGATACGCCGACGAATCTCTTTCCGTCCATGCACTGTCTGCTGAGCTGGTTGGTTTTCCGTGCCTCGCTGCGCTGCAAAAAGACGAACACCTTCTTTAAGGTTCTCTCCTTTGCTGCCTCGGTCCTGATATTTGCATCCGTCGTGTTGGTGAAGCAGCACGTTTTTGCCGATATAATCGGCGGCGTTTTCTTTGCCGAGCTGTCGCTGCTCCTGGCAAAAAAGCTCCATGGCGAAAATTTTTTCTACAATATTGAAAAAAAGCTATTGAAAAAATCCCTGTAAAATGTTATGCTAAATAAAAAAGAGCAAAATGTATAGTTCTTGATTTTTGCGGCAAAAAAATATGGGGGTTTTAAAATGGAAAAAACAGGCAACAAAAAAGGGCTGAAGATTGTTTTGGCACTTATCGTGACGGTTGCGCTTATCGTGGGACTGCTGCTTACGCTTTCCTCCTGTTCGGACAACGACGAGAAGGACGATTCCGCTTCGGTTCCTGAGGTCAAGGATGCGGTCGATGATGCCGGAGAGGACGCAGACGTAGCGCAGGTTCCGGCAGCTCCCGGCACCGACACTCCGTTCGGCGGCACGCCGACGGGCGGCAGCACCGGCACCGACACTCCGTCCGGCGGCACACCGGCGGGCGGCGATCAGGCGAGCCTTGAGGAGTGGATAGACTACCTCAAAAACTACGACAAGAACGTCGAAGGCGGCGTGGACTCCGCAACGGACGACTTTACCGATATGCTCGGCAGCGTCGGAGATTCCATGGCAAACGGCAACTACGGCGAGGGCGCACAGGAGTTTACCGACGGGCTCAAGGATTACGTCGGCGACATTTTCGGCAGTCTGACTCCCTGATACGGCAATACAAAAGACAAAAGACTTGGAAATACGTTCGTGTTTCCAAGTCTATCTTTTTAGTTCTTTCTGCTACGCTACGGCCGTTTAAGCATACGGGAGCTCCACGCCGGCTCATATCCGGTTCTTTGACAGACCGATATGCCAATATGTGCCGATTTTTAAGCAGATCAAACCGCAATCTTATATTATTGCGTTTTCTGCGTTTCTATGATAAAATATTTTGGTTTGAATTTGTGATACCTTGTCTTGTTGTTTGTCAAGTAAGATGCGTTTTTCCCTAACAAAGACCGAAAACAAACTTAGGCGGAGACGGTCGCTTGGCAACAAACACCGCACAATTTATGCTTTCAAAGGAGACATGAACAAAATGAAGAGGTTGATTACATCATTGCTTGTTGCTATGCTGTTGGTCGGATTGACCGGTTGTCAGGGCAGTCAGGCAACAGAGGCGAAAGAGGCAACAGAGGCGAAAGAGACGCCGGCAGTCACCGAAGCTTCGTCGGCTGCAAGCGTAAAAACCGTTTCCGTCGGCGATTTGGAAATGGACTATGCCGTATTCGGCAGCGGAGAAAAGACTTTTGTCATTCTCCCCGGAATATCCGTACACAGCGTAATGGGCTCGGCCGATGCGATAGCCGAAGCCTATAAGGATTATTCCGAGGAATATACCGTGTATGTTTTTGACAGAGCAAAAAACATACAAGACGGGTATACCGTCAGGAACATGGCAGAAGACACCGCCGCAGCAATGCGGGAGCTGGATATTGCGGATGCCGACGTGTTCGGCGCATCCCAGGGCGGTATGATCGCATTGTATCTGGCCATAGACCATCCTGAGCTTGTCCATAAGATAATCCTCGGTTCGACGCTCGCCAAGCCAAACGACACTTGCAGTCAAGTGATCGGAGAGTGGATACGCCTGGCAGAAGCAAAGGATGAAGAAGGTCTTCTTGCGAGCTTTGCCGACAATGTATATTCCGAGGCGACTCTGAATGCATATCGGGAAGCATTGATTTCCTCCAATCTCGGTATCAGCGATGAGGAATATCAGCGGTTTATCATTTTAGCGCAGGCCTGCACGACCTTTGATTGCTACGATGAGCTCTCTGCAATCAAGTGCCCGGTTCTGGTGCTTGGCTCCGAGGGGGATCGGGTCGTAACTGCGGAAGGCTCAAAGCAGATCGCCGAGGCGCTTGGCTGTGAGATCTATCTATACGACGACAGCTACGGTCATGGCGTATATGATGAGGCGCCGGACTATAGGCAGCGGTGTCTGGATTTCCTGCGCAGCTGATAAGACCGCATGCGCTCTCGCACGAGGCGCCGTATTCGGCACAGCGGAAATGATTTTCAGGATCGGCTGCAGTGCCGACGGAATTTTACTTCAGATCAAGATCTTAAAAATTGCTCCCTCCGTCTTGCGGCGGAGGGAGCTTCATATTAACCGACGGGCAGCCGTCATTCATTTATCATGCGGTCGAAGCGGGCAAGAATCGTTGCGCACTGCGCCCTTGTTGCGTCGCCCTGCGGGACGAGGGTCGTCAGGGTCTTGCCCTTGATTATCCCGTTTGCGACTGCCCAACGCATTGCGGGCTTTGCAAAGTCGGACACATTACCGCTGTCAACATAGCGTGCAAGCGCCGTGGTGTTCTTCTCATTGGGGTCTGCATGACCGAAGGCACATGCGTACCTGTACAGCATAGTGGCAAGCTGCTCTCTTGTGATAAGCTGATCGGGCTTAAAGCTGCCGTCGGTGTAGCCCAAAATTACACCGTTTGCGTAAGCCCACAGCACCGCATCGGTGCAGTATCTTCCCTCCGCAAGATCGCTGAAGGGGTTAACGGCTCCGCTCACGTCGGGCGAGCCTGCCATGCGGTACAGAACCGTGGCAACCATTCCTCTCGTCATCGTGCCGTCGGGTGCAAACCTCGTACTGCTCATGCCCTTCATCAGTCCGTTTTCGTAGCAGTACAGCACGTCCTCATAGCACCAGTCTCCCTCCTTTACGTCCTCAAAGGGCAGGGTCTTGGGGACGGCATTCAGAATCTGCTGCGCCATGTACTTATGCCCGGCGATGGTGGGATGTACCTTGATGGTGAAGTATTCCCAGAAAAGGGGGTCGTTATAGCTCTGCTCGTAGGTCTCGGTATCCGTGACATCGGCATAGTGGCAGTTTTCGTACTTTTGCTCATAGCCCATGAGCATATTGTTCATCTTATTGACGACGCTCTCTGCGGCAAAGCTGATGTCTGTGCTGCCGTCGGAGCCGAAGCCGACGTATCTGAGGGGGTTAAACACGCCAACGTTTATAACAACGATGTCGGGATTTATTTCAAGTATCTTCTCCATGATCGCATCGTAGTTGACCTTAAACTGCTCGTAGGTGGTATTCAGCACATCGGCAAGCATCGCCACAAGCGTCGGAAGCTTGCCCATGGTCTGATAGGCGTCGATGAGCTTTCCGAAGGCGGCGCCAACGTTGCCGGTGCTTTCAAAGTACTTCTTTATCGCATTGAGGGTGGGGTCGCCGGAGTCCGCCGTCAGCTCGTTGAGTATGACGCTGAAGGTGAAGGTAAACACGTCGTTAGAGCCGAGATTTATCGAGATGACATCCGCTTCCTTGATCTTCGCCTTGTAATCAACCATTTCATTGTAGGCATCGAGGTCGGCAAGGGTAAATCCGTTGCCGTCGATATCGAAACAGCTGTTGCCCCACCACCGGGTCTCGTCGTAATCATTGTAAACTCCATCAAGCCAGTATCTCAGCTCGACGGCACGCATACCGCTCTTTGCGCACTGTAAAAGCTCCGCATTCAGTCCCTCCGCCACGAGAGAGTGGTACGCCTGCGGCACAACCGCATAGTTGTGTCCGAGGTATATGTAGTCCTCACTGTAAACATATGCGTAATTGTCGGCATTCTGATCAAAATACGTCTCGCTGCCGTCCTTGGTAAGACCGCAGCCGGCGGCGATGCTGTCGCCGACGCACATATATTTGTCGTAGTCGTAGCAGTTGACCTTCTCCCTGTCCGCAAAGGCAAATGCGCAGGTGCCGAGCAGCACCAGCACGGCAAGCATGAGGCTAAGGCACGCTCTTATCGTCTTTTTCATTCGTCATATCTCCTTTATCAAGCAGTCCTTGTTTTTTCAAAATCGTCCGCAAGCTTTTTGTAATCTATCTTGCCCATGCCCGCACGGGGCATCTCTCCGACAAACTCCATAAACTGCGGTCTGCCCCGCTCCTCGGCTTCATGCTCAAGCATTGCGAAAAGCTCCGATCTGACCGCCTCCGTGTCGGCGTCGGGCCTGAGCTGGATGACCGCAAGCGCCTGCATTCCCTGAGCGTGCAGTCGGTCTCTGACCCCCACGACGGCACAGCTCAAAACGTCCTTGTGTCTGCCGATTATGCCCTCAAGCGCCACGGGGAATATTTTGTGCCCGTCGGCACGGGTTATCATGCGCTTGATGCGCCCCTTTATGAAGAGATAGCCGTCCTCGTCGATGCTTCCGAGATCGCCGGAATGTATCCATGTGCTGCCGTCGGGATGCTCCAGGAGAACCTTTCGGGTCTCCTCCTCGTTATTAAAGTAGCCGAGCATTGCGGTGGGACCCGTGATGCAGATCTCGCCCTCCTCGCCGTAGCCGAGCTCCTCGGTCGTGCCGGGTCTGAATATGCCGACGGTCGTTGTCAGAAGCGGGTATCCGACGCTGAGACTCTTGAAATTTCCGTTGCAGCAGCAGGACACTGCGCTTGATGCCTCGCTCATGCCGTAGCCCTGAGACAGCGGATATTTGCAGCCGTGTTCGGACAAGAAGCCGTTGAGCTTTGCCTCAAGTCCCTCATTCATGGTGTCGCCGCCGCTGCCCGCCGTTCGGAAAAAGCCGAGGTCGAAGCCCTTTGCCATCTCCCTGCTGTTCATCAGCTTCTCGTAGTGAGCCGGGACAAGCAGCGTGTGGGCGGGTCTGTATTTCTTTATATAGTAGCCGACCTTATCCGGGTCAAACTTGGGTATCATAACAAGCTCAAGCCCCAAAGACAGCGGCATATGCAGGCTCGCAACGATTCCGTAGGACGAGAAGGCGGGGATTATGTCCATGAAACGCTGATCCCTCGTGTACTCGACGCCGCAGTAGCGGAAGTCCTCCGCTATGGCGTTGAAGCCGTCGTTTGAAATCATAACGCCCTTCGGCGCACCCGTCGTTCCTCCGGTGAGCGTTATCGCCGCAAGCTCGTTTTCTCCGTATTCGGCGGTCTCCGTCGAGCGCCCTGCACCGATGCGCAGAAAGCGCTTCCAGTCGATGATCCGCTCCGAGTACGGGATGCTCGGCGGCGGCATCGTGATCGCCTTGAGCTTTCTTACGAGAAACGGCATATAATTATCCACGGAGATAATGACCACGGTCCCGATAAAGTCAAGCTCCGACACGAGCTTTGACGCATGCTCAAAGGCAAGATCAAGCAGCAGAAGCACCTTCGTTTTTGACGCAGAGAGAAAGCTGCCGATCTCCGACACGCTTCTTCTCGGATCAAGTGTCAGCATTGATGCGCCGAGCTTGTTGAGTCCGTACAGTGCTATCGCCATTTCGGGTATGGTCGCAGAGCAGCAGGCAACGACATCGCCCTTGCCCACGCCGAGAGCGGCAAAGGAGGCGGCGCAGCCGTCGACGGTGTCGAGAAACTCGCCGTAGCTTATCCTGTTGCCGAAAAAGTTTATGGCAGTGTTTTTCTCAAAGCCCTCGTTCTTTTCACGCACATAGCTGTATATCGTCTTTTTCGGCAGTGTCGCATTTCTTGCTTCCTCACTGAAAAACTTCAGCCACGGCTTTTCCTGCGACGGCAGTCTTTTAACGTTATTCATATTATTTTCCTCCCCCACCGTGCGATTGAACGTTTTTTTGATTTGTATATAATCATATACTTATTTGCTGTATTTGTCAATCAGAAAGTCATACAGATTTGCTCTTTTTATACAATTATGTATTTTTCACTAAAAATAATTTGATATTTTTATGACATTTCAATAGTTTAATTTCAATAATTTTCAATAATGTAAAGTAAGAGCGGGCTTTTACGCCAAATCATTGACAATCGCAGGCGACGGTATTATAATCTTCTGTACAAAAAGTGCAAAAATGTTTGAGGAGATATGGGCAAAGCATGAATGAACAAAGCGTTATAACCGCAAAAGCGCCGTGGAAGGCGCGTTTGGGCGATGTTCCTTTTACCCTCGATTACTTCCATGGTTCCATGTTCGAGGCAGTCGCAAATATTGCGGAGAAGTACCCTGACAACGTCGCCTTTGATTTCTACGGCAAATCCACCACCTACAAGGAGCTTGTAAGGGAGATTGAGACCTGCGCCAAGGCGCTCAAGACCATCGGCGTGCGTGAGGGCGACAGAGTCACCATTGCGCTTCCCAACTGCCCGCAGGCGATACAGGTGTTCTACGCCGTGAACCTTGTCGGCGGCATCTGCAACATGATCCACCCCCTCTCTGCCGAGAAGGAGATCGAGTTTTACCTGAACGAATCCCGCTCCGTGACGGCGATAACCCTCGACCAGTTCTACGGCAAATTCGAGAATATCCGCAAAAACACGGGCGTTACGAATATCGTCATCGCAAGCGTAAAGGACGAGCTGTCAAAGCCTCTCAAAGCCGGCACCATGATAATGGACAGCATTAACAAGGTGCAGAAGATCCCGGACGACGCTCCCGTCATCCGCTGGAGAGACTTTTTGAAGCTCAGCCGCCACTGCTTCTATAACTACAAGGTCGAGCGCAAGGGCTCGGACCCTGCCGTTATCCTCTACTCCGGCGGTACCACTGGTACCACGAAGGGCATCCTTCTTTCAAACCTCAACTTCAACGCTCTCGGTCAGCAGGTCATTGCGGCTAACCCCATGTTCCGTGTCGGTGACAAGATGCTCGCCGCAATGCCGCTGTTCCACGGCTTCGGTCTCGGCGTCTGCGTCCACACCATGCTGTCGCAGGGCGGCAGATGCATACTCATCCCCCGCTTCACCGCAGAGGACTATGCGAAGAAGGTCGTAAAGTGCAAGTGCAACTTCATTGCCGGCGTACCGACGCTTTATGAAGCGCTGCTGCGTCTGCCCTACATGAAGAACGCCGACCTCAGCTCGCTCAAGGGCGTGTTCTCCGGCGGCGACAGCCTGTCCGTAGAGCTTAAAAAGAAGTTCGACAAGTTCCTGTACGACCACAACAGCAAGGTGCAGATCCGTGAGGGCTTCGGCACCACCGAGTGCGTCACCGCATCCTGCCTCACGCCGCCGCACATGGCGAAGGAGGGCAGCATCGGTCTGCCGTTCCCCGACACCTATTACAAGATCGTCGAGCCGGGTACCGACAGGGAGCTTCCCTACGGCGAGGAGGGCGAGATACTTATCGCCGGCCCCACCGTGATGATGGAGTATATAAACCATCCGCAGGAGACCGCTCAGACCCTCCGCCGTCATGCCGACGGTCTGACGTGGATATATACCGGCGACCTCGGCATCATGGACAGCGAGGGCTTCATCTACTTCCGGGGCAGAGCAAAGCGCATGATAATCACCTCCGGCTACAACGTGTACCCCGGACAGATTGAGAACATCCTCGATGCAAACGAGCTTATCCACATGAGCTGCGTCATCGGCGTTCCCGACCCGTACAAGATGCAGAAGGTCAAGGCGTTTGTCATGCTCAAGCCCGGCGTCCCCGAAAACGACGACACCAAGGAGCTTATCCTTGCCTACTGCCGCAAGAACATCGCAAAGTATGCCCTGCCCTACGACATCGAGTTCCGCAAGGAGCTTCCCAAGACTCTCGTCGGCAAGGTCGCATACCGTGTGCTCGAGGAGGAGGAAGCCGAAAAGCGCAAGGCGGCGGAGCCCGAAAACGGGGAGAAGTGAGGCTTTCCGCAAAAAAAGCTTTACAAATGCTGCCGTTGGTGATAACATAAGTAGGCTTGACCCGTGTACTCGGTATCTGCGGCACCTTTCAGCCCTCTTACTTGGTCATTGGGTATGAAATATTATTGAAAGGGGTATCATTATGATCACCAAAGAGACTAAGACCAACGTTATCGCAGAAAACAGAACTCACGAGACCGACACCGGTTCTCCCGAAGTTCAGATCGCCATTCTCACTCAGCGCATCCGTGAGCTGACCGCTCACCTCAAGGTCCATCCCAACGACGACCACAGCCGTCTCGGTATGTACAAGATGGTTGGTAAGCGCCGCAGACTGCTCGACTACCTCGCAAAGAAGGACATCGAGCGTTACCGTGCGATCATTGCAAAGCTGGGCATCCGCAAGTAAGCCCGCACTTTTCCGAAGGGTATGAAGGTATTTTAAGGCAGACAATTTCATATTGTCTGCCTTTTATCTTAAAATGCTTTGCATTTTAAGATAAAAGGACGCCACATTTTTGTGAAAAGTGTTTCACAAAAATCTCGCTGCGCTCGTCAAAAAGTCTGACGAAGCAGACATTTTTGATGGCTATAATCCGATTTGAGCGGGACCTTGTCCCCTCAAACTCCCCTGCTGCCCCATGGTTTTGTATTCTTGCTTTCTTAGCAAATGCCCTGAAAGCTAAATATCTTAAAATGCTTTGCATTTTAAGATAAAAAGACATACATTCATCACATACGGGAGTCGGATAGCTTAGTATTTGAAAATGCGTCGAGCATCGGCGTATTTTCAAGTGCTATGCTCCGATTCCCGGCACAAAGAAAGGAGTCATACGAATGATAATCAAGCACAAGGAATTCCCCAATTACAGAAAATTCGAGATCGAATACGAAGGCCGCCCCCTGAAGATGGAGGTCGGCAAGATGGCGGAGCTTTGCAACGCCGCAGTTCTGGTCACCTACGGTGAGACCACCGTTTTGGTCACCTGCACCGCTTCCGCACGTCCCAAGGACGGCATCGACTACTTCCCCCTCGCCGTCGACTTCAACGAAAAGCTCTACGCCGTCGGCCGCATCCCCGGCAGCTTCATGCGTCGTGAGGGCAAGCCCAGTCTGCCCGCAGTGCTGGCGTCCCGCCTCATCGACCGCCCCATGCGTCCCCTGTTCCCCTCCGACCTGCGCAACGACGTCGTCATTGCCTGCGAGGTGCTTTCCGTTGACCGTGACTGCAGCCCCGAAATTACCGCAATGATCGGCGCTTCCGCAGCCGTCTCCATTTCCGACGTTCCGTTTAACGGGCCCATCGCCGGCATCGTTCTCGGCTGGGACGGTGAGAAGTATCTCTTCAACCCCACCGAGGAGCAGCGCAAGACCAACCGCATGACCACCACCATCGCCGCAACCCACAAGAAGATCGTCATGATCGAGTCCGAAGCCGATCAGGTCCCCGACGACGTCATGTACGAGGGCATCGTTCAGGCGCACGAGCATCTTCAGCCCGTCCTCGACCTCATCGACACGATGGTGAAGGAAGTCGGCAAGCCCAAATTTGAGTACGAGCATGCCTCCTTCGACGAGGAGCTGTTTAACAAGCTCGTCGAGAACGAGTTCGAGGGCATGGAGTACTGCATGGACACCGACGACAAGAACGTCCGTGAAGCCCGTGTCAACGAGTGGGTCACCGCCATGGAGGAGAAGTACTCCGAGGAGCATCCCGACATGATGCAGTTCATGGACGAGATCCTCTACAAGCTTCAGAAGAAGGTCGTTAAGAAGTGGCTGCTCATGGGTAAGCGTGTCGACGGCCGTGCAATGAACGAGATCCGTCCCCTCGGCTCCGAGGTCGGCATCATCCCCAGGGTCCACGGTTCCGGTCTCTTCACCCGCGGTCAGACTCAGGTGCTTTCCATCGCAACCCTCGCAACTCTGTCCATGTCCCAGAAGCTCGACACCATCTGGGAAGAGGAAGAGAAGCGCTTCATGCATCACTACAACATGCCCGCATACTCCACGGGTGAAGCCCGTGCCAGCCGCAGCACCGGCCGCCGTGAATACGGTCACGGCGCTCTCGTCGAGAAGGCGCTGGAGAGCGTCATTCCCTCCGTCGAGGACTTCCCCTACGCCATCCGTGTAGTCTCCGAGATCCTGTCCTCCAACGGCTCCACCTCTCAGGGCTCCATCTGCGGCACCACCCTCGCTCTCATGGATGCGGGCGTTCCCATCAAGGCGCCCGTCGCCGGCATCTCCTGCGGTCTCATTCAGGACGGCGACGACTTCACCACATTCATCGACATTCAGGGCGTTGAGGACTTCCACGGCGAGATGGACTTCAAGGTCGCAGGTACCAAGGCGGGCATCACCGCCATTCAGATGGACCTCAAAAACGACGGCCTCAAGCACGAGATCGTCAAGGAAGCGTTCAAAATTACCCGTGAGGCTCGCTTCCAGATCCTCGATGAAATCATGCTCCCCGTCATTTCCGAGCCTCGCAAGGAGCTTGCAAAGACCGCTCCCAAGATGATTCAGATGAAGATCAACCCCGACAAGATCCGTGAGGTCATCGGCTCCGGCGGCAAGGTCATTCAGAAGATCACCGCCGACACCGGCTGCAAGATCGACATCGAGGACGACGGCTCCATCTACATCGCATCCGAGGATATCGAGGCATGCCGTGCAGCCCGCACCACCATCGAGAACATCGTTTTCGAGCCTGAGGTCGGCGCTCTGTACTACGGCAAGGTCAGCAACATCCGCTCCGAGTTCGGCGCTTGGGTCGAGCTTGCTCCGGGTAAGGACGGACTTGTCAAGATAAAGGATCTTGAGTTCAAGCGCACCGAAAAGGTCGAGGACGTTCTCAAGATCGGCGACATGACTTGGGTTAAGGTCATGAACATCGACGACCGCGGCCGCATCGACCTCTCCCGCAAGGACGCACTTCGTGAAAGAGGCGAAGCCTAAATCAGATAAAAAAGCTCCCGATTTTAATAAGTCGGGAGCTTCAGCCTGTCAAAAAGCCGTAGGCGGTGCCTACGGCTTTTTGATTCAATTGATTCAAATCACTTGGTGTAGTTGTCGAAATAGCCCTGGATGTAGATTATCGGGGTACCCTTGTCGCCGGAGCCGGAGGTAAGGTCGCACAGCGAGCCGATGAGGTCGGTGAGCTGTCTGGGGGTCGTTCCCTCGGACGACATATCGCCCTTGAGGTCCGCATCCTTCTCCCTTATCTTCTCGGAGATCGCCGCCTTGAGCGCCTCGCCCGAAAGCTCCGCAAACTCGTTGTCCGCAAGATACTTGAGCTTCAGCTCGTTCGGCGTTCCGCAAAGTCCCGAGGTGTAGCCGGGGGAGACCACGGGATCTGCAAGCTCCCATATCTTGCCCGCCGGATCCTTGAATGCGCCGTCGCCGTACACCAGCACCTCGATGCGTTTGCCGAGTCTGTCCAAAAGCAGCTTCTGCACACGCTCAACAAAGCTCTGGCAGTCCACGGGGAAGAGCTTCACCGTGTCCTCGGTCGCCTTGTTGGAGCCCAAAAGACCGCAATAATTATTGTAGCCGCTGTCGCCGACCGGCTCATTGAGAATATCGTCGAGACCGCAGACGGTGTTTGCGCCCGCCTTCTTGAGCTGGCGCTTCGTTCTCGCCCTCGTGTGGATGTCGCAACACAGCACGTCCTTCGTGTAGTCGAGGATCGTCGCCGCTCTGTTGGCGAACACGATCTCGCAGTCGCAGCCGCAGTCGGTGATGAGCTGCTTGTAGTACGCAACGTAGTCAACGCCGGTGAAGGGGTGCGGGTTGTAGCCGAACAGCTCACGGTAGCGCTCCTCGCTGAGAACGTCGGCATAGGGATCGACGCCCTTTTCGTCGAGCATGTCGATGTCAAACAGGTGATTGCCGACCTCGTCGGAGGGGTAGCTGAGCATGAGTGTTATCTTTTTTGCGCCTTTGGCAATGCCTCTCAGGCAGATGGCAAAGCGGTTGCGGCTGAGGATGGGAAAGATGACGCCGATGTTTCCCGACGGAAACTTACGGCGCACGTCCTGTGCGATGTCGTCCACGCTTGCGTAGTTGCCCTGCGACCTTGCGAGGATAGACTCGGTAATGCCCAAAACGTCCTTTTCGCCGACGGTGATGCCCTCCTGCTCGATGCAGTTGCAAAGGCAGTCGCACACGATCTGCGCAAGGTCGTCGCCCTCTCGGATGATGGGCGCTCTCACGCCTCTGACAACGGTTCCGATTGTTCTTTCCATTTGCTTCTCCTTGTCCGCCGATTATCGGCTTATAAAAAATCACGAAGAGTATTTTAGCACAGCGAGTATGGTGTGTCGAGTATTTTTCTTGAAATTCCAGTGAATTTTTGCGATTTTCAAAAACGCCCGCACCGTCATTTCCGGAAATTTGTATAAACTTTTCGCGTATAAGTGTTGATTTATTTTGCGTCGTGTGTTATTATTATAACACACATCCGCCGAGGACGGCGCCCCCCGCCGTCCGCCCCGGAGCAGGAAAGCCCCCTGCTCCGGGGCCGTTGTGTTTTTCGGGGACTTTTACGGCGCAAAAAGAGGCATCGTTTGATGCCTCTTCAGCCTGTCAAAGAACTATGTAAAAGCAAACGCAACGGGTAAAATTCAATACGCAGCAGGGGGAGTGTGAGGGGGTAGCGAAAACAGAGGTTCTTTGACGGACTGACCTCCCACGTCAGAGGGAGGCATGAGAATGGATGGCGTTTTCGCCGTGCGGCGCAGATCGCCACACAAAAAGAGAAAATTTAAGGAGAATAAAGATGAAAAGATTTTTAGCGCTTCTGCTTGCGCTGATGATGCTCATGTCCCTGACTGCCTGCGGCGGCGACAGCGGAGACGGCAAGGATAATGATGACGACGGCGGCAAAGCTCCCACCCAGACCGAGCTTCCCAAGGTAAAGCATTACAAAACTTATTCGATCAACGAACCCCGTGACGACGACTATATCACGATTGATGTAGGTTACCGTGAAGGCTCAAACAAGGTCGCTATCATTACGGGCTATATATCCATCCCTTCGACGAACGCAAACTATGAGGAGCTGAAGGCTGAGGCTTTTGAGATCGAAGAAAAGGTCAAAGAGGCAAACAAGTCCGACGATATACAGTACTTTAATCCCACTGAGATAAAGACCGCCGAGCCTGTCTTTAGCATCAACTTCTATTTCAATGAGCTTGACGCATCCAACGCCGAAAGCGTTGAGCTGGTAGCGGAGTTTTTAGGTATGACGCTGACAAACGGAGAGCTGCTTGTTGACGACTGCGACGAATTCCTTACCGGCATCGGCATGACGCTGGAATATGACTCCTGATAATTTAGCCTGATAAAACCCAAGTCCGACAAACGATGTTTGTCGGACTTGGGTTTTTCATATCAAGATTTTCATCTCAGGCGCTTGTCGCAGCGGCGGGCAAGGTATGTGCCGAGGGACTGGAAAAACTGCACAAGCAGGATGAGGATTATGACCGCAACGAACATCACGAGGTACTTGTAACGGTAGTAGCCGTAGTCGATGGCGATCTTGCCCAGACCGCCGCCGCCGATGATGCCGCTCATTGCGGAGTAGCCGAGGATCGTCGTCAGTGCGATGGTGACGTTCTGAATGAGAGACGGAACGCTTTCGGGGATCATCACCTTGACGATAATCTGAAACGGCGTTGCGCCCATGCTCTGCGCCGCCTCGATGATGTTGCCGTCAAGCTCACGCAGACTGCTCTCAACGAGCCTTGCCACGAAGGGGAACGCCGCCGCAACGAGCGGTACGACCGTTGCGGTCGTGCCGACGGCGGTGCCGATGATGGCTCTCGACACGGGCAGCACCATTATCATAAGAATAAGGAAGGGAATGGAGCGCAGAAGGTTAATGACGAGATTCAGTATGCGCATGAGCCACGCCGGGAGCGGCAGCACGCCGCCCTTTTCGCCGGCGACCAGCAGTACGCCGAGCGGCAGTCCGATGACGAGCGAGAGTGCGGTACTCAGGACCGTGATGTAAAACGTCTCCCACAGCGCTTCGGGGAGGAGCGGCAGCACCGTCAGAAGATCCTGAACGGAGCCTTCGGAAAACAGATTGTCATACATTGGGGGTTACCTCCTCCGCCTGTACGTTTTCTATGCCGGAGAGAAATTTCAGCGCCCGCTCGTACTGACCTGCGGGGATGCCCAGGAGCATACTGCCGTAGACCTCCTCGGAGAGCTTTTGCGTTGTTGCGGAAATGACGTTGCAGAGTATGCCCTCCTCGGAGGCGAGCCTGCCGACGAGGGGGATAGCCGTCGTGCGGCTGTCCCGGAATATGAGGCGCACACGGCGCTCGGCGAAGGGGTCGGACACCAGCTCGTCCACACCGCCGGGGAACACGAGCCTGCGTCCGGCGGCGGAGGCGGGAGCCGCAAAGACCGCTGCGACAAGCCCCTCCTCGGCAATGCGTCCCTCGTCTAAGATCGCAACGTGAGTGCAGATCTCCTTGACGACGCTCATCTGGTGCGTGATGATGACGACCGTGATGCCGAGCTTTGCGTTTATGTCACGGATAAGCTCAAGTATCTGACGTGTGGTCTTGGGGTCGAGCGCACTCGTCGCCTCGTCGCAGAGCAGCACCTCCGGCTCCGTCGCCAGCGCACGGGCGATCGCAACACGCTGCTGCTGACCGCCGGAAAGCTGCGCAGGGTAGGCGTTTGCCTTGTCGGGAAGTCCGACGAGCGAGAGAAGCTCTGCCGCCCGCTTTTCCGCTTCGGCACGGGGAACGCCCGCAAGCTCCATCGGGAAGCAGACATTCTTGAGGCAGGTCCTCTGCATGAGGAGATTAAAGTGCTGAAATATCATCGTGATCTTGCGTCTTGCGAGCCTGAGCTGCGCCGGGGTCATATCGCAGAGGCTCTGCCCGTTTACGACGACGTCGCCGCCGCTCGGACGCTCAAGCAGATTTATACAGCGCACGAGGGTGCTTTTGCCTGCTCCGCTCATGCCGATTATGCCGTATATGTCGCCGTCGTCTATCGTGAGGGAGACGTCCTTGAGAGCATCCACCCCGCCTTCGTCCGAATCAAAGGTCTTACTTATGTTTTTCAGCTCTATCACAGCCGTCTCCTCCGAAAAATTACTTGCCGCTTATTGCGTCGAGGCTGCTCTGTCTGCCGCCGTAGAGACCCATCGGCTCGACGTGAATTGCGCTCACGGCGACGATGTGGGTACCCTGACGGGCGTTGAAGTCGTCAAGGTAAGGTCCGTGCTGGAAGTAGTTTGCCAGAACGGTGCCGTCCTCTACGACGGTGTTGGGAATGACGTAGTCGTTATAGACCTGAATGTCAAGGGTGATGCCCTTTGCGGCAAGGATCTCCTTTGCGATCTCAAGGATTTCGGCGTGGGGAGTGGGGGATGCCGCAACGGAAATGGTGCTGCCCTTGAGAGCGTCGTAGTCAACGCTCTCGTCGTAGCCGTCGGTGAGCTTGTCTATGGTGGAGATGACGGAGCCGTCGTACTTGTCGGCAATGAAGTCCGCTACCTGCTTGCTTTCGAGGGCCGCACGCAGAGCCTTAACGGCGTCGGTGTTCTCGCTGCCTTCCCTGACTGCGAGGATGTTGGTGTATGCGGAGGAGGAGCCTTCCTGGAGGAGTGCGTCCTTTACGGGGTTGAGTCCTGCGTTTATAGCGTAGTTGCTGTTGATGACGGCATAGTCAACGTCGGGCAGGAGGTTGGGGAGCTGAGCGGCTTCCGCTTCGACGATCTCGACGTTGTAGGGGTTCTCGACGATGTCGTTCTTGGTTGCGGTGATGCCGGCGCCGTCACGGAGCTTTATGATGCCGGCTTCCTGCAGAAGCAGCAGCGCACGGGCTTCGTTGGTGGTGTCGTTGGGGACTGCGATCTTGATGGTGTCGGAGTCGCTGCCGCCGGAGCAGGCTGCGAGACTGAAGGTGAGTATGACGAACAGCGCAAGAGCTGCGATTCTGGTGAGTGCGGAACGTTTCATTTTTACATTTCTCCTTTAAAAATTGTTTTTAAAATTTAATCGGTCGGTTAGAAAAATGAGTCACAGTGTCCGAAGACACATTCGTTTAGCTCTCGGCATCATTCGACACGCTCCTTTTCGGCAAAATAAAAAACTAATCCATCAAAGGATTCGGGAAAACAAAAACAGCGGACGGTCTCATCGACCTTCCGCTGTTTGTATACAATGGGCTGCGGCGTTACGCCGTCAAACAGGATTCGGAAAGCAGAGAACCAAACTTGACACGGCAAAGCATGCACATGCGGCACATGCACATGTACATCATCATCATTGCGGTGCGAAGGTTCTTCATTCCGCTTTCTCCTTTCCCGAAAATTCATTTACGTCGAGCATGGTAGCGCCGCAGAAGCGATTTGTCAAGCCTCGTTTTGCGCTTTTTCCGCTTTGCACAAAATCATTTTACTGCGTTTTAACGCTTTTGTGCTGTTTTAACTACCGTTTTGAGTACCTTCTGTATTCCGGCGGCACGTCGTAAAGCGTCTCATGCTCCGAAAGCGCCGTCTGCCGAAGGTCGAATGCACCCCTCGTGCGGCACCACTCGTAAGCCGCTCCCAGTGCGATGCGCACACCGAGCGTCACGATGTCCTCCGGCGGCGTCGCATTGCGGATAAGCCCCTGACGCTGGCAGCTTTTTATGAGCTTCACAAACCATTCGTTGAAGGCATAACTGAGGTCGAGTATGCCCACGGGATTCCTGAGCTCCAGCGCAAAAATCGCTCCCGTGAGGTCGGGGCCGAACTCGACCGCAAGTCCGAGGTAGCGGTCGTACAGCGCCCAGATGCGGCACAAATCGTTTTCCGCCTCCATGAGCTGAGAAAACACCGAGGCGTAGTCCTCCTTCAGATTTTTCATCATATATATGATAATGTCCTCCTTGCCGCCGAAGGCGCTGTAAAACGACGATCTCGGCACATTCGCCCTGCGGCAGATCTCGCTGACGCTGACGCTCTCGTAGCCGTTTTCCTTAAACAGCTCCAAGGCTGCGGCGGCGATGACATCCCGATTTTTTGAATTTATGACCTTCATGCTGCTCCCCTTAAGCTGACGGGGGGTTCAACTCCCGTCAGCTTAAACAACTGTACAAGTTTTTTGTACAGTATACGGCAAATCGCCGCAAAAGTCAAACACAAATCCAAATCAGTTGTCAGTCTGTCGGTATCGAAATTGGGGAAAACATAGAATTTTTGAACACTTTTTTATGTTTTATTGACGAATTCCAATCGTTATTTTATTATCTAATTATCAAAGCCGGAAAGGATGTAAAGCATATGACTTACGAAAAACTGCTGTCGCCGCTGAGAATCGGCACGATGGAGCTAAAAAACCGCACGGTGATGACCGCAGCGGAGGTCAGCCTCGGGCAGACCGACGGCACCCCGACCGAAAAGCTCATGGCGTACTACGAGGAGAGAGCGAAGGGCGGTGTTGCGCTCATAATCCCCGGCATCACGAGAGTCAACGACGACTGCGCCGCCTCGACCTACACGCAGCTTGCGATGAGCCACGACTATCATATAGAGCCGATGCGCAAATTCGTCAACCGCATACACAGCCACGGAGCGAAGCTCGGACTTCAGCTCCACCACCCCGGCCGTCAGGGCTACTCCGCATCCATTCACTCGCTGCCTGCGGTCATCCCGGCAGTCAAGGTGTTTCCGGGAATGCTCAACACCATATATAAATGCACGCCCACGCTAATGGACCTCGAAAAGAAGGGTAAGCTTTGGCCCGTTCAGGCGCCGTCGAAGTGCGAGCTTGCAAACCACGGCGCAATGCGCATAAGGGCGATGAGCCACCGTGAGGTCAAGAAGCTCGTAAACGACTTCATCGAGGCGGCGGTACGCTGCAAAAAGGCGGGCGTCGACGTCGTGGAGCTGCACGGCGGTCACGGCTACATCATTCAGCAGTTCATCTCCCCGAACACCAACAAGCGCACCGACGAATACGGCGGCAGCTTTGAGAATCGTATGCGCTTCATAACCGAGATAATCGACGGCATAAAGGATCGCTGCGGCAGGGACTACCCCCTCATGGTGCGCATGACCGCCGACGAAATGTACGACCGCATAGGTATGCCCGGCAAGGGCTACGACCTTGAGTACGGCAAGCGGGTCGCAAAGCGGCTTGAGGAGCTGGGCGTCGATGCGATAAACGTCACCTCCGCCTGCTACGACGTGTACAACTACTGGCTTGAGCCGACCTCGTTCGAACCGGGCTGGAGAAAATACCTGTGCCGTGAGATAAAGAGCGTTGTTAATATCCCCGTCGGCGGCGCAAACGTCATCCGCACCCCGCAGCAGGCGGAGCGTCAGCTCTCGGACGGCGATCAAGACTTCATCGGCTCTGCGAGAACCTTCATCTGCGACCCACACTGGGTCAAAAAGACCGAAGAAGGCAGGGAAAACGAGATACGCCGCTGCATAGGCTGCCTTAACTGCATCCGCTCGTTTATGACAAACGCCTGCGTCGGCGAGCCGGGCGAGTGCGCCCTCAATGTCGGTATGGGCAAAGAGGTCGAGTATTTCAATATGCCGCACCTCGGACAGGGAAGGAAGATAGTCGTCGTCGGAGCGGGTCCTGCGGGGCTTACCGCCGCACAGACCCTCGCAATGCGGGGCTTTGACGTCACGGTGCTTGAGAAGGGTGAAAAGCCCGGCGGACAGGTGATAACCGCCGCCGCCTGCCACCTCAAGGATAAGCTCTATTGGTCTATCGAGGACCTCTGCGTCAACGCAAAAAAGGCGGGGGCGGAGATACTTCTCGGCGTCGAGGCGACCGCAGAGACAGTCAAGGCGTATGAGCCCTACGCCGTCGTCGTAGCGACGGGCGGCGTTCCGCTGCGCCCGGCGTCCATCCCCGGCATCGACGGCGAAAACATCGTGCTTGCGACCGAGATCATCATGGGCGAGAAGAAGCTCGAGAACAAAGACGTCGTTGTCGTCGGCTCCGGCATTACGGGGCTTGAGGTCACGGAGTTTTTAAACGATGCCGGCTGCCGTGTGACGGTCATCGAGATGGCGCAGGAGATTGCGCCGGGCGCATGGTTCCAGCTCGTCGACGACGAGATGGAGCGCATAAAGCCCTTCGGCACCGAGTTTAAAACCGGCACGAAGCTCGTTGCGATAGAAAACGGCGGCGTGACCGTCGAAAACGTCGCCACGGGCGAGCGCAGCAGCATCCCGGCGGAGGGCGTTGTGCTGTCCCTCGGCGTCCGTCCGCTGGACGGTCTGGTGAAGGAGCTTGCCGCAGCCGGGGTAGAGCGTGTCGTCAAGGTCGGCGACGCAAAGCGCAGCGGCACGATAGCCGACGCCGCCCACAGCGCATACGACGCCGTGATGAAGATAAAGTAAGGAGAGGAAAACGCAATGATTGAAAATAAAAACATCGTACTTACGGGAGCGTCCAGCGGCATAGGACTTGAGGTGCTCAAGCTCCTGCAAAAGGGCTGCGGCAACAGGATACTTGCCGTGTCCCGCACCGCAAGCAAAAAGCTTTTCGACTTCGGCGAAAACGTCATCGTCTTCGACGCAGACCTTTCGACCAAGGAGGGCGTCGACTCCGTCTTTGCCAAGGCGGAGGAGCTGTTTGACAAGATAGACATTTACTATAACAATGCGGGCTTCCCCTACTACGAGCTTTACGATTACGAGGATTGGGATCGCTTAAAGGCAATATTCGACACGAACACCCTCTCTCCGGCGTACACATATGTGAAGTATATGCACCATCTGAAGGGTCGTCCCGGTCACCTCTGCTACACCGTTTCGGCAATCGGTACCATGGCAATGCCGGGCTATGCGCTGTACTCGGCGTCGAAATTCGGACTTCAGGGCTTCCAGGAGGGCATACGGCTTGAGATGCCGTCGAACATGAAGCTCACCTGCCTGTACCCGGTTGCGACCGATACCAACTTCTTCAAGGTCGCAGCGGACGGAGTGCAGTTTGAAAAGCCCTTCCCCGTACAGCGCCCCACGGTCGTTGCGATGAAGATGGTGAAGGGCATGGAAAAGGGCAAAAAGAAGGTCTCGCCCTGCCCGCTGTTTGCGCTCGGCAAGGTGCTTATGACGATATGTCCGCCCGTGCGCACGGTGTATTGGAAGCTTGAGCAGGCAAAGCTCCGCCGCTTCGTTGCGAAGCTCAACCGCCTCCAAGCGGAAAAATCGGTTAAGGAAGAAGCTGTCGTGTAAGGCGGCAAACACTGAGAAGTCCCGACTATTCATCGGGACTTCTTTGCGTTTCGGGCCTACACCGATCCGTCTCACGGCGGTGTAAAACAAGCTCCGGTCTCACGGCTCTGCACCTCCCTCGAAGGTGCAGAGCCGTGAGTAAAGCAAAAAGCCCCGCCGAGAAGCGGAGCTTTTTGCCGAAAATAAAGATAAAGAAAAACAGAAAGAAAAAAATCTGCACAACTATGGTTAGTTAATTAACTAACGTAGCATATAATAGCACCGTTTTTTGATTTTGTAAAGAGCTTTTCAAAAACTTTTGCCGAGTTTTAAAAAATCTGCGCCGCACAAAAGCGCATTACGGCAAAACCGCTGCCGCTTGCGCAAAAATTAAAAGCTTTTTGCCGAACCGAAAGCGTCGCCGATTGACTTTGTGCGGCGATTGTTTTATATTAAAATTGTAATAATATCTACTCGGAGGATAATTAACATGGCCTTGACTGCCGAACGCATTGCCGAACTCAACGAGCTTTGCCGCCGCTTCAGGATAGACGTGCTGACCGCCATTCACGGCGCTCAGTCCGGTCACCCCGGCGGCTCCCTTTCCGTCTGCGAGATACTGACCTATCTCTATCAGGAGCATATGAATCTGAGCTCCGAGAACCCCACAGACCCCGACCGTGACCGCCTTGTGCTTTCGAAGGGTCACGCCGCCCCGATGCTGTACCGCAACCTTGCGGAGAAGGGCTTTTTCCCCGTCGAGAGGATGAGCACTCTGCGCCGCATGGGAGGTCTTGCGGGACACCCCAATCTCCACTGCCCCGGCGTCGAAATGCCCGGAGGCCCGCTCGGACAGGGCTTCCCCGCCGCACAGGGCATGGCAATGGCGCTGAAGCTGAGCGCCTCCCCCGCAAAGGTCTACGCCATACTCGGCGACGGAGAGCTGAACGAGGGCGTCATCTGGGAGACCGCAATGAGCGCCGCAAAGTTTAAGCTCGATAACCTTATCGCCGTCGTGGACTACAACAAGGTACAGCTCGACGGCACGACCGACGAGATAATGCCGCTGGGCGACCTTGCCGCAAAGTGGGAGAGCTTCGGCTGGACGGTGCTTGAATGCGACGGCCACGACATTGAAGCGCTGGACTTCTGCATAAGCGTCGCAGACGGCGCCGTGGGCGCACCCACGGTCGTCATCGCAAACACCGTAAAGGGCAAAGGCGTCTCCTTCATGGAGGGCAAAAACACCTGGCACGGCAAGGCGATAGACGACGAGAGCTTTAAAATTGCAATGGAAGAGCTGGGAGGTAGTGTAAATGGCTAAGGCGATAAGAGAGGTTTACGGCACCGTGCTTGCGGAGCTTGGAAACGACAACGAGAACATCGTCGTACTCGACGCAGACCTTTCCGGCTCCACAAAAAGCGCCATCTTCAGAAAGGCGCACCCCGACAGATTCTTCAACATGGGCATCGCCGAGCAGAACATGGTCGCCACGGCTGCGGGTATGTCCACCGTCGGCAAGATACCCTTCGTGAACACCTTCACTGTGTTTCTGACCTCGCTCGGTCTCATCTCCGCAAGAGATCAGATCTGCTACGCAAACCTGAACGTCAAGTTCGGCGGAGCCTACTGCGGCATGAGCGACGCTCTCGACGGCGCAAGCCATCATGCGACCGAGGACATCGCCGTTATGCGTGCGCTGCCGAATATGCGTGTCATCGTTCCGTCCGACGCAAATTCCACCCGCTGGGCGACGAAGTTTGCCGCCGAGACCTACGGCCCCTTCTACCTGCGTCTGAGCCGTGACGTGTACCCCGACCTCTACGCCGAGGATGCGGGCTTTGAGCTTGGCAAGGGTGCGGTCGTCCGTGAGGGCAGCGATCTTACGGTCATCGCCTGCGGCATCATGGTACACAAGGCGATCGAGGCGGCAGAGCTTCTTGAAAAGAAGGGCGTTTCCGTCCGTGTCGTCGATATGTATTCGATAAAGCCCATCGACGCCGAGCTTATCGTGCGCTGCGCCCGTGAGACGGGAGCCATAGTCTGTGCCGAGGAGCATAACGTGTTCGGCGGTCTCGGCTCTGCCGTTGCCGAGGTGCTGGCACACAACGCCTGCGGCGTTCCCACGGAGTTTGTCGGAATACAGGACGTGTTTACGGAGTCCGCTCCCTACGGCGAGCTGCTGCACAAGTACGGACTCGATGCCGAGGCGGTCTGCGCCGCCGCAGAAAAGGCGTTGGCGAGAAAGTGATCCGCCAAGCGGAAACGGAGAGTTTTATGAAAAAATTCTTTTCGCCCGGCAGAACCGAGCTTGCGGGCAATCACACCGACCATCAGAAGGGGCGCATCCTCGCCTCGGCGGTGGACAAGGGACTGCACGCTGCGGTGACGCCGAATTATGAGAACATCGTCAGAATAAAATCCGAGGGCTTCCCCGACATCGAGGTGAAGCTCACGGATCTTGACGTGCATCCGGAGGAGTTCGGCTCCTCCAAGGCGCTGGTTCGGGGCGTCGCCTGTGCGATATTTGACCTGAGCGCAAGCTTCGGCGGCTTTGACGCCGTCATAAGCAGCACGCTTTCCTCCGGATCGGGACTCAGCTCCTCTGCTGCGTACTCGGTGCTTATCGCAAGGATATTCAACGAGCTGTTCAACAACGGAGAGCTGGAGCCGGTCGCAATCGCAAGAGTGGCGCAGCAGGCGGAGAACCTGCACTTCGGCAAGCCCTGCGGACTTATGGATCAGCTTGCCTGCGCACTCGGCAGGGCGGTCTACGTCGATTTTCTTACGAACGAGATAGTCCCCGTGAATGCGGACTTTTCCCGCATGGGGCTGACGCTGTGTCTCACCGACACCGGCGGCAGTCATGCCGGACTTGACACCTCGTATGCACGCATCCCGGCGGATATGCGCCTTGTGGCGAGCTTCTTCGGCAAGGAGCTGCTCGGCGAGGTCAATCCCGAAGAATTCCGCTCCCGCCGTTGGGATACGGCGGATCGTCCCGTGCGCCGTGCAAAGCACTTTTTCGACGAGAACGACCGTGTTCCCGCCATGCGTGACGCTCTCATCTCCGGAAACGGCGAGGAGTATATGCGGCTGATGAACGAGTCGGGCAGATCGTCGGAGCGCTACCTCAACAACATCGTCACCAGTGCGACCAACGACCGCAAGCTCGAACGAGGACTTGAGCTGTCCGAAAGGCTGCTGCGGGGCAAGGGCGCATGGCGTGTACACGGCGGCGGCTTTGCCGGCTGCGTGCAGTCGCTCATGCCGACGGATTACTTCCCCGTCTACAAGGCGGAGATGGAAAAGGAATTCGGTGCGGGCAAATGCACCGAGCTGAAGCTGGGTGACAGACATGACTGAATTTTTCGATAAGCTGTCGAGTATAAGACTCGGTGATCTGTCCTTCGGGCCGCTGCTGTCGGCATTGCTGATATTTGTTCTCTGCTACATAGTGATACGCTTTTTGAATAAGGCGGCGAGGAAGCTCATCGGCAAAAGCCGCATGGAGGCGAGTCTTAAAAGCTTCCTGACATCCGCAGTCAAGGCGGTGCTGTGGATAATTGCGGCGCTTATCATCGCAGACGCCCTCGGGATTCCGGTGACGAGCCTCGTGGCGCTCATAAGCGTTGTGGGACTTGCGCTGTCGCTGTCCATTCAGGGGCTTCTCGCCAACCTGTTTTCGGGCATAACCCTGCTTGCGACGAAGCCCTTCGTCGTCGGAGATTATGTCGAGCTTGGAAGCTGCGCCGGAACGGTGCGCTCCATCGGACTGTTTTACACGGTGCTGCTTACCCCGGACAACAAGGTCATAAGCGTACCTAACGGCGACGTCACCTCGGCGAAGATAGAAAATTACAGCTCCGAGGAGCTGCGGCGTGTGGATATGAGCTATGGCGCAGATTACGGCTGTACGACCGAAAGCGTCTTTGCCGCCCTCATTGAGGCGGCGCAGTCGGACGAGAGGGTATCAAAAGACCCGGCGCCCTTCGTGGGGATAAGCGCCTACAACGCAAGCGACGTGCAATATGCCCTGCGTGTGTGGTGCAAAAGCGCCGACTACTGGGGAGTGTATTTTGCGCTCAACGAGCTTGTGCGCCAAAGCTTCGAAAGGCACGGCATTATCATGAGCTACGAGCATCTTGAGGTGCATATCTCCGAAAAGTGAGTAAGATAAGCCGAAAAAAGCTCCGTCGCCTGACGGAGCTTTTTTCGGCTTATTTGTGCTTTTTTGTTTGCGGTGCAATGACCGATTTACGCTTTTTCTGCGGCAGGACGACGGGAACGTCATCTCCGAAGCCGAAGCAGGTAAAACCGTCATTAACTACGGTTGTCATCCCCTTAGAGGAAACGACCGTCGTTACTTCATCCGAGATGGGTATGGTAAAAAACGACATAATATACCTCCTGTAATTTACAACAAAAACAACTCATAACTTACGGGGGCGTAGCCGCAGCCTGCACCGGGATGCGGATTAAAGCTGCTTCTGGGCGTTGATCTTGATGCCGGGGCCCATGGTGGAAGCGGTGACGCAGGACTTGATGTACTGGCCCTTTGCCGCTGCGGGCTTTGCCTTGATGAT
>CAVFTS010000020.1:0-34494 GCA_963625655.1 Oscillospiraceae bacterium
TCCTTGATTTATACCAAGGTATAGACTTTCCCGTTCTTCTATGGTAAGGTGTTTGCAGTGGCTCATAGCGTGACCCTCCTTCCGGTTGTCCGCAAACACCATTTTAGGAGATTTCTCACTATGAGTCCGCCTCTTTTTACTGTTGCACTTATATTGTAAATCTAAGGCATGACTTTTTTTGACACGCTGAATACCGCTGCGATCGTATGATCACAGCGGTATTTTCAGACTGTCAAACCCGGTATAAGCAGATACAGCTCCGCAGACATGGCGGGGAGCAGGGAAGCGGTGCCGATGCCCAAAAGCGGTGCTCCCGCAAAGCCGAGCGCAAGATCGCAGCGAGAGCGGTTTACGACGCAGACGAGCGTTTCCGACTCCGTTTTGCGGTGAATTTCAATGACATCCTCGGAGGGGCAGCAAAGCTCCATGTCTCCGTGCATGAGCGCAGGGTGGAGGCGCCGAAGCTCGCCGAGCCTTGCGTAGTAGGAGTAAAGCCCGCGCTTTTGCGGCTCAAACGGCGCACGGTTAAACGGGTCACGTCCGCCGTCGAGACACTCCTCGTCACCGTAGTACAGGCAGGGGATGCCGGGAACGCTGTATTGGATGGCGGCGGCAAGCCTTTGCAGTTGTGTGCCGTGCTCGCTTTGCTCCGGCGTAGGGCACAGCTCCGCCTGCCGAGGGCGGCTCATGTCGGCAACGCCGACGCCGATGGAGAGCAGCGTGTGCAGGCGCTCAACGTCGTGCGAGCTGAGGAGGTTCATAAGACAGTCGTACATGGGCTTCGGGTAGTTGAATTTCTGCGACAGGAGAAAGTCACGCAGACGGAAGGAGCTTGAATGCGACAGCACAAAGTCCGTCACCGCCTTGCGGAAGGGGTAGTTCATCACGCTGTCGAGCGAGTAGCCGAGGGCATAGTTGCGGGCGCTGCCGTAGCTCACCTTGGAGACGGCGTCCTCCCAGACCTCGCCGATAATGAGCGAATCGGGCTTTTCCGCCTTTGCGGCACGCCGGATAAGCTCCAGAACATCGTCGGGAAGCTCGTCCGCAACGTCGAGCCGCCAGCCGGAAGCGCCCCTGCGCAGCCAAAGCTTCACAATGGCGTCGTCGCCGCTTATGACGTAGTCCTGCCAGTCGGGGTCGCTTTCCCGTACCTCCGGCAGCTCACGGAAGCCCCACCAGCAGCGGTAGCCCTGCGGATAATCGCCGAATTCGTACCACTTGCGGTAGGGCGATGCCTCGCTCTGCCATGCGCCGAGCGAGGGGTATGAGCCGTAGCGGTTAAAATATACGCTGTCTGCGCCCGTGTGCGAGAACACGCCGTCGGAGATCACCTCAATGCCGAGGCGCTTCGCTTCGGCACATAGGTTTACATAATCCTCAACGCTGCCGAGAATGGGGTCTACTTTCGTGTAGTCGGAGCAGTCGTAGCGGTGGTTCGATCTCGCTTCGACGACGGGGTTTAGGTAGATGATCCCGACGCCGAGGGAGCGCAGATACGGAAGCTTTTTGCGGATGCCGTCGAGGGTGCCGCCGTAGAAATCGTCGGGCGCATAGTCGGATTCAAAGCTGCGTGCCCGCCAGCGCACGGGGTCTGCGATGCTCCCGTGCAGCTCCGGGGTCTGACCGAGGCTGCGATGGTATTCGATGCCCTGAGCGCAGTCGCCGAAGCCGAAGCGGTCGGGGAATATCTGATACATGACCCTGCCCTTCGCCCAATCGGGGGTGACAAAGCCCTTTTTGTACACGGTGAGGCGTGCCTCCTCGCTTTTGCCCCTGCCGGATACAAAGCGGTAGCGCCAGTCGCCGCTCGTGCTTAGGGTAAAGCGGAAGTCGAAATCGCCGCCCTGCGGCTCAAGCTCAAGGTGTGCATCGCCGCAGTCAAGTTGCAGCTTCGGGGTCTCCCCGCCGAAGGCGCAGGCGGAAAGACGGATCTCGCTTCCGCACTCGACTGCGCCGAGGGGCGAGCGATAGCTTGCATCATACGGCTCGTGGAGGATATACTTCGGAAGCTCGTCTTTAAGAACCTTCGTCAGAGCGGCGGTGCGGGGCTGCATATCGAAAAGAAAATCGTGGTCACCGATGTTTTTCAGCGCCCTGCCGAAGGTCTTTATCACAAGGCGCATCGCCTCGTCCATCGAAAGCCCCCGGTCATCGAGCAAAAGACGCAGAAGCTCCTCCGGCAGAAGAGCTTCGCAATCACTCAGATATTCGCAGATGTCGTGTATGTCGGCACACCTTTCGGCGGCGCAGGCAAAGACCGCCGCAGAACGGAGGTACTGCGTCATGAATGGGTGTACCGTATCCTCCGGCTCCCACACACCGTTTACGAGACGGAGGTAATACTCCCTCGGACGGTGATAGCGTATGCGCAGACGGTAATCGTCCGACCACAGCTCGTCGTAGCCGCCGTAGGTCAGCACCCTGCGTCTTAAAGCATCCATATGTAGAGCCTCGCATATTCGCAGGCGCTGCCGTCAAAGCCGAAGTCCGCCTCCATCGCCTGACGCCGGAGCGAGCGCATGACTTCGGGGGAGCGGTAGCAATCGAGAGCAAGCAGCACGGCATCCTTCATTTCGTGCGCATTGAAGTCCGCAAAGGAAAAGCCCGTCCCTTCGCCGGTGTAGCGGTTGTACGGCTTAACGGAGTCACGCAGACCGCCGGTCTCACGCACGACGGGCAGGGTGCCGTAGCGCATTGCGATCATCTGCGACAGCCCGCACGGCTCAAAGCGTGAGGGCATGAGGTAGAAGTCGCCGCCGGCGTAAACAAGATGACTCAGCTCCTCGCTGTATCCGATGTACGCACACAGCCTGCCGGGGTAGCGCTTTTCCGCAAGCCGCATGAAGTCCTCGTAGCGGCGGTCGCCCGTGCCGAGGAGCATGAACTGCATATCGTTGTAGAGCATCAGCTCGTCGAGCATACGCTCTATGAGGTCAAAGCCCTTCTGCTCCGTCATTCTCGTCACCATGACAAAAAGGGGAGCGCCGGGACGCCTTTCAAGTCCGACACGCTCTTGCAGAGCAAGTTTACATAATTCTTTGCGCTGCAAATGTCCCTTGTCGTAGCGGGCGGGGATGAGCGGGTCGGAATGGGGGTTGTAGACCGAAAGGTCAATGCCGTTTATGATGCCGGACAGCTCGGCGGAGCGGGCGGAGAGTATGCCCTCAAGCCCCTCGCCGAAGTAGGCGGTTTTTATCTCCTCGGCGTAGTTCGGGCTTACGGTGTTTATGCGGTCGGCAAAAATACAGCCCGCCTTGAGGAAGTTTGCACAGCCCTGAAGCTCCATGAACTCGGGTGTGTAGTATTTGCTGTCGATGCCGAGCAGATCCTGAACATAGTCAAAGCCGAATTTTCCTTGATACGCAATGTTGTGTATGGTCAGAAGGAAACGCAGTGAGCCTTGCGTACCGCCATAGACGGTCTTGGCGAGCATGGGGATCATGGCGGTGTGCCAGTCGTTGCAGTGAAGAATGTCGGGGCAAAAGCCGAGGTTCGGCAGAGCGTCAAGCACAGCCTTGGAGAAGAAGGCGTACTGCTCGCCCTCCTCATAGCCGCCTTTATATATGCGGTCACCGAAGTAAAACTCGTTATCAACGAGATATATCTTCACGCCGTCAAGCTCCAGATACTCAATGCCGCAGTATTGCCTGCGCCAGCCGAGGTTTACATAAAACTCAAAAAGATGCTCCGTGCGGTCGGAGTATTTTTCTTTTATGCAGCGATGGTAGGGGGTTATGACCCGTGCGTCGATGCCGAGCCTTGCAAGGGACTTGGGAAGCGTCCCCACAACGTCGGCAAGACCGCCGGTCTTGCTCAGCGGCGCACACTCGGCGGAGGCGAGCAGAACCTTCGGAAGCTCCGTTCTGCCCTTGCTTTGAAGCAGATCCTTAAACTCCTTTTTCATCGGTGTCGCTCCTTTCAAACGGAATAAATTCATAGTACAGACAGCTCAGCGGCGGAAGCGACAGCACGGCACCGTACGGGAATTCGCCGAAGCCCTCGCTTTTTGCCGGAACGCAGGACGGTGTTTTGTTACCGCTGCCGCCGAAGCGGGGCTCGTCGCTTGAAAGCAAAAGACGCAGCTCGCCGTCGGACGGAAGCCCGACTGTAAAATGCGGGTTTTCGTTGGGAATAAAGTTGCAGGCGCAGACTATGTGCCGTGTCTTGCTCGTGCCGCTGCGCATGAATGCGATGCAGCTCAGCGCCTTTTCATCGACGTTCAGCCACTTAAAGCCGTCCCACGACTTGTCGATTTCGTAAAGCTCCGGATTTTCGGCATAGAAGAAATTCAGCGCACGGCAGTATTCACGCAGGCTGTCGTGAGAGGGATATTTGAGCAGCAGCCAGTCAAGCTCCTGTTTGTAGTTCCATTCGATGAACTGACCGAACTCCGAACCCATGAAGCCGAGCTTTTTGCCGGGATGGGCAAATTGGAAGCCGTACAGGGTGCGGAGCTGGGCAAACTTCTGCTCGTAGCTGCCGTACATCTTGTCCAGCATGGAGCGCTTGCCGTGTACCACCTCGTCGTGCGAGTAGGCGAGGATGAAGTTTTCGGAAAAGGCGTACATCATGGAAAACGTGAGCTTTTCGTGCATCCCCTTGCGGAAAAGCGGGTCGGAGGAGAAGTAGTCGAGGGTGTCGTGCATATAGCCCATGTCCCACTTGAAGGAAAAGCCCAGACCGCCGTCTGAGGGCGGCATCGTCACCATCGGGTAGGCGGTGGCTTCCTCGGCGACGGTGATTGCGCCGGGGAAGCCTGTCAGTATGGCGGTGTTGAGCTTGCGCAGAAAATCGACCGCCGCAAGATTTATGTCGCCGCCGTAGCGGTTCGGGGTGTATTCGCCGGGCTTGCGCCCGTAGTTTAAGTACAGCATCGAGCTTACCGCATCGACACGGATGCCGTCAATGTGGTACAGGTCGAAAAACAGGCAGGCGGAGGATATTAGAAAGCTCTGCACTTCGGGCATGGCGTAGTCGAAGATGAGCGTGCCCCATTCGGGATGACTTGCCATGCGCTCCTCCTTGCACTCAAACAGCGGCGTACCGTCGAACATGGCAAGCCCATGCTCGTCCCTCGGAAAGTGGGCGGGGACCCAGTCCATGATGACGCCGATGCCGTTTTCGTGCATGACGTCAACAAAGCGGGCAAAGCCGTCGGGGTCGCCGTAGCGCCCGGTGGGAGCGTAGTAGCCCGTGACCTGATAGCCCCACGAGCCGGGGAAGGGATACTCGGTGAGCGGCAGCAGTTCAATATGCGTGTAGCCCATCGACTTGCAGTATTCCGCAAGCTCCGGCGCAATGCCTTCGTAGTCGGGGGTGTCCCTCCCGCCGGGGATGCGCCATGAGCCGAGGTGCAGCTCGTAAATGCTCATAGGCGAGGTAAAGGGGTCACGCTCTGCCCGACGGCACATATAGTCTGCGTCCGACCACTTGTGCGACGGCTCCCAGACGATCGAGGCGGTATTCAGTCCCGACTGCGAGTATCGGGCGAAGGGGTCTGATTTAAAGACTCTTTTGCCGCCCTTTTGCTTTACGCAGTATTTGTACAGATCGCCGTTTTTGAGGCCCGGGACAAAGCAGCACCACAGCGTGCCGCAGCGCTCCATGGGCGCAGCCTCGGGATCCCACGAGTTAAAGTCGCCGACAAGGGAGACCGCCTCGGCGTTCGGCGCCCAAACCGTGAAGCGGTGCGCCTCAAGCTCCGGGATGTAGCGGCAGCCGAAAAGAAGCCACGCCTTTTCCGCCTTTCCCGTGTTGAAGAGATATACGTCGTCCTTCGGTATGTATTTTTCCGTAAGCTCTGAATACATGGCGTTTCTCCCATATCTCTGTATAGATAGCTACATTATATACGCAAACGCCGATGATTCCAACATCTTTTTGACAGGAGCGGGAAATAATTATATACTCAATGTTGAGGTGATATCATGTTTAAATTCAACCATTTTAACTTTAACGTACTCGACCTTGAGCGCAGCCTGCGCTTTTACGCAGAGGCGCTCTCACTTTCGCCGGTGCGTGAAAAGACCGCCGCCGACGGCTCTTTTAAGCTCGTATATCTCGGCGACGGTGTGAGCAATTTTTCGCTTGAGCTTACATGGCTGCGTGACCGCAGCGAGGCTTATGATCTCGGCGACGAGGAGTTTCACCTTGCGTTTACGACGGACGACCTTGAGAGGTCGCACGCAAGGCACGCAGAAATGGGCTGCATCTGCTATGAGAATCCCGCCATGGGCATCTATTTCATTCAGGATCCCGACGGCTACTGGATTGAGATCGTCCCCGAGCGGCGCTGACTATATCTCCGCTATCTCGGTGACGGAGACCTCAAACGCCGTCTTTTCGACAGGCTGCTCGTCGATGAGCTTTATGTAGCTGCGGCTTTGTATCCGCCCCTCAAGCTCCACCACGGTGCCGACGTCCAATTCCGCCGCCGCCCGTGCCTTTAGACCCCATGTGATGCACGGCAGGTAGTCGCTTCTGCCGTATTTGCGATTTACCGCAAGCATCAGATCGCAGATGTCACGCCCCATCGGGGTGCTGCGGAGCTTCGGCTTTTTGCACAGCGTGCCGATGAGCCGTATACGGTTTTCGTCCTCGTCGCCGCAGAAGGATAGCTCTTTTGCGTACACGCTTATAACGAGCTTTGCCCCCTCGCCGCTTTTGTTGTTGAAGGAGCGAAGCTCCCCGATAACACGAAGCTTTTCGTCGCAGCTCACCTCAAGGCTCTCCAAAAGCTCACTGCGCAGAATGACGTTTATTCTGTCCGCAGTGCCGGACAGCCGCATGATCTCAAGCGGGAAGGTGTAAAAGCTTTCGCTTCGGCTGCTGTGAGAGTACACCGGCGCCGCAGCGACGGTGCCGCACAGTACGGCGAGATTGCTGCTTACGTTTTCGTCCATTGCTTACCTCCATGATAAAGCCCGCCGCTGGGCTTCAATTCGTCGTTTTGTCAAAGTATATTAGAGGTGAGCGCTTGAATATGCCGCCCGTTTGCGGTATAATTCCCAGAGTGAAGCTTCCCAGACCTAAAACGAAAGGAAATTGCATCATGGATATTAAAGAGATACTCAGAATATGCGACCACACCCTGCTTCGCACAGATTGCGGCTCCGACGAGATAAAGGCGCTGTGCGATCAGGCGGTGAAGTACGGCTGCGCCTCCGTATGTATCCCGCCCTGCCATGTTGCGGGCGCAAAGCGCTATGCCGGAGACAAGATGAAAATATGCACCGTCATAGGTTTCCCAAACGGCTATATGACCACCGCCGCCAAAGCCTTTGAAGCTGCCGACGCCGTAAAAAACGGTGCCGACGAGATCGACATGGTGATAAACCTCTCCATGGTCAAGGACGGCTGCTGGGACAAGGTTGCGGAGGATATTGTCGCCGTGCGCAAGGCGTGTGAGGGCAAGATCCTCAAGGTCATCATCGAGTGCTGCCTGCTTACCGAGGCGGAAAAGATCAGGCTTTGCGGCATCGTCGGCGCAAGCGGAGCGGACTTTATAAAGACCTCCACCGGCTTTTCCAAGGGAGGAGCCACAAGGGAGGACGTCGAGCTGCTTCGCAGATATTCTCCCGAACACGTCAAGGTCAAGGCCGCCGGCGGCATAGCCTCGCTTGCCGACGCCGAGGACTTCATCGCCCTCGGAGCCGAGCGTCTCGGCACCAGCCGCATCGTGAAGCTTGCGATGCAGCTTGAAGCCGAAAGCGGCACTCCCGACGAAAGCTGCTAAAGTCCGAAGCGGATTTTTATAAGTCCGCACAGCGCAAGCGCCGGAGCGGACAGCAAAAGCAAAAAAACGAGTACCGGGGGGCATATCTGCCCCCCAAAAAATACATCACCGTCGGTATTTTGCTCCTCGCTGCGGAAAAATATTTCTGTGGGAGGAAAAAATACTTGACAGACGGGGCGCATGCTGGTATATTTATAGGGCTGAAAATGAAGTATGAGCGGTGTCCGCCCTCATCACCGGATCGCAAACGGCGCATCCCGGTCAATAGGATCCCGATTTTTGCGGGGTTTTTGCGTGCGGATGCCGAAGGCGTCCGTTTTTTTCGTTTTGGAGGTGTTTTACAATAGCAAACGTTAACTACGAGATCAACGAGGAGATTCTTGACAAGGAACTGAGAATTATCGGCGATACGGGTGAGCAGCTCGGTATAATGTCGGCTGAGGAGGCTCTTAAGATCGCAGAGGAAAGAGAGCTGGACCTCGTAAAGATCTCGCCTGCCGCAAAGCCCCCCGTCTGCAAGATCATGGACTACGGCAAGTTCCGCTTCGAGCAGGCAAAGAGGGAAAAGGAAGCCAAGAAGAATCAGCGTGTCATGGAAGTCAAAGAGGTGCGTATGTCACCCAATATAGACGCAAATGACTTTAACACGAAGCTCAAGAATGCGCAGAAGTTTTTAAACGACGGCGACAGAGTGAAGGTGTCCATCCGCTTCAGAGGCAGAGAAATGGCGCACACTCACATCGGCGAAACGTTGCTGCGTGACTTTGCCGCAAAGTGCGGTGAGATCGCAAACCTCGACAAGGAGCCTAAGCTTGAGGGCCGCAACATGTCGATGTTTCTGTCACCCAAGTCCGCCGCTGCGATCAAGAAGGCGCAGAAGGAAGCTGCAAAGAAAGCAGCCGAAGCTCAGGCTGACGAGAGCGGGAAAGAATAATCGGTATATTACAGGCTTGCCTGTTAATTAGGCTGCAAGCAGCCATCATACGGAAGGAGAAATTACCATGCCAAAACTTAAGACCCACAGCGGTGCTAAGAAGAGATTCAATCTCACCAAGACCGGTAAAGTAAAGCGTGCTCATGCTTTTAAGAGCCATATCCTCACCAAGAAGGACACCAAGCGCTGCCGTCGTCTGCGTTCCGGCGCAATTGCTGACGTAACTAACGAAGCAACCATCAAAAAGATGATCCCTTACAAATAAGCGTAAGGCTACGAATAGGAGGAAATGACAAATGGCAAGAGTTAAGGGCGCAATGATGACCCGCAAACATAGAAATAAGATCCTCGGTCTTGCAAAGGGCTACTGGGGCAACAAGTCCCGCCACTACAAGATGGCAAACCAGCAGATGATGAAGTCCGGCCGTTACGCATACGTCGGCCGCAAGCAGAAGAAGAGAGACTTCCGTCAGCTTTGGATCACCCGTATCAGCGCAGCATGCAAGGCAAACGGCATGAATTACTCCACCTTCATGCACGGTCTGAAGCTCTGCGGCATCGATATGAACCGCAAGATGCTCAGCGAGACCGCTATCCACGAGCCCGCTGCTTTCACCGCACTCTGTGAGAAGGCAAAGGCGGCTCTCTGACGGAAAGCTTAAGTCCCCGGTTCGGTCAGACCGAGCCGGGGACATTTTCTTGTAATTTGCGGCGCCGTGTGGTACAATACCATGCGCCGAAAGGAGGCTCTCTATGTCGAAGCTCAAGTATTTTATAAGCCGCATCCTCGATATGAACTACCGTCAGATGTTCAGAAAAATTGACGAGGTGCATGAAAAGTCGGGCAAATGCCGTCTTTTTATATTCCTTGACATGGTATATTGCGGCATCGTCTATCAGGCGGGATATATGGATTACTGGCTGTTTGAGATGTACGATCTCAACCGCAGCCAGCGCAAGACCATCCTCACGAGGGGCAAAAACAACGCATTCATTAAGCGCTACAACGACCCCAAGTATATGCCGGAGATCGAGGACAAGCTCAAGTTTGCCGAGAATTTCGGCGAATTTATGCACCGTGACTGGCTCGATATGGGAACCGCCGATAGGGAGGCGCTCTCGGAGTTTACGGCAAAGCACCCCGTTTTCATGGCAAAGCCCACGGACGGAATGTGCGGTAAGGGCATAGAAAAGATAAATGCCGCCGAGTTTGAGGGCGACCTTTATGAGCATCTCAAGTCGATGGGGCCGCTCATCCTTGAGGAGTGCGTTGTGCAGCACAAGGCGCTTATGGAGTTGCACCCGAACTCCGTAAACACCTGCCGTGTGATCACCTTCACCCACGGCGGCAGCACAAAGGTTGTCGCTGCCTACCTGCGCATCGGTAACGGAAAGTATGTCGATAACTTCAACAACGGCGGTATGGTCGTGCCGATTGAGGAGGATTGCGGCCGCATCATCTACCCGGCGCTCGACAAAAGCGGCGCTCTGCATGAGGTGCATCCTATGACCGGCGTGCCGATAAAGGGCTTTAGGGTTCCGCTTTGGGATGAGGTCACGGAGCTTGTGAAGAAGGCGGGACAGGTCGTGCCGCAGGTGGGCATCGTCGGTTGGGACGTGTGCGTCACCGACAACGGTCCTCTGCTCATCGAGGGCAATGACTACCCCGGACACGATATATATCAGCTCCCCCCGCACCGTACGGATGGCATCGGCATTCTGCCGAAGTTCCTGCGTGCGATGGAGGACTGAGAATATCAGAGGTGATCTTCATGCTCTTCATTTTGAAAACATGGTATACCATGCCGCTGACGTTGCCTGTGCTGTTTACGTTTTTTGCGTTTTCGGCACTCGGTGTTTATGCGGCGCTGGGACTTAAAAATAAGCGCAGCGTGCTGTTTCTGGCGCTCGGACTTGTGGTCTTGTACCTGCTCTGCACGCCCGTAAGCATCAACGACCTGTTCGGTGTCGGCGTGTACTCCACCTTCGTCGGAGGCGTGGCAAGTCTCGTGCTTTTGGGCTGCATTTTGGGCTTTGCCGTACGCAGTCTGCGCCGCAAAAAGTGATGAAAAAGTGATGAATAAGTAAAACGCTTTCGTCTATGGCGAAAGCGTTTTACTTATTTCGGCGTAATTTCTTATGCAATGACCTTTCCGAGTACACGCAAGGGCAGCTCCGGGGATATGACAATGTCGGAGTAATCGGGATTTAAGGAGTGCAGCACGAGATGCTCGCCCTTTGCGGCAAGCTGCTTTAGATAAGCGCAGCCGTCGTAGAGGAAAATGCCGATCTCGCCCGTCATCAGACTGTGCTGCTGACTGACCCACACGGTCTGACCGTTGTGGAATCTCGGCTCCATACTGTCGCCCGCAACACGGACTCCGAAGTTGGCACTGTCCGGCACTTCGGGACCGACCTCGGTCATGTCGTAATGCTCACTGTCGAGAAACTGCCCCGTGCCTGCGGAGACCGCAAGAGAATACAGCGGCAGACTGCGGCTGCTCTTAACCGGCTCCGGACTGAGGGAGTATTTGCCGCTGTCACGCAGAAGCTGAATGTACTCCGTCGCCTTTCTGCGCCCCGCCGCATTGAGCTCCGAAAGAAAGCCGCCACCCTCCGGCATGAACTCTCCGGCGATGTCGCTTATCCTGAGCGCACGGCAGAGCATGAGAAACTGAACGGCGCTCGGCAAGGTGCTGCCGTTCTCCCATTTGGATATCGCTTGATTGGTGACGTTCACCCCGTAGGTCTTGAGCGTTTCGGCAAGCTCCGCCTGTGAAAGACCGAGCTCACGCCTCCGCTCACACAGCTTTTTACCTATATCCATAACGCAACGCCTCACTTTCAATTATGATTATACTATATATTCGGCAAAATTTCAAGCCCTAAAAATATCTTAAAAAGAGAAAAAACATCTTTACATGTCCGCAAAAGGGAGTTATACTGCGTTTAGTATCTTTTGAGGAGAATATCATGGATAGAGCGATACTTCATTCGGACATAAACTCCTGCTATGCGAGCATAGAGCGGCTGTTTGAACCGAGACTTTGCGGCAGACCCTTTGCGGTCTGCGGCGCACCTGAGCTGCGGCACGGGATAGTGTTATCCAAAGACGATATTGCAAAAAAGGCTGGCGTCAAGACAGGTATGGCGATATGGCAGGCAAAGCGCCTCTGTCCGGAGCTTGAGATCGTGTTGCCGCACTTTGAGCGCTACACGGAATACGCCGACGCCGTGCGCAGCATATATTACGACTACACGAACCTTTGCGAACCCTTCGGACTTGACGAGTGCTGGCTCGACCTCACGGGATGCCTTGCCTGTCCCGACCCCGTGGAGACCGCACACGAGATACGGCGGCGGGTAAAAAAGGAAACGGGGCTTACGGTGAGCGTCGGCGTGAGCTTCAACAAGATTTTCGCAAAGCTCGGCTCCGACTACCGAAAGCCCGACGCCGTGACGGTCATCGACCGTGAAAATTACAAGAGCATCGTGTGGGGACTTCCTGCCTCCGATATGCTCATGGTCGGGCGCAGCACGGCTCGGCAGCTTGAGCGCATGGGCATACGGACGATAGGTGAGCTGGCGGCGGCTTCGCCCGAAAGCCTGCACGCCGTGCTGGGCAAGGCGGGTCCAATGCTGCACGCCTTCGCTAACGGCGCCGACACAACGGCGGTGCGCCGGGTGGGGGACGAGCCGCCGCCGAAGTCCGTCGGCAACAGCACGACGCTGCCCCATGACGTGGAGACACTCCGGCAGGCGGAGATCGTCATGCTGAGCCTTGCGGAGAGCATCGGGACGAGGCTGCGTCGGGGCGGCTATATGTGCCGCAGCTTAGAGCTTTCGCTGCGCACGGAGGAGCTTACATGGACACGGCACCGTATGCGTCTTTTCGGCGCAACGGACGTCACCCTTGAGCTGCGTGACATGGGGATGCGGCTTCTGACTCAGGCGTGGACGGATCGCACGCCGCTGCGGAGCATGGGGCTTTGCGCAATGGAGCTTGTGCCGTCAAGCACACCGGAGCAAATTGACATATTATACGATTATGTAAACTTAGAAAAGCAAAAGAAAATCGACGCCGCCGTTGACGGGATCCGCAAAAAGTACGGTGCGGAGGCGATACAGCGGGCGTCGGTTTTCGGGAATTCCGTTGCGCTGGGCAGACAGATCTGCACCCTGCCGGAGAAGGGATTTATATGATCGCACCCATCCGATTCAGACGATCATAAAGGTCTCGCCATAGGGGTATGGGCTTCCGGCTTCACGCCGCATCCAGTCGATGATGCCGGCCTTGTCCCTTACCGCCATGCCTGACAGACGGTCGATGCCGAGCTCCTTGAGCGCCGGACACATGGGAACGGTCGGGCCTATGAGTATCGTAACGGCGCCACGGCTCAGCTCAATGAGTCTGGGCATGGTCTTGTTGACCGAGGCGGAGCCTGTGATGATAACGATGTCGCAGCGGGGCAGGATGTACTCGCAGGCGGAGTCGGGGTAGTCGCCGAGCCTCGGCTCACGCTCCAAAATGTAAAGCTCCTTGCAGCCGGAGACGGTTTCGGGCGGCATCTTGAGATGCCCGACGAAGGCAATCGTCTTGCCGACGGTGTCTATCCCCTTGGTGCATATGCGGTCAAAGGGTGCGGCAAGACCGAGACGCTCCATGCGCCCGATGCCGTTATAGAATGCGTTTATTACCGCCATGCCCTCGCTCGCTTCTTCAAAGTTCCAGCTCATGACGCTTTTCGCCGCTTCCTTGGCGGGCAGCCCCACGAGACTGCCAAAAAGCCGCTCGACGCTGCTGCCGGCGGTGTGCATTGCGATGCCGAAGCTGCCGTCGCTCAGCTCCGCACCCGTCCAGCTCTTTCCGCTGACGATGCGGGAGACGACGGCCGGGGTATCCATTCCGTCTATGAGTATGCGATAGTAGTCTTTCATGTCAAATTCCTTTGCGGTATGCGCTCTTGCGCAGGGCGGACATACGGTGTTATAATAACAAATATAATATTTTTTCGGGGGAAATGCAATGTATTTTGACACCCATGCGCACTATGACAGCGGTGCCTTTAACGAGGACAGGCTGACGCTTCTTGCGTCCATGCCGGAAAAGGGCGTGGAGCTTATAATTGACCCCGGATGCGACCTCATAAGCAGCCGAAAGGCGACAGAGCTTGCCGAGCGCTTCGACTTCGTTTACGCTGCGGTGGGCTGGCACCCGGAGGACATCGACAAGCTGACAGAGGAGGACTACCGCAGCGTGGAGAGTCTTGCCGAACATAAAAAGTGCGTTGCGATAGGTGAGATAGGACTTGACTATTACTGGGACGCAAGCCAAAAGGACGTGCAGAAGGCGCTGTTTCGCCGCCAGGCGGAGCTTGCGCTGAGGCTTAATAAGCCCGTTATCGTCCACGACAGGGAGGCACACGCCGACAGTCTCGATATTGTATGCGACTACCCGGAACTAAGGGGCGTTTTCCACTGCTACTCCGGCAGCGTCGAGATGGCGGAGATACTGCTGAAGCGGGGCTGGTACCTCGGCTTCGACGGCCCGATCACCTACAAAAACGCCAGAAAAGCGATTGAGGTGCTGAAGGCTTGCCCGCTCGACAGAATACTCATCGAGACGGACAGCCCTTATTTAAGTCCCGTGCCGCAGCGGGGAAAGCGCAACGATTCCGGAAACCTTAGATACGTCGTCGAGAAGATCGCCGAGGTGAAGGGCATGGAGCCGGAGACGGTCGCAAAACTGACCGCCGAAAACGGAAGGAGGCTTTTCGGACTGTGAAGAACTTACTTGAAGGAGCGCCGAACGCAAGAGATCTCGGCGGCATGAAAACGCTTGACGGTGCGATGATTTCCCACGGAAAGCTCATTCGCAGCGGCGTGCTCAATGCCTTGAGCGCCGACGACGAAAAGACGCTTGTCGGGTTAAGACTCAAAACCGTCGTCGATTTTCGCACCGATGACGAGCGTGCGCAGAAGCCCGACCGCAGCATTGACGGCGTGAGCTATGTACACTGTCCGATAGTTGAGGCGAGGATGGAGGGCATCAGCCGTGACAAGCCGGAGACCGAGGACGAGGAGGCGATACGCACCGTGAAAATGGCAAAGCGCCTCATGCCCAGAAACTCCGACGGCAGGGCGCAGATGCGTTCGCTGTACCCCGTACTTATAGGCACGCCGTTTGCCATGGCGCACTACAAGAGCTTCTTTTCCGAGCTTCTCTCGGAGCGGGACGGAGCGTTGCTGTACCACTGCACCATGGGCAAGGATCGTGTCGGCGTCGGCACGGCGCTGTTGCTTTCGGCGCTGAACGTGCATCGTGACGACATATTTGAGGACTATCTGCTCACAAACGAGCGCTGCGCCGCAGGAACACTGCGGCTTCTCGAAAGCTGCCGCCGCTATGCCGATTCGCAGGCGGAGCTGGACTTTATCTACGAGCTTGACCGTGTCGACGAAAGCTACCTCGCTGCGGCGTTTGAAACGGCAGAGGGGCTTTACGGCAGCATGGCGGGCTACCTCGAAAACGCAATGGGGCTGGACACCGCCGCAGCTGAGCGCCTGCGTGAGCTGTATCTCGTATAACCTCAGTCGTCGGTGAGAGAGCTGTAGCAGTCGTCGGGCAGGCAGGAGCTGAGCTCCTGAAGTATGCCCTGCATCCCCAAGACCTCGTAGCCTGAGTTCGGAGCCTTGAGCCTGCGGGACGGGGTTACATAGTTTGAAAACATCAGACGTGCCGAAACGCCGTATCCGATGCCCCGACTTTCGATTATCAGAGCACCCTCGTGCAGCTCGGCAATGGAACGGACGGTCTTGAGTCCAAGCCCCACGCCCTGCGCCGTGGCGCTCAGCCGCTTTTCACCGCCGTTGCCGAATATGTGCGGAAGCGCCTCCGGGTCTATGCCGCTGCCGCTGTCGTTTACGGCAAGCACGGTGCTTTTGTCGGTTTTGAGCAGCGACACGCTTATGCGATCGCCGCTTTTGCAATGTGCAAGGCTGTTTGAAAGAAGGTTTAAAAGCGCCAGCTCCGCAAGGTAGCGGTCGACCACGACGTAAAGCTGTTCGGGTGCGTGAAAATCAATGCTTATGCCCGACCCGCTCCCCAAAAGTATGCCGATGCTGCTTATAAGCTCGCCAAAAAGAAGCGAGAGGTCTGTGGACTCGGTGCAGAGCGGGTATTCCCCGTGGTGCATGAGATCGACGAGATTTAAATTGTCGATGTTGCGCTTCATGCGGTAGTAGCTGCGGTTTACGGAAATCGAGTAGCTGCGAAGCGGCTCGCCTTTTCGCAGCTCGGCAAGTTGAGAAAGCCGACTGCCGCATATCCTGAGATTTGCGAGGGAGGAGCGCATACTTGCGAATGCCGCCGCTTCGATGCCCTCGTCATCTGCCGAGGGGGTCAGGACGAAGTATTGCTCGGTCGGCGTATTGCAGACGTTGACGACGCAGTTTCTTTTGCCGATAAAGCCCGTCGCCGTAAAGGTGCCGCCGTGAGTACCCGTAAGGTGTGACGGAAGCAGCAGCGATGCGGGCTTTCCCGTGAAGTCCTTTCCGGCGAGAGACACCGCCGCCGGGTTCATGTAGCTTATAAGCTCCTTTTTGACGATTATGACGGGCCGCGTCAGCAGCGGCAGCACCGAAACGGGAATTTTGCGCTCAGACATACTTCTTCTCCCTAATAATTTATTTATAAATAATTTTATCAAGAACAGGCAAAATATACAATAGTAAAGCCAAAATCATAAGATTTTTGCACTTTATTTGGATGTAACTCAATATTGCAATTACAGCCTATTGTATGATACAATTCAGGCAAAGGCAATCATTCCTATGGAAATTTTTTTAATGGAGGAATAAATATGATCAGAGTTGCTATCAATGGTTTCGGACGCATCGGACGTCTCGCTTTCAGAGCCGCCATCGTTTCGGACGACATCGAGGTCGTTGCAATAAATGCCCCCGACAAAAGCACCGCACAGCTCGCCTACTGCGTAAAGTATGACTCAGTACACGGCCGCTTTAACGGTACGGTAGAGTATGACGAAAGCTCCATCACCGTCAACGGCAAGAAGGTCGCCGTGGTCGGCAACAGAGATCCCAGACAGCTTCCGTGGGGCGAGATGGGCGTTGAATATGTTCTCGAATGCACCGGCGCCTTCCTCACCACCGAGGCGGCACAGGCTCACATCGATGCCGGCGCACAGGTCGTCGTTCTGTCCGGTCCTTCCAAGGACGATACCCCCATGTTCGTGTGCGGCGTAAACCTTGATAAGTACACCCCCGACATCAAGGTCGTTTCCAATGCATCCTGCACCACCAACTGCCTTGCGCCTCTCGCAAAGGTCATAAACGATAAGTTCGGCATAGTCGAGGGCCTTATGACCACCGTCCACGCCGACACCGCCACTCAGGAGGTTGTTGACGGCTTCTCCAAGAAGAACTGGAGACTGGGCCGCTCCTGCATCGGCAACATCATCCCCACCAGCACCGGTGCGGCGAAGGCTGTCGGCAAGGTCATCCCCGAACTCAAGGGCAAGCTCACCGGCACATCCATGCGTATCCCCAGTGCCGACGTTTCCATCGTCGACCTGACCTGCCGCCTTGAAAAGGGCGCAAGCTACGAGGAGATCTGCGCAGCGGTCAAGGAAGCCTCCGAGGGCGCAATGAAGGGCATTATCGAGTACGTTGACGAGGAAGTCGTTTCCTCCGACTTCATCAGCGACCCGCACACCAGCATTTTCGACGCAAAGGCCGGTCTTGCGCTGAACGACAACTTCGTAAAGCTCATGGCATGGTACGATAACGAGTGGGGCTTTAGCTGCAAGATGCTCGATCTCACCCGCCACATCGACTCCGTCCGCAAGGCATAATTTTAAACGCATAACAAAAGCGCTCCGAAATTTTATTTCGGAGCGCTTTTTCTTTATTATTACTTATTCTTCGGGTACGAGGTCGATGACGCAAATTTCGGGACGATTAAAAAGCCTCGGTATCATATCATAGCCGTACAGCCCGGAGGAGAGGATCATGTCGGTGTCGCCGAAGCGGTAGCGCCCGTAATCGTATTCAGGGAACAGTCCCTCACTGGGCGATATGACGCCGCCGACGAAGGGCAGCCGCCACAGTCCGCCGTGAACGTGTCCGCTGATGACGAGATCCATGCGGAACTCCTCCCACGGCTCAAAAAATATCATCATGTTCGGCATGTGCGCAAGGTATACGGTCGGAAGCTCGCATGAGCGAAGATCCTCGAAAAACGCATATTCGGTGCCGCCGAGGTCGTGGTCGCCGTCGTCCGAGTAGTAGCTGAGCCAAGGCGAGTTGCCGCCCAAAAGCCCGACAAGCCGGATGCGGTTGCCGCCGATCTCGACGTCCGAGTATTCGTTGTTGAGAAACACCCCGCCGGCGTCCTCGACCGCAGCCTTGAGGTCCGAGAGCCTTGCGGTGTAAAACTCATTCTCGTGATTGCCTATCGTGTAGTACACGGGGGCAATCTCACGCAGCCTGCGCACGAGTGCGGCAAAGCGCTCGATATCCTCGGAGTCTGCGTCTCGGCTGAGCATATCGCCGATGCAGAATATCGCATCGGGCTTCTGCTCCGCAATGAGAGCGACGAGACGTTCGTTATCATCACCGTATTCCTTGCTGTGCAGGTCGCTTATCGCAACGAGCCGGCACGGCGTTTCTATCCCCGAAATCGCCTCGGTGTAGTATGTGACTTTTACGGAAACGCTGCACACGACGGCGGAGACCGCCGCCGTTATAAGGCAGATGCCGAATATGATAAGAAGTACAGTCATAATTCGTTTGAGTCTTAGAGACATGGCTTACTTTTTCCTGTCCTTGCCTGCGTTTTCGGGCTTTTCGGACGTTTTTGCAAAATGCTCGTTTTCGTCGAACATATAGCTCAGATCACGGACGTATTTAAACTTCTCCTGCTTGTGCGTCACTATGCGGTACAGGGTCTTTGCATTTTGCAGCAGCACGAGCAGCATACACAGCAGAAGCAGCGTATGTACCCAAGCGCCCTCCATCGTGATTATCGAAAAGCCGTACATAAAAACGGCTGCGATGACCTCAGCGAGGGCAGGGTAGCGGGTGGCAAAGTAGGCAATGAGCATGATGATCGCAAGCACGACGCCGATCTCAAAGTTTACCGCCATTGCGCCGAACACGAGGGCAAAGTAGCTCACCTCGCCCTTAAAACGGTACATAACGGGAAATGCGGTGCCGAGCAGCAGGCAGAAGAAGGCAAAGCAGCGTCCTATGTCGGCATAGTCGAGTATGCCCATAAGCCAGCCGCCGACAAGTACTGGCAGCAGCGAACGGATAAGCTCGATTAGCAGCAGGACGACAAAGCCTGCCTTGCCGTAGCGACGGTAAAACTGCGTGATGCCGAGATTGCTTCTCGGATACCTGCGCAGGTTTTTGTGAAACACGAGGTGCGAGGCGATCTGAACGGTGCTGAGGCTTCCGACGAAGTAGGAAAAAGCGCCCGTGAGAGCAAGCAGCAGAAAGCTCATTCCTTGTCTCCCTTCTGCCGTATGACCATGCGTATGGGGGTACCCTCAAGCCCGAACACCGCACGAATCTGATTTTCCAGATAGCGCTGATACGAAAAGTGGAACAGATCCTTCCTGTTGCAGAACACGACGAAGTTCGGCGGGCAGATGCCCGTCTGCGTCATGTAGTATATCTTCAGGCGGCGGCCCTTGTCGGTGGGCGGCTGTACCCTTGCCTGCGCATCGGAGAGAACGTCGTTGAGCATACCCGTGGTGATGCGCATATGCGACTGGTCGTTTACGAAGTTTACAAGCTCAAAAATGCGGTCGGTGCGCTGACCCGTGACTGCGGATATGAACAGCACGGGAGCATAGCTCATAAAGCTCAGGTCACGCATGACGTCTTTGCGCATTTTCTCAAGCGTCCCCGTCTCCTTTTCAACGAGATCCCACTTGTTGACGACTATGATGCTCGCCTTGCCGGCCTCATGCGCCATGCCGGCGATCTTCGTGTCCTGCTCGGTAACGCCGTCACGGGCGTCGATCATTATAAGGCACACGTCGGCACGCTCGATGGCAAGCTGCGCACGCATGACGGAAAACTTCTCGACACGCTCGTCAACACGGCTTTTTCTGCGTATTCCGGCGGTGTCGATGAAAACGTATTTGCCGTATTTGTTCTCAAACTCCGTATCCACGGCGTCACGGGTAGTGCCCGCCATATCTGCGACGATGACACGCTTCTCACCGAGGATGTGGTTTATGAGCGAGGATTTGCCGACGTTGGGCTTGCCGATGACGGCGACACGGATGCGGTCGTCCTCGTCTTCGTGCTCCTCCTCCGGGGGGAAGTATTTTGAGCACTCGTCGAGCAGATCGCCGGTGCCGTGACCGTGAACGGCGGAGACGGCGACGGGGTCGCCCATGCCAAGCTCGTAAAACTCATAGATGGCGGGGTCGAGCTGACCCGTGGAGTCCATCTTATTTACCGCAAGCACGGTCGGCTTGCCGGAGCGCAAAAGCATATTTGCGACCTCACGGTCGGCTGCGGTGACCCCGGTGCGAACGTCTGTGACGAGGATTATCACGTCGGCGGCGTTTATTGCGATATTCGCCTGCTCACGCATGAATGACAGTATTTCGTTGTCGGTGGTCGGTTCGATGCCGCCCGTGTCCACGATGTCGAATTTTCTGCCGCACCACTCACATTCGGCGTACAGCCTGTCACGGGTGACTCCGGGAGTGTCCTCAACGATGGAAAGACGCTTGCCGCAGAGCTTGTTGAAGAGCATCGACTTTCCGACGTTGGGTCTGCCAACTATGGCAACAAGAGGTTTGGACATTTTTCCGCCTCCTTAATTCTGATTGTATTTGTAAAAGCATTCTCTGTCAGGGCTTCTTTCGGGTATGACGACCTTCGGCAGATTGTCGCCGGAGATGGCGTCCCACAGTGCAAAGCCGTCGGACTCGATGGGGTATATAGGCACGCCGAGCGCCGCCGATGCTTCCTCAAGGGTCACGTCATCGAGAAAATCCAGCTCCTCACGCCGCAGCATGTTCTGCGAAATGAAAAGGCGCTCGCCGAGGTCGCGGCCCTTGAGCTGGGCGATGAGGTCCTGCCCGGTTATAAGCCCCGTGACGTTTATGCGATGACCGAAGAAGTCGTTTAAAATGGGATAGACCCTTCCGTCTATATTATCATACTTTTGCTTTGCTGTAAAAACAAGTTTTTCAAAGAAGGGCGCAACGGAGGTACCCGTGGCGACGGAAAACGGCACTCCGTCCGGCGTATCGGAAAGGCTCAGGGCGGAGGCAAACTCACGCTCCAGAAGCCTTATCATGCCGACACCGTTTTCAAGCTGCGTATGCTCCTCGTAGAAATCATCCTCGGGAAGCTCCCTTCCTGCACAGATGTACATTTCGTCCGAGCAGAAGAAGATCCTCGTGCCGTACTTTTCGAGGCAGCGGTCGCCGAAGGCGGTCACCATGTCGATGGTCTCGGCGGAGTGTTCGGGCGTGAACGGGACGAGAGGGTAAAGCCCCTCACGGTACTTTGTAAGCCCGACCGGGACGACGGAAACGCTGTGAACGTGCGGATACAGCGCCGCAAGGTCCTCCATGCTGCGCATGAGCGCATCTCCGTCGTTTAAGCCGGGGCAGCAGACGATCTGACAGTTCATGGTTATGCCGCCGTCGGCAAAGCGGCGCATGATATCCATGCACCTGCCTGCGTTTTTGTTGCGCAGAAGCTTAATGCGAAGCTCCGGGTCCGTTGCGTGGACCGAGATGTTGACGGGGCTGACGTGCAGACCGATGATGCGGCAGATTTCACGCTCGGTGAGGTTCGTGAGGGTGATGTAATTGCCGAGAAGAAAGCTCAGTCGAGCGTCGTCGTCCTTAAAATACATGGTCTTGCGCATGCCTTTGGGAAGCTGGTCTATAAAGCAGAAGACACAGCGATTTGCGCAGGAGCGGGGTCTGTCCATGAGATAGCTCTCAAACTCCAGACCGAGATCTTCGCCCTCGGCCTTGCTTATATGCACCGTGTGACTGCGCCCTTCCGGGGTGAGCAGCACGATGCTGAGCTCCGTGTCGTAGGCGTAGAACTTGTAGTCAAGCACGTCACGGACTTCGTTGCCGTTTATGGAGACGACACGGTCGCCGATGTGCGCCCACGGGCGCAGCGGGCTTGTGTCTTCAATTTTGGAGATAACGTTTTCGTGGATCATCTTGCACCGCCCGATACAGCAAAAGGAGGAAAGGTACGCCCTTTCCTCCTAAAGCATTTTACTTATTATCCTCAACCTTCAGGACCTGACGGCCGTTGTACATGCCGCATTCCTTGCATACACGGTGAGGCATTTTGAAAGCACCGCAGTTGGGGCACTTAACAATACCGGGAGCGGTGAGCTTCCAGTGAGAGGAACGTCTCTTATCACGTCTCTGTCTTGATACTTTTCCCTTAGGGACTGCCATGGTGACACCTCCTGATTCAGCTGTTATGAGCAGCGTTATTATTTATCCAAAAGCTGCTCAAGCACAGCAAGTCTTGGATCAATTTGTTTTCTGCAATTGCAGGGACCGAGATTAAGGTCGGCTCCGCACTCGGAGCAGAGACCCTTGCAATCTTCCCGACAAAGGAACTTCGTTTCCATGTCCAGAAGAAAAAGCGTGGAAAGAGCATCGCCGAGATCGAGCTTGTCTCCGTCGAGAACAAAGGCTTCGGGATCGTCGGAATCTCCGTCGGTGATAAGGGCTTTGATGTTCGTTACCTTGACGCTGTCGAACTCTTTACCACATCGGTCGCAAACGCAAGTCATGTCGGCGGTCACGGTACCCTCGAGTGTCAGGATACCGGCCTCGTTGAACACTCTGCCCACGGCATGGGGGTCGTGCTTGAACTCCTTGACGGAGGGGGTCAAAAGGTCGTCGGCACAGACGGAGCAATCAAAGGGAAGCTCCCGGCCGGGAATCTCAATTATCTCTCTCAGATCAAGCAGCATAGCGCACCTCTCCATAGTCGCTTGAATATTATAGCTAAAGCCTTGGGGCTTGTCAACCGTAATTTGCACTTTTTGTGCGGAAAATCCACGCCTCCCCAACTTTTTTCCTTCGCCTGCCGACGGCTTGCGGGGGGAAAAAGATTTACTCGTCGAGCTTTAAGACGGCGAGGAAGGCTTCGGTCGGGATGGAGACGGTGCCGAGCTGGCGCATCTTCTTCTTGCCCTCCTTCTGCTTTTCGAGCAGCTTCTTCTTTCTCGTTATATCGCCGCCGTAGCATTTGGCGAGCACGTCCTTGCGTAGCGCCTTGACGGTCTCACGGGCAATTATCTTGCCGCCTATCGCAGCCTGTATCGGGACCTCGAAAAGCTGACGGGGGATATTATCCTTCAGCTTCTCGCAGAGCTTTCTCGCACGGGGGTACGCCTTGTCCTTGTGGGCGATGAAGCTCAGAGCGTCCACCTGATCGCCGTTCAGGAGCAAATCGACCTTCACAAGCTCCGAGGGCTTGTACTCGCTCAACTCGTAGTCGAGGGAGGCGTAGCCCTTGGTGCGGGCCTTGAGCGTATCGAAAAAGTCATAGATTATCTCGTTGAGCGGCATCTCGTAGCGCAGCTCGACAAGGTGCGAATCAAGGTACTGCATATCACGGTACTCGCCACGCCTGTCCTGACACAGCGGCATGATGTTGCCCACATAGTCATTCGGCGTTATGATGCTCACCTTGACATACGGCTCCTCGGCGTGTTCAATGGCGGCGGGATCGGGGTAGTTGTGCGGATTGTCGACCATGATGACGCTGCCGTCGGTCTTTATTACCTTATATATAACGCTCGGAAGCGTGGTCACAAGCTCAAGGTCAAACTCACGTTCAAGGCGCTCCTGTATGACCTCCATGTGCAGCATACCCAAAAAGCCGCAGCGGAAGCCGAAGCCGAGCGCAACGGAGCTTTCCGGCTCGAAGGAGAGAGAGGCGTCGTTTAATTGGAGCTTTTCCAGCGCGTCACGAAGGTCGGGATACTTGCTGCCGTCCTCGGTGTATATGCCGCAGTAGACCATCGCCCTTGCGGGGCGGTAGCCCGGCAGAGCCTCGGCGCAGGGGCGCCCCGCATCCGTCACGGTGTCGCCGACCTGCGTGTCCGCAACGTTCTTTATGGAGGCGGTGAAGTAGCCGACATCGCCTGCGCAAAGCTCACTGCACGGCTCAAGTCCGATGGGACGCATATGCCCGACCTCAAGCACGGAATACTTTGCGCCCGTGGATTTGAGCAGCACCTCGGTACCTTTTGCTATCCTGCCGTCCATCAGACGCATGAACACGATGACGCCCCGGTAGCTGTCGTACTGGCTGTCGAATATCAGCGCCTTGAGCGGAGCATCGGGATCGCCTGCGGGAGCGGGGACGTTGCTCACGATATCGTCAAGCACCGCCTGAACGTTTATGCCGTTTTTGGCGCTGATCTCCGGTGCGTCCATCGCAAGGATGCCGATTATGTCCTCGATCTCCTGCTTTACACGCTTGGGATCGGCGGCGGGGAGGTCTATCTTGTTGATGACGGGGAGTATTTCAAGATTTGCGTCGAGCGCAAGGTAGGTGTTGGCAAGCGTCTGCGCCTCGACGCCCTGAGATGCGTCCACCACCAGCACCGCACCCTCGCAGGCGGCAAGCGACCTCGACACCTCATAGTTGAAGTCAACGTGTCCCGGAGTGTCGATGAGGTTCAGTGTGTAGGTCTCGCCGTCGGGCGCTTTGTAGTTCAGACCTATCGCACGGGCCTTGATGGTGATGCCTCGCTCACGCTCAAGATCCATGTTGTCGAGGATCTGATCCTCCATGTTGCGCTCCTCCACCGCACCGCACAGCTCGATGAGCCTGTCGGACAGGGTGGATTTGCCGTGGTCGATGTGAGCGATTATCGAGAAATTCCGGATGTGATCCTGATTTATCATACAAGCTCCTCCAGCGCAGATTCTGCCTTGTTCGCAAGCACTCTCAGCTCCGAGATAAACGCCCTCGCAACGTCCGCCGTGCGGTCGAAGCCGTCGGGATTGGCGCTGCGTCCGAGCAGGTAGTCGGCGGTCACGTTATAGTAATCGCAGACCCGGCACACGAAGCCGAGACCCGGCTCTCTTGCGCCGTTTTCGTAGTGGCTCAAAAGCGCCTGACTTATATTCAGATCGGCTGCCGCCTTGCGCTGGCTGAGACCGGCGCTGTGGCGCAGCTCGGAAAGAGTCTGTGAAAAATTACGTTCGTTCATAAGCATTTCTCCGTTTTGTGATTACAGCCCGTATATTATACTTACAAATCGACCTCTTGTAAATAGAAATCTTCCGAAATACTTGAAAAATGCACGAGTCGGTGTTAAAGTGTTATTCGGATAAATTTGCGGCCAAAAACGCCGCTTTTTTGGAGGAAAACCAAAATGTTTGAAAATCTTATCGAAGTTCTGAAAAACAATCCCCGCAAGATAGTTTACACCGAAGGTCACGACGCCCGCATCCTTGAGAGCGCAGCCCGCCTCAAGAAGGAAGGCTTCCTTACCCCCATCCTCGTAGGCAATGTCGACGTCGTGAAGGAAGCTGCCGCAAAGGGCGGCTTTGACATCGACGGTCTTGAGATCCTTGATCCCCTGACCTACGAAGGCATGGACGCAATGGTCGAGGAAATGGTCGCTCTCCGCAAGGGCAAGATGAGCGCAGAGGACTGCCGTGCGGCGCTTTCCAAGGGCAACTACTTCGGCACCATGCTCGTCAAGATGGGCGTTGCCGACTGTCTGCTCGGCGGTGCGACCTATTCCACCGCAGATACCGTGCGTCCCGCACTCCAGCTCGTCAAGACCAAGAAGGGCGCAAACCTCGTGTCCTCCTGCTTCATTATGATTCGTGACGACGAGATGCTGGCAATGGGCGACTGCGCAATAAACATCGACTACCAGGACAAGCTCGACAAGGAAGGCAACGTCGTTCTTTCCGCAGCGGCACAGCTTGCCGAGGTCGCCGTTGCTACCGCTCACACCGCAGAGGTGTTCGGCATCGACCCCAAGGTCGCAATGCTGTCCTACTCCACCAAGGGCTCCGGCAAGGGTCCCGCCGTCGACCTCGTCCGTGAGGCGACTGCGATCGCAAAGGAAATGGCTCCCGAGCTCAAGCTCGACGGCGAGATGCAGTTCGACGCAGCGGTCTCTCCCGTTGTCGGTCAGCTCAAGTTCCCCGGCTCTCCCGTTGCGGGCTACGCAAACACCTTCATCTTCCCGGAGATCCAGTCCGGCAACATCGGCTACAAGATCGCCGCACGTCTCGGCGGCTTCATGGCATTCGGTCCCATCCTTCAGGGTCTGAACGCTCCCATCAACGACCTCAGCCGCGGCTGCAACGCCGAGGAGGTCTACCAGATGTCCATCATCACCGCAGCACTCAAGTAATACATGATGTGACGGGAGACAGGGCAAACGCCCTGTCTCTTTTTGTTAAATTAAAAAAGCGAGGTTTTATGGACAGAGAAGCTTACATGGAAAAGGCCCTCACGCTTGCAAGGCAGGCGTATGAGGCGGGGGAGATCCCCGTCGGCTGCGTCATTGCGGACGCCGAGGGCAGGATAATCGGCACGGGGCGCAACCGCAGAGAGGAAAGCGGCGATGCCACGACTCACGCCGAGATAGAGGCGATACGCATGGCGTGCGCCGAGGTCGGTGACTGGCGACTTAACGGCTGCACCCTGTTTGTGACGCTTGAGCCGTGTCCGATGTGCGCCGGAGCCGTGATAAACTCACGCATACCGAAGATCGTTTTCGGCGCAAGGGACGCAAACACCGGCTCATGCGGCAGTGTAATAAACCTGTTCGAGGAGCGCTACGGACACCGTCCTGCGGTATACGGGGACGTTCTGGCGCAGGAGAGCCGTGAGCTGCTGCGCAGCTTTTTTGAGGGGAAACGCTGAGGCATCTTCGTTTTTTTTGTGCAATTTTAAAGGTGTAATAAGGTATAATAAAGCGCCCGACTTGGATTTCTCAAGTCGGGCGCCGATATTTATTCACTTGCGGGAGATCAGTCGGTCACGATTATGATGACCGAGAAAACGTCACTGCTTACGTCATTTGAGAAGGTCAGAAGCATTACGCCGCGTTCCTGAGGACTTACGGTGAGCGTGGTGGTGTCACCCTCCCAAGTATCCTCGTCAAAGTTGACTTCGGCACAGTAGCCTTCGGTTTCAAAGCTAACCGTAACCGCAGTGTCATAGACGCAGGTGAGGGTGAGCGTATCTTCATAGCCGTCCTCGCTGAGAACGATTACGGACTTGTCGGTATGAAATGCATCCGACGCATAGCCGAGATCGTAATAGCTCGCATAATAGCAAATGTCCAAAAGATCGGCGGATGCGCTGTCGGCGGAGTAGTAAAGCTCCTCAAGGTCGTCATACTCGTCCTGAAGCTCATCGTACTTCGCTTCGACTTTCTTGAGGTCGGACTTTGCGTCGGCAAGCTCGCCTGCGGTTTTCGGAGCCATGACGAAATACTGGTATGCGTTAAGTCCGATAAGAGCGAGAATCAGAACGCCGATGACGGCGATGAGAGCAATCTTCTTGCTCTTGCCTTCCTTCTTTGCGGGGGCACCGCCGAACACGGGCTCGACAGGTGGAACGTCAAACGGCGGCGCTTCGGGAGCGTCCTCAACGGAGGCGGCGTTTTCAAAAACGGGAGCGACGACGGGCTTGGCTACGGAAGCGGGGGCTTCCTCCTGCAATGCGCCGCAGTAAATACAGAATTTGCTGCCTTCTTCAAACTGTTTGCCGCAGGTGGTACAGAACACTTAAATCATCCTTTCTGAATATTATTCATTTTTCGTGAATAATATTGCTTTTTTAAATTTTCCGTGTTATGCTGTAAATTAAGAATAACATTATTATCGGGCTTAGTCAATATCATTGTCCGACAAAATTCGCTGAATGCATTCATAATCACCGAGGCGCAAAAAGCTTTTGAAATGCGAATCCCAAAAAACGCACCGGATCACTTGTAATCATCGCCGCAATGTGCTAAAGTAAAAAACACAAAGCTTGTGCCTATGTATTTAAATATATGTAGACATACCGCAAAAAGTGCGGCGTCGATATACCGTAAAATATTCCGGCATCGAGTCGGGTGTTTTAATAAAATTACCAAGATAGGTCGGAGAAAAGGAGAAACTCATGAAAACAGCACGCACTACCAAACGTTTTATTTCACTGCTGCTTATCATCATGCTGCTTATGAGCCTGACGCTTCCCGTCATGGCAACTAACGACAACGGCAGCGGCGGAATAACATGGGAGAAGGTGGACAACGACACGGTGAAAGCCGGTCCGCTCACCAAGGCCGCTGATGATACAGACTCCGATGCTCCCGAATATGCCGATACGGACATGGTTCGTGTCTCCATAGTTCTGGAACAGAAGAGCACCGTCGCAGCGGGCTTCTCCACCCTTAAAATAGCTTCCAACGCAAGCGCTATGAGCTACCGCAGCGGCCTCAAGGCACAGCAGGACGCCATGGCGCAGACCATTTCCGACAAGGCTTTGGACGGAAAAGATCTTGACGTCGTTTGGAATCTGACCCTTGCGGCGAACATTATCTCCGCAAACGTACCTTACGGAACCATCGAGCGGATCGAGGATCTCGACGGCGTTAAGAGCGTTGTTATCGAGCAGTCTTATGAGCCCTGCGTAAGCTCCACCGGTGCGGCAGATCCCAATATGGCTACCTCCTCCGTCATGACCGGCTCCTCGGCGGCTTGGGCAAACGGCTACACCGGCGCAGGCAGCAGAATAGCCGTCATCGACACCGGACTTGATACCGACCATCAGTCCTTTGCGGGCAACGCATACCTCTTCGCACTTGAGCAGAATGCCGAGAAGCTCGGTATGGACTACAACGAGTATGTCAAATCGCTTAATCTGCTTACTCAGGAGGAGGTAGAGAAGCACTGGAGCGAGCTGAACTTCTCCTCCGTGTACTCCGACGACGTAGGCAACACCTTCTTCAGCGAAAAGGTTCCTTTCGGTGCGAACTACGTTGACAAGGGCATCGAGATCACCCACGACAAGGACACTCAGGGTGAGCACGGCTCCCATGTCGCAGGTATTGCATCGGCGAACCGCTTCATCGAAAACAAGGACGGCACCTTCTCCAATGCTCTTGAGTCCGTCAAGACTCAGGGCATCGCTCCCGACGCACAGCTTCTCGTCATGAAGGTGTTCGGCAAGGGCGGCGGCGCATACGACTCCGATTATATGGCGGCAATCGAGGATGCGATCGTCCTCGGAGCAGACTCCGTGAACCTTTCTCTCGGTTCCGGCAATGCGGGCTTTGCCACCAGCGATGAATACCAGAGTGTCATGGATGACTTGGCAAACAGCGATACCGTTGTTTCCGTCTCCGCAGGCAACTCCGGCATGTACGGCGACGGCAATCTGCCCGTTGACGGATATCTTTACAGCGATGCCGCAAACTTCGCAACTGCCGGCTCTCCCGGCTCATTTACCAATGCATTTACCGTGGCGTCCGTTGACAACGACGGCGTGACCGGCAACTACCTCAAGCACGGCGACGATATGATATTCTACACCGAGAGCGCCTATTCCAACGAGGCCATCACGAGCATCGCCGGCGAGCATGAGTATATATTCATCAACTCCGTAGGTACCGAGGAAGAATTCGACTTCATCGGCACCGCCCTTGAAGGCAAGATCGCGATCTGCTGGCGTGGCACCACCTCCTTCTATCAGAAGGCGGAGGCCGCCGTGTCAAACGGCGCTATCGCAACCATCGTTGCGAACAATACGTCAGGCACCATCAATATGGATTTGACCGACTACACCAAGTCCGCTCCCTGCGTCTCCATACTTGAGGCGGATGCGGCAGCGATTATGAAGACCTCGACTCCCGTGTGGGACGACGACGGCAATATTCTCTATTATACCGGCACCATCACGGTCGCAGATGAAGTCGGTGTGGCAGAGTACGATTCCGAGTACTACACCATGAGTGACTTCTCCAGCTGGGGCGTTCCCGGAACCCTTGAGCTTAAGCCCGAGATCACCGCACCCGGCGGAAGCATCTACTCCGTCAACGGCGCTGTCGCAGGCGGTAAGGCTTATGAGACCATGTCCGGTACCTCCATGGCCGCTCCTCAGATTGCCGGCATGAGCGCACTCGTCGCTCAGTACATCCGTGAAAACGGCCTCGACCAGAAGACCGGACTGAGCGCACGTCAGCTCACTCAGAGTCTCCTTATGTCTACGGCTACCCCGCTTATCGAGGAGGGCAGCGGCAGCTACTACTCCGTCATGAAGCAGGGCGCAGGTCTTGCAAACGTTGATGCGGCAATGAACGCCGATTCCTACATCATGATGTCGTCCGGCGCTACCAAGTCTGCGGCAGACGGCAAGATCAAGGCCGAGCTTGGCGACGATCCCACCCGCAGCGGCAGCTACAGCTTCAGCTTTACCATCAACAACATGAGCGGAGAGACCAAGAGCTACGATATAAGCTCCAGCTTCTTCACTCAGGACATTTTCGGATATGAAGACACCGGCTATGTGATGCTCAACACACATACCGCTCCCCTCGGCTTCACGGCAAGCTACACCGTTAACGGCGCTGCGATCACCAACGACGACGTCGAGAAGCTCGCGGCTTACGACTTCGACGGCAACGGCAGCATAAACGCAGCCGACGGTCAGGCGCTGCTCAACTACATCACCGGCGTTAAGGATTCCGTTTCCTGCGAGGATGCGGCGGACATCGACGGCGACGGCGATATCGACACCTACGACGCATACCTTTTCTTCAAGGCACTCAACGCCGGCTCCGTCAGCGTTCCCGCAAACGGCAGCGTTGAAGTCACCGTCTCCGTACAGCTCAACGACATCTCCTACTACGATGACGACGGCGCATACGTCGAGGGCTACGTTTTCGTTGACGAGCTTACCTCCGCAGACGGCGCACTGGGAGAGTCCCACTCCATCCCCGTTCTCGGCTACTACGGCAGCTGGTCCGAGCCTTCCATGTTTGACGTCGGCAGCTATATCGAGTACGCTTACGGCCTTGAGGACAGGGTCCCCTATATGTACGCAGCGGCAGGACAGGGCGCTTTGTACTACCAGTCCTACATAGTTAACTATGCGGGCGACAGCACGAACTACTACTTCGGAGGCAACCCCGTTGCCGAAGAGGATACCTACATGCCCGAACGCAACGCAATAAACGGCGAAAACGGCGACAAGATCGGCAAGATAACCTTTACTCCGATCCGCAATGCGGGCGCATCCCGCTTTACCGTTACCGACGAGGCAGGCAACTACATCGTAAACAATGAGCTCGGCGCAATAAGCGCTGCCTATTACTATACCAACGGATCTTCTTGGCAGAGCACAAAGCTCAGCTATTCCGCCGACTTCATGCCGACCGGCATAGCGGAGGGAACAAGGCTTGAAATGAGCCTTACCCTCGCCCCCGAATACTACATTGACTCCGAGGGCAACGTCGCATGGGATGAACTCAGCGAAAACGCAAGCTTCACCATGCCCGTCGTCATCGACAACACCGCACCTGAAATCAAGGACATCGCCCTCGTTAAGAGCTTCAAGAGCGGCGAGACCACCATTGACGTCACCGCAAGCGACAACCAGTATATCGCAGGCGTATTCCTGTACGACAGCGAGAGCAACCTCATCGCAGACTTCGGCTCCGACGCAAGTGCCGAAGCGGGACAGGTTTGCACATACAGCTTCGAGATGAGCGATGCGGACAAGTACCTCATTCAGGTCTACGACTATGCGGCAAACTGCTCCACCTACAAGATAAACCTCAACGATGAGGAAGCAAGCGGCGAGATCGGCGTAAGCCTCGACAAGACCTCTCTTGAGCTTGTCAAGGGCGCCAACGCAAAGCTTACCGCTTCCGTAACTCCTTGGGGAACCCCCGACGAGAGCGTCACATGGACTTCCGACAACGAGAGCGTTGCTACCGTAAACGCATACGGTCTTGTGACTGCGGTCGGAAAGGGTACCTGTACCGTGACGGTGACCTCCAACGCAGACAGCACAAAGTCGGCTTCCTGTGAAGTCAGCGTCGTCACCCTGCCTCTGCTGGTTCAGGGCGTGCTTCAGGACACAAACGGCAATCCGCAGTTCTTCAGCTGGGATCTCGAAAAGGAAGAAACATGGACTCCCGGCGCAGAACTTCAGACCGACATCGCCTCCTTCGTTTGGGATTGGAGCGGCAATGACGGCGCTTACGGTTACCAGATGAATACCGACGGATATCTCTACACCGTCGATATGGAGACCGGCGAGACCGTCGCATCCTCCGACGCATCGAACAACTTCGGCGTACCTCTGAACGACATGGAAATGTCCTACGCTTTGAATGACAGCCTCGGCAAGAACTATATTTTCGGCGTATACGAAAACTACGTCCTCTACTCCGAAGCAGCCGACAACGATTTCAGCTGGGGATACAACTTCTCGGATGAGCTGTCCGAGGCCGGCGCAAGCGCCTTCACCGGCATCGCATGGATCGGCAGTTACACCTATAGCGGATTCCTATTCGACGTATTCTACCTGACCGATGACGCAAACAATCTCTGGACCATCGGCTTTAACGCCGAATATGGCTACAACATCGACTTCGGCGATCCGTCTACCGTTGATTTTGACCTCAGCTGGCCCACCTACGACGGCAGCCAGTACTGCTCACTGATAGTCGGCGCCGACGAAAACGCATATCTCAGCTACTTCACCGGAGAGACCAATGAGCTTTACAGACTCATCGAGAAAGAAGACGATGACGGCAACTATTATGCGACATCGACTCTGCTCGGCGACGTCGGCAATGCCGTGTGGCCCTGCGCACTGATTTCCGTGAGTTCCAATGCAGCAAGCGGCGACGATACCGCTCGTGCCGCAGACAAGGTCTTTAAGACCGACGCAAAGGCGACCCTCTCCTCCGACAAGGCGGGTGAGGTAAGCTTCAAGGGCAAGGTTCCCGTCGGCGGACTCAACTCCGTCGTCGTGACCGAGGACGAGACCGCAGCTCCCGTCGCAAAGGGCGCATCTCCGCTCTCCGTCGGCACCGTCGCTTCCGACGAGAAGACCGTCACCGTCGAGATCACCGCAAAGGACGCAAACGGCGAGGACGCAGCTTCCACCAACGGACTCGTTGAAGTCGCATACTCCGACGCTCTTGAGCTTGCGGGCATTGAGGTTTACAGCGACTACTCCTCCGTCAACAGGGGTGACACCGTCGTTATCGGTTACGTTGACCTTGACGGTATTGCTGCAGGCAAAACCGTCGCAAAGCTCACCTTCAACGTGAAGAGCACCGACGACGCAAGCGTCACCGTAACGCACAAGCAGATCAACAACGAAGCCGTCGAAGCCGTTGAGGAGCTTGACATCACTGCGGAGTTTACGCATGAGAACACCGAGGTGCGTGACGCAAAGCCCGCAACCTGCACCGAAGACGGTTACAGCGGCGACATCTACTGCGCCGACTGCGGCAAGCTCCTGAAGAAGGGCACCGTTATCCCCGCAAACCACGACTCCGATCCCTTTAACGACATTGCAGAGTCCGGCTACCACGATTACATCATCGAGGCATCCGAGCTTGGCATCACAAATGGCTATGACGACGGCAGCTTCAAGCCGAATAAGGCGGTCAGCCGTGCGCAGTTCGTCACCATGCTGTGGCGTGCGGCAGGTGAACCTTCGGCCGAAAAGACAGAGCTTGCCTTCACCGATGCCGAAGACGTTGCAGAACCCTTTACCGCTGCGGTAGCATGGGGTGTCGAAAACGGCATCATAAACGGCTACGGCGACGGCAGCTTCAAGCCGAATAAGGCGGTCAGCCGTGCGCAGATGGCGACCTTCGTGTATCGTTACATGAAGAACGTTGCCGAGTACGACTTCGGCGAGGTCAAGGCTGCGGAGTTTGACGATGCGGCGGAGATCGCAGCGCAGTTTGTCGATGCGGTCAACGCACTTGCCTCCGCCGGTATCATGAAGGGTGTCACCGCAAATACCTTCGCCCCCAACGGCGAGGCCGTCAGGGGTGCGGCAGCCACGGTCCTCGTGAGGATGGTACACCTCCTCACTCCCGACGTGTAATAGCGCAAACACAAATCAAAAATCAATACGGCAAAAAGACACGGGCATCCGCCCGTGCCTTTTTGCTCAGCCTGTCAAAGAACCACTGTTTTCAGGAAGCGAAAACAGTGGTTCTTGCGTATATTGTGGAAAAAAGGCGATGAAACAGCGAAAAAGCGGAGTTGTTCCAACTCCAATTTGCCGGCTTTTTCAGATTCATGGCAGCATATTTGAGCCTCACCCGGTTCGTCACTCGGGCCAGACCTCGATGATGTGTATAACGCATTGCGCGTTTCTCCTTCGCATCCGCAAAGACACGTTCTATCGTTTCCTTGCGTTTGGCATATATTTCCTTGCCACGCTCCGTCTTTCGTATCTGCTCAACTAAGTCCAGATACTCCTGCCAGATATGCGTCGTAGGTATATTCCCATGGCTTATATCTGTCGTTCTTCCCATTGTATCTCGTGTACGGCAGAACGGGGATCTTCCCGTCATCCAAGGTCTTCCTTGCTATCCACGGCGTTTTATAGCCGGCATCCATTGTTACAAACTCTACATCGTATTTGCCTGTTATTTCGTCATATATCTTATCCCATGCAACACTGTCATGTACATTCCCCGCAGTCACCTCCACGCCCGGCACAAATCCCTTGCTGTCGCAGGCCGTGTGTGCTTCGTAGGCAAACTGCTTCTCAT
>CAVFTS010000021.1:0-32662 GCA_963625655.1 Oscillospiraceae bacterium
GAACCCACGTATCCAGCTTGGAAGGCTGGTGTTCTACCATTGAACTACGCCCGCACGGGCGCTCCCTATGTTCAGCTTTAAGATAATACCAGTTTCAAAGCCGATTGTCAATATTTTTGCCCGATTTTTTTCGTTTTGGCGCTTTGATTTGTAAATTTTCCTCTAATGATGCGGCTTTCGTCCGCCTTCGCCCGCAATACTTATAATATATCGCTTGAAAAATATCGGCCCGTGCTATATAATTTCCCTGTATTTTTTCATCGGAGGGTATATTTTTTATGGTTGAAATGACTTTTAGGGTCGGAGATATCGACTACGATAAGACCATCGACAAGTTCCTGCCGGATATAATGAAGATCCTCCAGGAGGGCGAGGGTACCAATATAATTGTACGCAAGGCCGTTTCCGCAAAGCCTGAGCTTGCAATGAAGCTCATAAAGGGCATCGTTTCCGCAATGAGCCAGTCCCAGAAGGATGCGCTTACCGTCAAATTCCTCAACATGAAGGCGGCCGACATTTGCAGAAAGCTCAACAACTACACCTCAACGTCGGGTCTCGACCTCGTGCTGACCGACGCCGTGGCGTTCAAAAAGTAAATTCAAAGGAGGAACGACCGTGAGCAAGCCCATACTGAAGCGAAGCGAGGTCGCCGAAAAGGATACATGGAACCTCGGCGATATTTTTGAAAGCGACGAGCTTTGGCGCGGCGAATACGAAAATCTCAAAGCCGCTCCCGAAAGCATCCTCAAATACAGGGGCAGACTCGGCGAAAGCGCCGGGATGCTGCTCGGCTACTTCCGCCTGAGCGACGAGGTCTCCGTCCGCCTCGGCAAGCTGTACGGCTACGCAAGCTGCAAGGGTGACGAGGATACCGGCAACGGCTTCTATCAGGATATGCGCAGCAAGGCGATGAGCGTGTACGTTGCGATCGGCAGCGCAAACGCCTTTGCCGTACCCGAGATCATGAGCATCCCCGACGAGACCCTCGACAAATTCTACGCCGAGTGTCCCGATCTTGAGACCTACCGCCGCAGCATCTATCAGATGCGCCGCAGAAGGGAACACATCCTGTCCCCCGAATGCGAGACGCTGCTTGCCTCCGCAGGCGAGATGGCGGATTCGCCGGACAGCATCGGCAGCGTTTTCAGAAACGCAGACCTCAAGTTCCCCGACGTTGTGGACGCAGACGGCGTGGCTCACCCGCTGACCGGCGGCAGCTTTGTTCCGCTGCTCGAAAGCCCCGACGTGAACCTTCGCAAAAAGACCTTTGAGACCTATTACGGCCGCCTCGGCGAGTTCAAAAACACCATCGCCGCAACGCTTGACGCTCAGTTTAAGCAGCTGAGATTCTTCGCCGGAGCGAGGAAGTATTCCTCCACTCTGGAGGCGTCACTCGATGTGACCGAGGTCCCCGTGAGCGTTTACATGAACCTCATCGAAGCTGTCCACGCCAACATGGACAAGATGTACCGTTACGTTGCTCTGCGCAAGAAGCTGCTCGACGTTTCCGAGCTTCATATGTACGACGTGTACACGCCCATCGTGTCCGACGCCGCAACGGAGATAAGCTTCGAGCAGGCGAAGGAGACCGTGCTTGAGGCGCTTGCGGTCCTCGGCGACGACTACGTTGCGATGCTCAAGGAGGGCTTTGAAAACCGTTGGATCGACGTTTACGAGAACGTCGGCAAGCGGGGCGGAGCCTACTCCTCCGGTGCCGCACGTCCGCATCCCTATGTCCTGCTCAACCACAAGGACAACCTCGACTGCCAGTTCACCTTTGCGCACGAGATGGGTCATGCGCTGCACAGCTACCTGAGCTGCCGCAACCAGCCCATATGCACCTCCGACTATGTGATATTCGTCGCCGAGGTCGCCTCCACCTGCAACGAGGTGCTGCTCATGCGCCACCTCCTCGGCAAGACGCAGGACAAGAAGGAGCGTGCGTATCTCATAAACCACTTCCTTGACCAGTTCAAGGGAACGGTCTACCGTCAGACGATGTTTGCGGAGTTTGAGCTTGAGATGGGCAGAATGAGCGAAGCGGGCGAGTCCCTCACCGCCGACGCACTGTGCGCAAAGTACCTTGAGCTCAACAAGCTGTACTTCGGACCCGACATGGTGTCCGACGACGGCATAGCGCTTGAGTGGGCGAGAATACCGCACTTCTTCTACAACTACTATGTGTTCCAGTATGCGACCGGCTTCTCCGCCGCAGTTGCGATAGCGAACCGCATACTCAAGGAGGGCGAGAGCGCCGTCAAGGATTACAAGCGCTTCCTCTCCGGCGGATGCAGCACCGATCCCATTTCGCTGCTGAAGATCGCAGGCGTTGACATGAGTACGCCGCAGCCCGTGAACGAGGCGCTGTCCCTCTTCGGCGAGCTGATCGACGAGATGGAAGAGCTGATGAAGTAAGAAATATTAAAATCACCGTATCGGCAGATACGGTGATTTTTAAAACAAAAACCACACCCTCCGGGCATTCTGCCCGGAGGGTATGCTTATATTCAGGAGAAGGTGCGGCTGAGGTCACGCTTGTGCTGACTTTTTGCGTGCATCCTGCCGATCTTCTCAAGCGCTTCCTCTGACACCTCGCCGTGCAGCAGATAGGTGTCAAGCTCGCTGTACTTTATGCCGCCCTCGACGGTCTCGTTGTCGTACTTCACGGTCGAGGGAGCCTTGTTCACGATGAAGTCGGGCGCCTTGAGGAATGCGAGAAACTCGTAGATCTCGGTTGCGGTGAGGTCGGATATGGGGTTAAAGTCGTATGCGCCGTCGCCCCACTTCGTGAAGAAGCCGAGGAAGCGTTCGCTGCGATTGCCGGTTCCGGCGACTATGCGCTTTTCGGAGCCTGCGATGGCGTACAGCGTGGTCATGCGAAGCCTCGGTGCAACGTGCGCTTCGGCGACCTCGCTCAGCTCGACGACGTTTTTGAGCGCTCTCAGCTCGGACGCCTTGACCTCGGTTATATCGACGTACCTCGTCTCGATGCCGTAGGCTTCGGCGAGGGCGTATGCGTCCTTCGTGTTCTGCTCAAAGGACTGGTCTGCGCTGGGCATGATGACGCCCACGGTGTCATCGCAGGCGGCCTTGCACAGTATTCCCACGAGTGCGGAATCCTTGCCGCCGGAGTTGCCGTAGACAATGCCCTTTGCGGTGCTTCGGGAGAGCATATCCTTTATAAACCACACACGGTTGCGGAACTCCTCCGCATAGTCACGCTTGGAAAGCGCCGTGTCGTTTTTGTTCTGTATGATATCGTTCATGTTGCGCCACCTCCGGGATAGACAGCATTATACTAAGCTTTTCGGGCAATATCAAGAGTTAAGACGGCATAAAGAACAATGATTTTAATTCTGTCTTTTTCTCTGCGCCTCGGCGATGCGCACGAGGAGCCTTACGACACTCTCCGGGACGCCGCCGCAGATGCAGATGTTGCGGACGGAGCTTCCGACGGCACAGCTCATTGCCATGCGGAAGGTGGGGTCGGACATATCCGGCTTGCAGTCGTTTTTGCTCGCAAGCAGCAAAGCCGCCGCCTTGTACAGCAGCCGCATCACGGGGGAGACGGGCATCATCTCCTCGATGCTGCTGTCAAGGTCGAAGCCCTCCTTGGGGTTTAAAAGCTCCGAGCGCTTTTTGCCCATGAGCTTTTCCCAGTCCGCAAGCGGCGGAGCGCCGCAGGGATTTTCGTACCACGTTCCCGCAAGGGACGGATTTGCGCTTTTCGCATTGCCGAACGCCGTGGGAGCATAGTCGAGGCTCAGCCCGCCGACGCACAGGCGATAAACGCCCTCCGGCACGACCCAGCCGCCGTTATTCCAAACTGCGAAGCTGCGGGAGCTTATGGGCAGGCTCACGCTTGCGCTCTCGCCGGGCTTCAATACCGGCTTTGCAAAGCCTTTAAGCTCACGCTTCGGTCTGAATATCTCCCCCTTGGGCGGCTCTATATAGAGCTGCACGACCTCGGCTCCGGCGCACTTGCCCGTGTTTGTGACGGTGACGGAGACGGTCTTTCCGTCGCAGCGCAGGTCGGAGTAGGCAAAGCTCGTGTAGCTCAGTCCGTGACCGAAGGGGAAAAGGGGCTTTACGCCGGAGGCGTCGTAATAGCGGTAACCGACGAAAATGCCCTCACGGTACTCGGCATCCCTCTCGCCGTAGACCTCGGCGGAGGGGACGTCCCCGTACCTTAGGGGCCAGCTCTCGGCAAGTCTGCCTGAGGGGTTTGCCTTGCCCGTCAGAAGGTCGATTATCGCTTCGCCGCCCGCCTCGCCGGGCAGACCCATGTACAAAACGGCGTTCACGTCGTCTATCCACGGCAGCTCGACGACGCTGCCGCACAGCAGCACGACGACCGTGTTGGGGTTTGCCGCCGCCACCTCGGAGATCATGCGCAGGTGACCGTCCGGCATACGCATATCACGTCTGTCGAGCCCCTCGGACTCGTAGGCGTCGCAAAGTCCGGCAAAGACCACGGGGGTGTGAACGCTTTTCGCAAGCTCGACAGCCTCGTGTATCAGCTCATCGTCCGTGCCGCCGTCGCTGCGGCAGCCCTCGGCAAAGGGGTAGTCTGCGCAGTCGATGGGATTTTTGAGGTCAAAGGGGTTTATGTGGCTTGAGCCGACGCCCTGATAGCGCAGCTCCTTTGCCATATGACCTATCATGCAGGCGCTGCCCCGGAGCGGGAGCGCACCCTCGTTTTTCATCAGCACGGCGCTTTCGGATGCCGCCCTGCGTGCAAGCCTGTGGTGTGCCATTATGTCGCAGGGCGCCTGCGTTACGCTCTCGGAGCGCAGGGCAAATTCGGCGACACGCTCGGCGTTTTTCTCAAGATCGCTGCGGGAGAGCTCACCCCGTCGCTGCGCCTTCAAAACGGCGCTTTTGCCGTAGCCGCTGCCGCCGGGCATCATCAGGTCGCAGCCGCTTTTCACGGCGGCGCAGCGGTCGTAGACCGCACCCCAGTCGGAAACGACGAAGCCCTCAAAGCCCCACTCGGAGCGCAGTATCTTTTGCAGCAGCCGACGGCTTTCGCCGGTATGCTCACCGAGGAGCTTGTTATAGCTCGACATCACCGCCCACGGCTTTGATTCCCGCACCGCAGCCTCAAAGCCGGCAAGGTATATCTCACGCAGCGTGCGTTCGTCCATGAGGCTGTCGGAGAAGAAGCGGCACTCCTCCTGCGAGTTTGCGGCAAAGTGCTTTATGCAGCTTCCGACGCCGACGGACTGCATACCCCTTACGAATGCGGCGGCAAGCTTGCCAGAGACGTATGGGTCCTCGGAGAAGTATTCGAAGTTTCGCCCGCACAGGGGGTTGCGCTTTATGTTGAGTCCGGGACCGAGGACGAGGGACACGCCGGTCGCCCTCGCCTCCTCGCCGATCGCCTTGCCGATGTCGGACAGAAGCGAGGTGTCCCAGCTGCACGCAGTCGAGACTGCGGCGGGGAAGCAGGTGGCGGGGTCGGAGACGTTGATGCCGAGGTTGTCGGCATCGTCCGGCTGCCGGCGAAGCCCGTGGGGGCCGTCGCACATCATGGCGCTCGGAATGCCGTATTCGGGAAAAGCGGCGGTGTGCCAGCAGTCTGCGCCCTCGCACAGACGGAGAAGCTCAAGGTCGCTCATCTTCCCGACGGCGGCTTTTGCGCTGCGAATATGTTCGTTCGGCATGGTCTGACCTCCGTTCGGTTTTTGGTTTTTAAGCATAAGGGGAGCGCCGCAGGCAAAGCCTTGCGATTGAGGAAAGCCCTGCGCCGATCACTTTTTTACGACGTCATCTTTAACGGAATATTTTTTCCTTGAGCTTTCGCTTAAATGCGTTCGGATGCCGAATATACCGGCTTAATCTCTTTATTCTGCCTTTAAGCGGATCCAAGTATATTTTGTCTTTTGAATATGAAACAATATCTTCCGCCGTCAGCTCTCGGTCGGCATTGATAAATACATTAGGCACAAAATAGAAATGGTCGGAACCGTCGGTGACTTCATTTCTGATTTTTCTCTTTTGGAAATGTACATAGCCTGTTTCACGCCTTTTTACGCTTCCGTCGACAACCGTAAGCTCAAACAGCTTCCCGTTATTCCACTCAAAAACTCTGGGTATTATTTTGCTGCCGTCCTGAAAGAGCCTGAATCTGTAACTGTCGGGCATGATGTCGGCGACAAGGTCGGGGACTTCTTCAAGCAGAGAGAATCCGTTTTCCTTATAGATCCTGTTTATTGATGCCTTTTGATACATGTCGTCAAAGCATCTGGTTTCTTCTGCGGAGAAAATGTCCTTAATGGTGAGCCCGTTGTGCTGCGGGATGGTATAGCGTGCGTTGTTTTCGGAGGTGTTCCGGAACAGCGTCAGATGACCGTATATATGTATTTTGTCATAGGTGTTAAGAATGTCGTCCGTCAAAAAGCGCCTCAGATCGCCGAGTACGGTATCACCGGAATCCGTATGCCCCCAAAAATCGTAGTCTGCTATATACTTATGAAAGATTTCGCCGAAGGCAGGTTTGAAGTCGCATAGCTTGTAGCTGTATACAAGCGTGACCTTAAAGTCAAATTGACTTTGTATCAACGCTTTGCATTCATCCCAAGACATTGCGACGGGCAGAACATTTGCGGGCAATTCAAAGGAAAGCGCCGCACTGTCGTCGGTGATAAGAAGAAAGTCTATCGACGGGTTGGCGGCACAGGATTTAAGCCAAAGCTTATACTGCGCCTTGCCAATGGTTCCGAAATACGGACAGATAAAAACGATACTATTCATTATGCATGACCTCCTCAGCGAAACAATAAAGCAATGTCGTCCGATTGATAAGAGATATATCTGGCAAGCACAAGTGCCAGTATGAGCGGGATGTAGGCGTAGTAGTCCATGCCGGACTCGGTGTACGAATGCATAAGAAGCTCCATGAGGAAAGCAAGCGGTATCAGATTCCGCACCCTGAGCAGATCCAAAAGGACTGCGATCAGGAGCAGAACGAACAAAGCACCTCCGACGTAGCCGGACATGACCATGACCGTGAGAAATGTATTGTGCGTTCCGAAGCTTTCACCGCTGTTGTCGTCCCAATAATCAAAGCCGCCGCCGAAGACCGGGTTTTCGTCGATCATGTCCCACGCCTTGTCCCACAGCCTGCCTCGGCCGGAGTCGTCGTTCATGTCGAACAGACGTTCACTGTTTGTTCCCTGCGCAAGGACGTATGCCGCCTGAACGACGAGGAGAGCGACAAGCACTATCGAAATCTTCACAAAAAGCCTTTTTTGCTGACCCTTAACGTCATTCGTTGCCTGCCAAACGATAAAGACGATGCCGAGGGCAAGGGAGGCAAAGGCGCTTCGGCAGGCAAGCGCAAACACGGTAAAGGTGCCCAGCGCCGCAATCGCAAAATAAACGAACCTGTACAGAGGACGCCTTTTTTCGTACACGGTGCCGATTGCGGCACACAGCACGCCTGGGACACAGCCGAACGCAACGGTGTTGCGGTTGCAGCTGTGGGACAGGAAATTGATGTGCATCCCGCTTCCGCCGTTTATGAGTCCGTTGTTTGAGTAAATGAGAATGACCGAAAGGATAAGTGCAGATGCGACGGCGGTGTCGAGCAGAAATTTTATCTCCCGCTTACCCCATACCCTTGACGACGCAAGGACAGAGAATAGAGCAAACAGGACGAGCGCAAGATAGTATTTGACGGAGCTTGCGGTTATCGGATTTAAGAGCAGTATAAAGAGCCAGTACAGCAGCAGCACAAACTGCCATTTTTCGGAGTGCAGCACATAGCGCTTTGCGGGGAACAAAAAGCACGCCAGAATAAACACCGGACGGAAAATCTGAGTAAGGGTGCCGTTGAGTGCCGGAACAAAGCCCAAAATGAGCATGAAGATCCCGCACAGCACAAGGCATGGCGGAGTTATGCGCTCCGACGGGTATTCGTTTTGAAGCCTTGGGTCAGACATTTGCACATTCCGTTCCTTCGTATATTTTTTGAAGCTCGTCCGCCGTGGCGGACACGTCGAAGCGCTGCTTTACGGCGGCGGCGCCGCTCATTGAGCGTTCGGGCGCAGAGAGCAGAGCGGAAGCCCATGCTTCATCCGACTCGCTCAGCGGCAGATACACCGCTCTGCCGTCGGCGTTCGTGTCCTGCGGCACAACGTCCGAGGCGACGCAGGCAAGACCGTTCGCCTGAGCCTCTATCATCGCCATGCCGAAGCCCTCGTAGCGTGACGGGAACAGGAAAACGTCCATCGCCTGATACATATTTTCAACGTCCTTATGCGCTCCGGCAAAGACGACCCTGCCGCTTAGTCCGAGCGTTTCGACGCTGCGGCGCACATCGTCCTCGTTTTCGCCGTCGCCGACCAAAAGCAGGGCGGCGTTTTCACGGAGCTTTGACAGCTCAGCGAACACGGAGAGTATCTTTTCGTGATTCTTCGCCGGGTTAAAATGCCCGACGTGACCCACGACGAATTTATCCTCAAGCCCGTAGTCTGCACGGACCCTTTCACGCATCTCGGCGCTGAACGCAAAGCGCTCGCAGTCGATGCCGTCCGGCATGACGAGCGTTCTGCCATCGCTCATGCAGCGCTCGCCGAACACATAGCGGCACGCCTTTTCGGAGCAGCCGAGCATCACCGTGGCGTTTTTGCGGATAAGATGCCGCATCGCCATGCGGTACGCCCTCCGCAGAAGGGACGAGCCTTCGCCCGTGTCGGCATTGTGGGCGTGGGCGATCCTGACGGGAACGCCGCAGCGCTTCGCCGTTTCGAGTACAAGCCCGGAGTAGAAAAACACATGGCTGTGTACGGCGTCGAAGGGCCCGTCCTCCGTGAGGACACGGCACAGGTTTTCACACAGGCTGAGCTCCGGCGAAAAGTAAAATGTCCTGCCGCCGAGAGAGCGAGCCTCGCCGTCCGACATGGATTCCTGCCCGGAGGTGAGCGCAAAGTCAAACCGCACCTTCGACCTGTCGATGCGGCGGTAGGCGTTCATTACAAAATTCGCCACGCCGCCGGAGTCGAGAGCAGCAAAAACGTGAAGAACTCTTTTAGGCTCCGACATCCCGTGCCTCCTTTGCAAACTCGCCGTAGAAGCTGCGGCGGCGCTCGGTGAGCTTTTCCTTGTCGAAATCCTTTGCACGCTCAAAGTTTGCCTTTGCCATTTCGCAAAGACGGTCGGGCGTGAGGTCGGAGAGCATTTTCGCTATTGCCCGAACATCGCCCCGACCGAAAATTTCGGACTTACCGACAAGCTCCGGCATGCCTCCCGTTTTGGAGACCAGACAGGGCAGACCCCGGCTCATCGCCTCGACGACCGCCCTCGGCAGACCCTCCTGTAGGCTCGGCTGTATGTAAACGTCCAGCCCGTCGAGCCACGCAAACATTTTGTCGTGCGGCAGGCTGCCCTCAAAAACCACCTGCTCGGAAACGCCGAGCCTTTCCGCAAGCTCACGCAATGCGGTGTTGTCGCCGCCGCCGGCGAGGTGATACTCAAAGCGGGTGTCGCCCTGCTCCTTGAGCATATGCAGAGCCTCGATCACAAAGCGCTGTCCCTTAAACGCAACGTTCACCGCAGCGCCGGTGCCGAGCTTTATCTTTTCGCCCATGCCCGATATTTTGTCGAGCCTGCGGCGCAGCACCTCGTCGTCTGCGGGGATAAGCTCGACGTCGGATATTGCGGCGCTCCTGCCCTCGGTGGGGTATCTGCGCTGCAAAAACTCCTCCGTGACGTACACGGAAAAGGGCGCATGCCTCATCGTGCGGCGCATCCGAAGGTAGCTGAACGGAGCAAGAAGCTTGCCGAACAGACTGTGATTCCACAGGCTGTCCCACGGGCAGCCGACCGCCTCGACCAGAAACGGCTTTCCGATCCTGCGGCAGTATTTTGCCGCTATTGCGCCGCTGTAGGACGACATTCGTATGACGACCGCACGGTCGGGTGTAATGTTTTCCTCAACGGTCTTTTTTATCTGCCGCCGAAGCTTCGGACTCAAAAACGAGCGTATGCCCGAAAGCGTATTCGGAATAAAAACGACGCTTATGCGCTCCGAGCTTATGCGGTTCATCCTGCCGAGCGCCTCGGTGTCGTCGGGGCGAATATCCGCCCTGCGCATGATGAGGGTCAGCCTGTCGAAATGCTCAAGGTAGCGGTCAAAGACCTCCTGCGAAAAGGCGGAGCCGGTATAGTAGTTGCCGTCCGCATCCTGAGCTACCTTATCTTCGTATACAAACAAAAGCTCCATAAGTTCCCCCGATCAGCGGTTTATGTACTCAACGGTGCGTGCAACGACCGCTTTTTTGTCAAACAGCGCTTCCATGCGGCGGCGTCCCGCAAGACCCATGTCCCGGCGCTCCTCCGGCGTAAGCTGCGCAAAGCGACGCAGGGAGATAAGCAGCGCCTCGGCGTTTCTGCTTTCGCAGAGGTAGCCGCTTACGCCGTCCTCGACCGCCTCCATGCAGCCGGGGATCGCACTTGTTATAAGCGGCCTGCCGGAGGACGCCGCCTCCAGCAGCACGTTTGACATACCCTCGTGGTACGAGGGCAGCACCACGCAGCCGGACATTGCGTAAAACGTTCTCATGTCCGACTGATAGCCGTGGTATTTGACGATGCCGGACTGCTCCAGCTCGTCCATGAGAGGTTTATAGCTCTCCTCAAAGGAGCCGACGAAGTGGAACTCCACCCCGTCGCCGTACTCCTGCTTCATCTGCTTTGCGGCGTAAAACAGCTCGTCGACGCCCTTCTCGTGCATGACACGCCCCACGAACAGAAAGCGCAGCGGCGCATCCTGCGGATAGGCTGCGCAAGGGAAGTCGTCCAAGTTAACGCCGGCACCGTGCAGCACCACGTCCCGACCCTGAGGCACGACGCCTGTGGCGACGAGATCGTCCCGATTTCCGGCGTTTTCAAAGAACACGGTCTTTGCGCCGGCGAGAGCGGGTCTGTAGAGCGCCAGCACGAATTTTCGGAGCAGACCGCCGTTTTCGAGGGCGCTGCCGAGACCCGTGATGTTCACGGCATACGGAACGTGCGCCATGCGGCAGGCAAGCCCACCGTAGACGTTCGGCTTTACGGTGTAGGTCAAAACGAGGTCGGGCTTTACCGTGCGCAGCATTTTCCGATAGCGGCGGAAAAGCTTTGCGTCACGCACGGGGTTCATCCCCCGACGATCGACGGGCGTGTCGATAAAGCGGCAGCCGATCTGCACAAGCTCCGGAACAAAGCCGCCGTCCGGCAGTGAAATGTACACCTCGTTGCCTGCGCTCAAAAGCTCCGCAAGCAGGTCCTTGCGGAAGCGATACAGTCCGACGTCGTTGTTGGCAAGTATAAGGATACGTTTATTTGATTTTTCTTGCAGGAACTCCGACATATGTTCCGCTCTCCTTAATGTCCCGAATGACGACGGTACCTGCGCCGATGACGCAGCGGTCGCAGACGGATATGTTGTTGCTGACGGTCGCTCCGATGCCGACCCAAGTATGACGCCCTATCGACACCGTTCCGCCGAGCTTTGCGCCGACGGAAATGTGGGCAAAATCACCGATGCGGTTATCGTGTTCCACGACCGCCGAGGTGTTTAAAATGCAATGCTCGCCGATGCTGGCGGAAGGATTTACGACGGCATTTGCCATAACGACGCTGCCGACGCCTATCCGTGTATCAAGCTCGGAGACGACCGCAGAAGGATGTATCGCCGTGTACCAGCGCACGCCGCAGAGCCGCTGCGCAAGCGCTTCACGAACCGAGGAGCTGCCGATCCCGATCACGAAAAAGGCGCCCGGGTATTTTGAATAGTCCGAGACCTTGCCAAGCAGCGGAATGCCCGCAATTTCGGGCGGGAGTGTCTCGCCGTCGTCCAAAAAGCCGAGCAGCATATCGCCGCTTCTGCGAACGATGTCCGCAATGACCTTTCCGTGACCTCCGGCGCCTATGATGATGACCTCTTTATTCATGCGTCACAGCCTCCGTTCCCGTGAATACCTCCATTGTCGCAGAGCCTTCGGCGCTGATACCCTCTCTGGCAAAAACGCAGTGAACGGTCATAAATATGATCTTCAAGTCGAGCGCAAAGCTCAGGTGGTCCACATAGTCCGTGTCGTATGCAAAGCGTTCCTCCCACGAGGTGAGATTGCGTCCGTGTACCTGCGCCCAGCCGGTGAGACCGGGGCGCACCTCGTGACGGCGGCGCTGCTCGTCGTTATACAGCGGGAGATATTTCACCAGCAGCGGGCGGGGGCCTATAATGCTCATGTTGCCGATGAGGATATCCCACAGCTCCGGCAGCTCGTCGAGACTCGTCGAGCGCAGAAAGCGGCCGAAGCGGGTGAGGCGCATTTCGTCTGGCAGCAGTTCGCCCTTATCGTCCGTCTCGTCAGTCATGCTGCGGAACTTATGGAGCATAAAGACCTTCTCGTCCCTGCCGGGGCGGGGCTGCTTAAAGATCACCGGGCTGCCGAGCTTTATGCGCACCAGCACGGCGACAACGGCAAACAGCCAGCAAAACAGGATAATAGCCGCCAAAGAGCAAAGAATGTCGAGCGCTCGCTTTATGTATTTTTCGTAAAAGCTTTCTTTTCTCTCCATAATGCACCTTTTTAATACAATAAATCATTTTATTATAATACGGTACACGGCATTAGTCAAACAAACAATACGGTTTTTGCGGAAGAAAACGGAAAAGAGTGCTTCCCCAAGGAAGCACTCTTTTCCGAAACAGCGGGCTTTCGCCGCACTCTTTATTCGTCAAGAATTACTCTTCGTCGTTCTTGATGGTCTTAACGGGGCAGTTCTCTGCGCAGGTGCCGCAGGAAACGCACTTTTCGGGGTCGATCTCGAACTTGCCGTCTCCCTCAAAAATAGCCTCGGCAGGGCAGTTTTCCTTGCAGGTACCGCAGGAAACGCAATCATTACCGATAACAAATGCCATGGTGTAACCTCCCTATAATGTACTGAAAATATGTATTAAACATATCTGACAGAAGCATTGTAACACATCTTTTGAAAATTTCAAATCCAAGTTTTTGTGTAGGGATTAAACAACAAAAACCGACGGCAAATGGCGTAAGCAGTTATCCCCCGCAGGCAGCGCCTGCGGGGGATAATCTGTGTTTTCTTATTCGGACTCCGCTTTGTTGTCGATTTTTAAGTCGGTGATACTTCTAAACAGCTTACTTCATGGAAATCGCACCGACGGGGCAGCGGCGCTCGCACATTCCGCAGGCGTTGCAGTCGTCGGGTCTTGCCAAAACGGAAGAGTGGTGGATATCGCCGGGCTGCTCCGGGGGAGTGAGCTCCAGAGCATAGGCGGGGCAGTCCTCAACGCAGAGCGAGCAGCCGTTGCAGAGCTTTGCGTCAATGACGGGCTTCTTCCAATTTTCCTTGGGGGTGTACTTGGTGGGTCTGTCGAACTGGTCACGGATACTCTCGTATTCGCAGACGTTGCAGCAGGCGCCGCAGTCGATGCAGCGGTTGGGGTCGATCTCGTGCATCTCCTTCATATCGCCGGTGATCGCTCTTACGGGACAGATCTCTGCGCAGTCGTCGCAGCCCTTGCATTTATCGGTTATTTTATGTGACATTTCTTGACCTCCTGCATTATGGCAATCTTAACGCAAGGCGTTACGACGCACCTTTTTTGATTTTAAGCTTTGCCAAAGCCGCCTGTGTGGGGACACCGTTTTTGTCCCAGCCTCTTGCGGAGTAGTATTCCTTCTTCAGCTTTCCGATGACGGAGGCGTCCTCGCCCTCGACTGCCTGCTCCTTCTCGGCGACGCCGAAAAGCGCATCGAGGGAGCGCTCAAGCGTGCAGCCTCTCATGCCGCTGCGTATGTACTTGCCGGGAGTCATGCTCATGCCGACGGTGTACTTCATCGCACGGTCGTGATGGAAGGCGGCAACGGGGAAGAACGCAAGCTCCGGAACCTTGTTCAGTATCCCGATGATCGGCGCAAACCGGGAGAGCAGCTTGCCGAACGCCTCGGCGGACTTGCCGCCGTCGGTAAAGATCGCACCGGGCAAAGCGGCATAGCCGGTAAAGACGCACTGACCGCTGGCGCAGATCGTCTCAAAAATGCTCTGCATCAGCACGGTGAGGTTTGCCTGAAGCTTGGGGGAGAACGCCGAGGCGTTTATCCCGAGGCTTTCGAGGAAGGCCATGCAGCCGCCGAGGTTTCCGGCGGAGTAGCTCAGCTCACGGCTTATTGCGGTGCAGGGCTCGTATGCCGCAAGCGCAGAAGCGTCGTTGTAGCAGTTGCCGCCGTACTTCTTGCTCAGAGCCTCACAGCCTTCCGCAAGCTCGGCGCCGTGGTCTCTGCGGAAGGCGATGTCCTCCCACAGCTCGGAAACGCCGTCATCCTCGGAGGAAAGATCGGTTTTCGAAACGCCGTTTTCGTCCGTGTCCGTCTCGTGGTGACGGTGAAGCCGGCGCACGGCTCGGTTTTTCAAAAGACCATTTTCGTGTGCGTCTATCGCCCATGCGAGGGTCTCGGCGGCAAAGACCGCATCCAGACCCAGCTCGTCAAGCTCACGGTTCCATTTGAGAATGGTGTCATCAGAGCCGCTCAGACGGGAGAGCGCCTTGTATTCGGGATTTCTCACGATGCCGCCGGACACGGGAACGGCACGCTCGCACTTCACGGGGCAGCCGATGCAGCCGACGTTCGTTACGCCGCCTTCGCCGACGGCGCAGCCTTCGGACTCTCCGGAGCCGAGAAGCTTCTTGTCCCGCATTCCGCCGACGATCGCCGGGGAACCCAGCTTGGGCAGAATGTCGCCCGTGAGCGGATGCTCTCTGAGGTGGCTTATCCACTTGCGGTTCCACGCAAGATCCTTTTTGGGATTTGCGACGGTAAAGGCGTGGTTGCCCGCAGCGGCGATCGCCTTGAGGTTCTTTGCGCCGAACACGGCGCCGAGACCGTCGGAGTAGCCTATGCGCTCCTGACCGAAAATGCCGGAGTGAGGCACGAGGTTTTCGCCCGCAGGTCCGATGACCATGATGCCGCACTTGACACGGCAGCCGTAGTCACGGTCGAGAATGTCCTGAACGCTCTGCTGAGCGTCGGAAATGCGCTGACCCCAGATCTCCTGAGCGTCGGCATCGTGCAGCACGAAGCCGTCGTTGTAGATCTCAAGCCAAGAGTGACCGGAGCATTTTCCGGTAAGCACGAGGGCGTCGAAGCCGGCTCTCTTGAGGTGATAGCCGAAGTTGCCGCCGCAGCTCTCAGAGGCGATAAGCCCCGTGACGGGAGAGATCGTGCTTATGTCGAATCTGCATGCACTGGGTACGCCGCTGCCGGTGAGGGGTCCCGTTGAGATAACGACGATGTTATCGGACGAGAGCGCCTCCTCCTTGCCGGTGAGGTTGTCAAGCAGAATTTTTGCGGCCATGACCTTGCCGCCGATGTACAGTTCCCTGTCTTTGTCGCTCCACGGATAGTCTTCAAATTTGCCGGTGCTGAGGTCAAACTTTGCGACTCTGCCCATGTAGCCTGAGTACTTACTCATTGGACCATTCCTTTCTCCCTGTTGCCCGCTTTTGAAGGGTGCAAAATAAATATGATTTTTTCGGACACAGTGTCCGAAGCAATATACACTGTACGATTTCCCTGTTTAAGAATAACACAGTTTGTCTGTATTTACAACAAGTTTGTTAAATAATTCATTTGTCAGATTTTTCGTTTTGTATAGAAAAAGTCACTGTTTTTCGGCATTTTTTGAATTTTGTCAAAAGAGTTGACAAGGCGCAGCGTGAGACTTGTAATGAGCAACACAGATTGCGCAACATATGTTGCTCAAAAGGAGTGAGACCGTGCCGCCGAAATTCAGGTTTACAGAGGACGAGATAGTATCCGAGGGGCCGGAGCTTGTGCGCACACGGGGCGCAAAGGCGCTGACGGCGAGAGCACTTGCCGAGCGTCTGGGCTGCTCGATACGCCGGACGATCTGAGCGCCTTCACACCCCCCGTCGTCCACACCCCCGCAGAGCTTGGAAATATGATAAAAAAGCGGCAGAAGCTGCCGCTTTTTTATATGCAAATATTGAAAAAGTGTCGAAAACATGGTACAGTAAATTTTGTAAGCCCAAATAAGAGAAGCATCGCTTTGGACAAATATAAGGATTTGAGGAGAGAAAAAGATGTATAATGAAGTAGGAAAAAAGATCAAGGGCTTAATGAAAACCCTGCTTACGATAGGCATAATTCTGTCGGGCGTGGGCGGACTTGCAGTGATGGCAATTGACGATGATATGATAGTTGTCGGACTGCTTGTCGCAGTAGTGGGCTCGCTGGCGTCTTGGATCGCCTGCATTTTTGCATATGCATTCGGCGAGCTTGTTGACAAGGCCTGCAATATCGAAAAGCTCCTTCGCCTTTCACAGCTCGAAGGCGGTCTTCCGCTCGAGGTAGACCCGGCGCCTCAGGCTCAGGCGGAAAAGTTTATATTCTGCAAAATGTGCGGCACGAAATTCGACCTGAACCAAAGCAGCGCCTGCCCCCACTGCGGCTGCGTGAACAATATCAAGGAGTAAGCGATGAAGACAAACACTAAAACCGAACAATTCAGAAGCATTTTTCTGATTTTGTCGGCACTTGTGATCATTACCCCGATAGTACAGTCTCTTTTGGACTACTGGCGATTTGACCTTTTTTATTGGTACTCCTCGTTTTTTGATTACTATTCATCGAATTTGTACTATAACCTTGCATGGCCCGAATTGTTGTTCGAAATTGCAAGAATTACTTCCAGTGCAGCATTTATTATTCTGCTTTTCAACGCGGCAAGCAAGCAGCTAAATCCGAAAAGCGCCGCCTTTACAATAGCCTTTGTGCTGATCTTTGTTTCCTATCTCGGCTCGGGACTCCATGAGCTTAATTATGCTATAATGTTGGAGACCGGCTTTGGTTTTGCAATAGAAGTGCTGTTTTGCGTTTTGTGTGCTGCAACTGCCGTGCTTGCGCTTTTGTGCGCAGTAAAGAGAGGGCGGAGGTTCGGAAAGACCGGATTTGCAACAATAGCGGCAGGCGTTATAGCGCTGCTGGCGGTGTCTCTGTTTTTATGTAATATAATACGTGATATAGCAGATGCTGTGGACTATGGAAGAATTAACGAATATTCTGCCATTGCAATAATCTGCGACTTTGTCCTTTTTCTTCTGCGTCTGCTTCCCGCTGCCGCATTGCTTCTGCTGTCGCTGAACAACGGCTTTGCCTCGGAGGAGGCATATGCCGCAGCGAGGGCATCCGCCTCCGGCGGAATGTCCGGCGCAGAAGAAAGACTCATGCAGCTTGCGGCTCAATACCGTGAGGGCAAGATCACCGCCGAGGAATACAATCGGGAGAGAGCGAATATATACCGTGAGCTGTAAATTTTCGCCGAGGCTTGCCGAAAGCGTGACGGCGTATTAAAAAAGCCTAAAGTCCGGGCTTTATCAGAGGAGACCTTTATGAAGGGAAGCAACATAAATCCAAAAACAAAAACGGAGATTCTGATCTTGTCGGCCTTGGGTGCGGCGGGAGCAATATTTGGCGCCTTAGTCGGGGGACATATGACCATCAGCGCCCAACTGTTTTTTTTGGTCGTATTTTTGGCGCTGCCTTGCTATGTGTGGAATGATAATCGTAAGCCCAAAAGCAAGCTCCCGGCGGTGCTGATCGTCATTCTTGCGATTTCATACCTGTGGAATATTGCGTTTTTGATAATCGAAGGCGACTGGCACTACTGGGGGTACGAACCGTGGCTCCGATATATTATAATGCTGCTTGATGTGCTGATCTGTATTTTCTTGTTTATGGCTGCAGCAAACGGCAAGCGGAGATACGGCGCTAAGGGTCTGCTTGCGGAAGCGGCGGGCGTAATGGCGATGCAGGCGTTGATCGATGTGGCATATGGCGGGCTTAGCCGAGTGCTGGAGTACGGCTTAGGTGGTCTGTATGAGGAACCTCTTGTGTACGGACTGCTGTACCTTGCAGGCGCAGCGGCGCTGCGCCTGTTTGCGCTGAACAACGGCTTCGTGTCTGAAGCCGCACCCACACCTGCACCTGCACCCGAACCTGCACCCGCACCTAAACCCGCACCTAAACCCGCACCTAAACCCGCACCCAAACCCGCACCCAAACCCAAACCTGCGGAGGAGCGCCCGATAACCCCCGTTTCTGCAGATGACGGCTTGGAAACCGAGGTTATTCCCGTTCAGCTTCCCGACGACAATACCGATGAATGATGCGGTCGGGAAAGGGCAAATATATACCGTGAGCTGTAAATTTTCGCCGAGACTTGCCGAAAGCGTGACAATGTGCTAAAATATACAGAACATTTAATTTTCATAGCATTTCACGAGGTCAGACAATGAAAAACGGCAAGGATTTGGCGCAGGCTATCGCCTGTGCGGGCGTGGGGTATGCACTCGGAAACATCAACCCTGCGTATCTGATCAGCACTTATCACGGCTACGATGTCCGCCAGATGGGTTCGGGCAACGCAGGCGGCACAAACATAATGATGCTCGAGGGCAAGCTTGCGGGCATATCCGTCATGGCGTTCGACATCGGCAAGGCGACGCTTTCCGTAAAGCTGTGCCAAAAGGCGTTCCCCGGTTTTAAATCGTCGGGCGAGACGGCGGGAGCCGCCTGCATACTGGGGCATATGTTCCCGGCGGCGATGGGATTTCGGGGCGGCAAGGGTCTTGCCTGTCTCGGCGGCACAATAATCGCCTTCGGCTTTAAGGATTTTGCGGTCTCTCTCGGCGTTGCGGTCAGCGTACTGCTCACGACGAGGTACCTCTGCTTTGTCCCCATATGCACCTCCGCATTTTATTCGCTGTACCACGGCATAAAGAGCGGCAACCGGCAGGGCGCAAAGATACTCGCCTCCGTCGTGCCGCCGATCATCGCAAAGCACCTCGGCAATATCAAGCGCATTTTCGAGGGCAAGGAGTTCCGTGTGGACTACCTGTGGGATGCGGTCGGTGAGCTTGAGCGCACCGGGCTTAAAGAAGCTGCGGAGGAGACGCTGAGCAAGATCCGCAGTCTCAAGGAAGCGCCGAAAATGTCCGACCCCTCCGAGTGGGACACCCCCGACATTCCCGACGAAACCGAGGACGACAAGGGCGACGACAAAAATCCTTGAGAATATAATCGAAAATAACGGTAAAAATAACGGATATCAAACGGTATCCGTTATTTCTTTTTATGGCTCGTTTAATGGAGGCTTCGTATGAAAATGACAAACGACGAATACAAGGACTATTCCGAGCGGCATATGCCGCCGTCACCGCTGCTGCCGGATACGCTCAAGGCGTTTGCCGTCGGCGGACTTATCTGCTGCATCGGTCAGCTTGCAGACGACCTGTACCTCAATGCGGGACTCGGTGAGACCGCCGCCGCCACCGCCGTCTCCGTGACGCTCGTGTTCATCGGAGCGCTGCTCACGGGGCTTGGGGTCTACGACCGCATCGCAGCCTTCGCCGGAGGCGGCAGTCTGGTGCCGATAACCGGCTTTGCAAACTCGGTCGTCGCTCCGGCGCTTGAGTTTAAGACCGAGGGACTCGTCGCGGGTACGGCGGCAAAGATGTTCGTTATCGCAGGACCCGTCATCGTCTACGGCGTCGGCGCAAGCGTGGTTTACGGCGTTCTGCTGTGTATGTTCGGAGGTTAATGGCCGTGTATGATATGAAAAAGAAGAAAAAAGAGCGAGAGCAAAGCAGTGCCCCGGTCGAAACGGGACACGACTACAGAGCAAAGGAAAAACCCCCGAAGGGCGCTTCAGCCCCCGACGGCGTCTCCGGCTGTTTTTAATGGCGGGTAAAACGAAAACGCCCCAAACGGGGCGTTTTCGTTTTACCCGCCTCAGTCGGTTTTGGGCGGATATTATTCAAAAGAGAGAGTATGGAAACACACTTAAAATAAAACAACAGTTTGTAAAAACCGGTCTTGTTTTATCTTCAATAATAATATATACTAAGCTCGTACAGAAAACAAGCGAATATATATCATGTTAAATATGATTTTTAAGAATGGATAAAAACTATGGCGGTACATAAATATTCGGCATTTTTGAAGGTTATCGAGCTTGGCGGCATATCTAAGGCGGCGGACGAGCTGGGCTACACTCAGTCGGCGGTGAGCCGCATGATTGCCGACCTCGAAAGCGAGTGGGGGCTTACGCTCTTAAAGCGCAGCAGGGCGGGGCTTGCCCTGTCGTCCGACGGCATCGAGATGCTGCCCTACATCCGTGCGCTCTGCGAAAAATACAGGGAGATGCAGGATCAGGCGAACGCCATACAGGGGCTTGAAACGGGCTTTATCCGCATCGGCTCCTGCTCCAGCGTTTCGACCCAGTGGCTGCCGAAGATACTCAAGGAGTTTGAAAAGCTCTATCCGCACATCGACTTCAGGCTGGAGAACATGGAATACTCCGACACGGAGGACGCCCTGCTTGCCGGAGAGATCGACTGCGGTTTTATAACCTCCCCCTGCTCACCGGAGCTGGATTTCAGCTTCCTGCACCGTGACCGCATCCTTGCCGTTCTGCCGCCGGAGCATGAGCTCGCCGCCGCCGAAAAGTACCCCTTGGAGCGGCTCAGCATGGAGCGCTTCATCAAGCTTCGTGATGAGGCAAACAGTGAGGTCAGGGAGTTTGCGATGCTCATAGCGTCGCTCAAGGCGCCGCTGAACACATTCTGCGACGTCAACGACGACTACTCGATAATGGCGATGGTAGAAAGCGGACTCGGCGTCAGCGTGCTGACTGAGCTTGTCATGGAGCGGATGCCCTTTAACATCGTACTCAAGGAGTTCGATGTGCCGCAGCACCGTGACATCGGCATTGCCGTGCGCCGTGGTCTGCGCCCGTCACCGGCGACGGAGCGCTTCGTGCAGGTCGTGAAGGACTGCTTTAAGGACGGAAAATTTGCGATATAAGCATCGGGACGAAACGGTCTCGGAATGAACCGGCAAGAGATGCAAATCTCTTGCCGGTTCAATATTTCATTTCAATTTCATTTCAGCCGAAGAAGCGGGAGTGCAGGATGCGGAGGGCGGGCAAGAGCTCCGCCTCCGAGGTAAAGACCGCCGCCTCGCCCGGCTCAAAGCTTGCCGGAACGGAGGATATGTCCGCATCCGCCAGCACGGAGAGCATCTCTGCCAAGGAGTTGAAGCCCACCTCGCTTCCGACGAGCGTTATCTTGTTCTGCGTCTTATCCCTCGTTATGCCGCAAAACGGCGGAGCGGGGGTGTCGGCGCTCATTAGCGTTCCCTCGGACTCGCAGAAGCTTGAGAGCATGAGCATCGGCACACGCCGCAGCATGGCGATCTCCACCGCCTTTTCGTGCAGCACCTGCGAACCGCTGCGGCTCAGGCGCAGCATGGAAAGGTAGTCTATCCGATCAAGCCTTTTTGCGTTCGGGACGAGGCGGGGATCGGCGGTGTAGATCCCGTCCACGTCGGAATATATCTCGCACCTGTCGGCATCGAGCGCAGCGGCCAGCGCTGCGGCGCTGGTGTCGGAGCCGCCCCTGCCGAGCGTCGTTATGTCGTCGCCGCCGCTTATCCCCTGAAAGCCGGCGACCGCAACCACTCTGCCGAGGGCGATCTCACGGCGTATCCTGCGTGTGTCGACGTCCTCGATGCGGGCGTCGCCGAAAACCGAATCTGTGCGTATGCCTGCCTGCCGTCCGGAAAGCGAGATCGCCGGTATCCCCATGCTCTCAAGCCGCATGGACATGAGCGCCACGCTTTTAAGCTCCCCCGTGGAGAGCAAAACGTCCATCTCACGCTTCGGCGGCGATGAGCTCAGCTCCTTCGCCCCGGAAATCATCATATCCGTTGAGCCGCCTCCGGCAGACAGTACCGCAACCGGCGTATGTCCGGCGCTCAGAGTGCGGGCGATGATGCCTGCCGCCGCTCTGATCCTTTCGGCGTTTGCAAGCGAGCTGCCGCCGAATTTCTGTACTATCAGCATTGTTTTCCTCCAAATTAAAAATGAAGCAGGCCTTAGGGCGGCTTACCTTTATCTGAGTCCGCCCAGTGCCTGCTTCATTATATTCGGATGGGTCTTATCCCGCCATTATATCGACGTTTATAACTCCGGGAACGCCTCGGAGATTTGCCAGCAGCTCATCAGAGCTGACAATGAGGTTTTCCGCCGTGACGGACACGGTGACGAGAGCAACGCCGTTTGCCGGAATGCTCTGATTTATCGTGAGAATATTCGCCCTCGATTCGGTAAAAATAGAAAGCACGGAGGCAAGCATACCGGGCTTGTCGTGCAGCATGACGTGGAAGGTCATAATGGAGTCACGGCGCAGGTCACGGAAGGGCGCTATCGCATCCTTGTATTTATAAAAAGCGCTGCGGCTGAGATCGACCCTGTCCACCGCCTCGGCGACCGTGCGTGCCTCTCCGGTTTCAAGAAGCGACTTCGCCTCCGTCACCTTTACAAAGACCTCCGGCAGGGCGCTCGCTTCCACGAGATAATATTTCGGTCTCAAGGGATTCATTGGCGCATGTCCTCCGTTCAGTCCGCCCCAGACGGGCGAATGTGTTCTATATGCGGATTTTATCACACAAGTTGCGGATTAGCAAGAGCCGCAGCGAATTTTCGGGAGGGATTTTCGTGCTTTGGGGAATAGTTTTCAGCATAGTTGCGGGAATGGCGATGAGCGTTCAGGGCGTTATGAACACCCGCCTCGGCGAGGGCGTCGGCAACACGGAGGCGAACGTGTTCGTTCAGGGTACGGCGTTCCTGCTTGCGGCGGCGGTGCTGCTGTTTCACCGTGACGGAAGCTTCACCGAGCTCGGACAGGTGAACAAGCTCTACTGGCTCGGCGGCGTTTTGGGCATCGTCATAACGCTGACCGTCATGCTCGGCATAAAGAGCCTCGGCACGACGGTGGCAATATCGGTCATACTCATATCGCAGCTTTTGGTGGCGGCGCTCATCGACGCATTCGGGCTTATGGGGAGCGAAAAGCTCGCCTTCTCGTGGACGAAATATGCGGGGCTTGCGCTGATGATAGGCGGTATGCTCCTGTTCCGCTATATGCCGAAGGCTTAAAACGGCCAGGAGGGGAGCCAACGCAGGAGAGCGCTTGCTGTCTCGGCGTTTATGAGCTTTCCCGACAGCACGGGGTAGAACATGAGAAACAGTCCGAGGCACAGTCCGGTAAATCCGTAAAGCTTTATGCGCCAGTGCTTGGTGCAGGTCTGCATGAGCGCAAATATGCGGCAGAGCGCAAGCGTCAGAAAGACTGCCGAGGGGAAGTAGTGATACTCGAAGGTGATGCGTGAGATAAACACCCACGGCAGAAGCTGCGCAAGGTAGCCGATGAGTATGAAGCCCGCAATTTTGTCACGGCGAAACAGCGCAAGCCACAGCGTGACGCACATTGCAGCAAGCCCGCCCCAGCACAGCAGGGGATTTAAAAACGCACCGAAGGAGGAGCGGCTGCCGTCGCTGTAATATTGCAGGTAGTAGAGTATGGGACGCTCGTCTATGAGCCACTGGTACCAGCGTGAGGCGTAGGGGTGTTCGCTGTGAACGCCGGAGTGGTAGGTGAACATGAACTCCTGATTACCCCAAACGAGGTCGAAATACTCACGCTTAAAGAACATTCCGGGGCCGCTGAGTCCTATTGCCTGCCCGTAGGGGAAGTAGCTTAAATAGTAGATGACGGCGGGGATGAGGACGAAAAACACAAGGCAAAACATGCAGTTTTTCAGAAATGTCTTAAGCTCAAAGTGACGTATGCGGTATATGAGCCATATGACCGCAAGCCCCGCACCGGCGTAGAAGCAGGTCCATTTGCAGGCGATGCCGATGCCGAAGGCGACGCCCGAAAGCGCAAGGTATCTGAGCCTGCCGCCGCTTATATACAGGTACATGAACAGGTACATAAGCAAAATGAAAAACACGGCGTAGCTGTCTATCGTCGCAATGCGGGTCTGCGTGAAATGCATGAAATCGAAGGCGAATATCGCCGTGCCGCAGGCGGGAACGGATACGCCGCCGAACATCTTTTTCAAAAGAACGTAGAGCAGCGGCAGCATTAAAACGCCGATAAGCGTGCCGGAAAAGCGCCAGCCGAAGGGGGTCATGCCGAAAAGCTCGATGCCGCCTGCGATGATGAGCTTGCCCAGCGGCGGGTGCGATACCTCGTAGGGGTAGACGCCCTCGATATGCTCGTATGCGGTGCGGGCGTGGTATATCTCGTCAAAGTAGCTGCTGTTCAAGTAGTTCGGATATTCGGGGACGGTACTCTGCTCGTCGAAAAGCTCGCCCCCGCCCGTGACGGAGATGAGCCTGCCGTCCGGCGTGCGCAGCGCAAGCTCGCCGAGCCACGGCGAACCGTGGGCAATGATGCGGATGCTTCGGGGCTTGTCGGAAACGCCGGAGTAGAGCTCGGCGTTTTTCCATTTCAGCAGGGCGGCGTAGTTCTGATCGAGCAGCGCCGCATCGTAAAAGCTCTCGCCGTCGTCGGAATACTGGAGCGTGTAGCTGCCGGTACCGATGCCGGTGTAGTATATGACCGAGGACACGCTCTCGTCTCCCGACAGCGTGACGGTGAGGCTCTCGCCGTCGGAAAAACGGTGAAAGCTTTGCGGCGCTTTGGTCGAGCCGAGATTATAAAAGGCGACGAATGCGTATACAATTACAACAAGGCCGAGGGCGAAAAAATCCCTTGTGCCGTACTCATAGCCCGATTTGGGGATGCGGTCCAAGGGACAGCGACGCAGCGACGGCATACCTATAAAAAACAGGGCGAGAAGCAGTATTGCGGCGACGGGGAAAAACCAAGTGACGGAATTCAAAATGCCGTACCTCCGTTAAGGTAGTCTGTTTAAATTTTTTCTGCTTAAATTATAGCCGCTTTGAAATTAAACGCAACAAAATTTTTAATAATATAGAAGCATTTGACTTGACATAACTTCCGCCAGGGGATAAAATAAATCGGATAACAAGCGGAAACCGGGGGAGGTTTCCGATGTTAGGGTTCAATTTTCCGGACAGATACGCTTGATGGTCTGTCTTGACTTAGATGCAAAAACATCATTAAACCACCGCAAAATTCTTAAAGAATGGAGGTGTGTTTACTTTCTATGGATTTATGGTTAGCAATTGTACTGATCGTTGTTGCTTTTGCGGGCGCATTCGTGTTGGGCGTCACCTACCGCAAAAAGGTTGCGGAGAGGGAGATAGTCAGCGCCGAGGAAGAAGCAAAGCGGATAATCAACGAAGCCATTAAGAGCGCCGAGAGCAAGAAACGTGAGGCTCTCGTCGAAGCAAAGGAAGAAATACACAAAAACCGCTCGGAGTATGAGCGGGAAGAAAAGGCACGTCGTGCCGACCTGCAAAAGCAGGAGCGAAGACTTCAGCAGAAGGAAGAAAACCTCGACAGAAAGACCGACGCACTCGAACGCAAGACCGAGACTTTGAATCATAAAATTGCGGCTGCCGAGGCTCAGCAGGAGGAGATCGCACTTATCAAGAAGAGCCAGCTCGAAATGCTGGAGAAGGTTTCCGGCTACACGGTAGAGGAAGCCAAGGCGTACATGATAAACGCCCTCAAGGACGAAGTTACACACGAAATGGCCGTTAAGGTCAAGGAAATCGAGGCACAGGCAAAGGACGAGGCGGAGGAAAGAGCGAGAGAGATCATCGTCACCGCCATCCAGCGCTGCGCCGCAGATCACGCAAGCGAAGTTACGGTCTCCGTCGTACCTCTCCCCAACGACGAGATGAAGGGCCGCATCATCGGCAGAGAAGGCCGCAACATCAGAAGCATCGAAACGCTCACCGGCTGCGACCTTATAATCGACGATACCCCGGAGGCGATCACGGTGTCCAGCTTTGACCCCGTGCGCCGTGAGGTCGCAAGGCTTGCGCTTGAAAAGCTCATCGCCGACGGCAGGATCCACCCCGCCCGCATCGAGGAAATGGTCGCAAAGGCCCAGCGTGAGGTCAACGCAACCATCAAGGCGGAGGGCGAGAGAGCCGTTTTCGAGACGAATATCCACGGCGTCAATCAGGAAATCGTGAAGCTCCTCGGTCGCATGAAATACCGCACGAGCTACGGTCAGAACGTGCTTCAGCACTCCATCGAGGTCAGCCACATTGCGGGGCTTATCGCAGCGGAGCTGGGCGTGGACGTGAACACCGCAAAGAGAGCGGGTCTGCTCCACGATATCGGCAAGGCAATAGACCACGAGGTCGAGGGAAGCCACGTTTCCATCGGCGTCGATATCGCCAAGAAGTACAAGGAGAGCGAAGCCGTTATCCACGCCATCGAGGCGCACCACGGCGACGTCGAGCCGAAGACGGTCGTTGCCTGCATCGTTCAGGCGGCGGACGCAATATCGGCATCCCGTCCCGGCGCGCGGCGTGAGAATATCGAAAACTACGTCAAGCGTCTTGAGAAGCTTGAGGAGATTTCGAAGAGCTTCCCCGGAATTGCCGGAAGCTATGCGATCCAGGCAGGTCGTGAGATCCGTGTCATGGTCAAGCCGGAGGAGGTGTCCGAGGATCAGATGGTCCTGCTTGCAAGGGACATCGCAAAGAAGATCGAGGAGGAGCTTACCTACCCCGGTCAGATCAAGGTCCATGTCCTCAGAGAGACCAAGGCAGTCGAATACGCAAAGTAAAAAATATTATAACAAAAGAAACCGCCCATCGGCGGTTTCTTTTGTTATATGCTTTTTACAAGCTGCGGAGGTAGCCTTCGAGGATGAGGCTTGCGGCGACGGCATCGACGTTTTTGCGGTGATTCTTTTCACGTCTGCCGTTTGCGTGCAAAATTGCGTGCGCCTCGATGCTGCTGCGGCGCTCGTCCCAAAGCACGGGGCAGAGCCCCGTCTTTTCCTCGAGCTTCTGCGCAAACAGACGGCACTTTTCCGCTCTCACGCCCTCGCTGCCGTCCATATTCTTCGGCAGCCCCAAAACTATGCGCCGCACCGAGCGCTTTTGCACCTCGGCGGCTATCTTCTCGGCGGCGAGGTCTGCGTTGCGCTCCGTGAGCGTCCACGCATCCCCGACCAGTATGTTCATCTCGTCGCTGACGGCAAGTCCTATGCGAACGTCGCCGTAATCGACACCCATTATTCTCATTGCTGCACCTCTCACTTTACGGTATGAGAGCATTGTAGCATCTTTGATCGGATATGTAAAACAAAAATGCCGACGGGGACAAAGTCCCGCCGGCCTGTGCGGTCACCTGCTGCTCGGACCGGGATCGACGTCACCGAAAATCATGTCATCAATATCCATTTTCATTTTCGCCACCTCTAAATTTAATCAACATAATGCTATTATATGCACAGGGGCGGGGAAGAATGACGACAATTTTTGTGCGAGAGTAAAATTTGTAATTGCAAAATTTGCCGATGCTATTGAAAGAAACGGAAGCATGGTTTATAATATACAAGTTAAAATGCGGACGGTAAGCCTGCTTTGCCGTCCCGCAGGGCATTGCCGTCCTGCCGAAGTTTTAGTAAAGGATGATACTTAAATGAGCGCATCTACCGAGAAAAAGAATCGCAGCAGCGCACGTCTTGACGGAACCGACAAGCGCACCGTTGCCGAACGCAAGGCGGCGGAAAAGGAAAAAAAGAGCAAGATCAAATGGATCGGCGTTGCGGTCCTGATAGTGCTGGTCTTTGCCGCAGTTATCTATATCAACAGCGGCCTGTTCTTCAGACAGGCAACCGCAGTCACGATCGAGTACGAAGCAAACGACGCCTACGATCTCCCGGCGGGGAGCCGCAGCTTCAGCGTCGCCGAAGTAAACTATGTTTACGGCACCCAGTTTATGAACATCAGCAGCTATGCGTCCCTGTGCGGACTGGACACCACCAAGTCCTTTGATACGCAGGTTTGCACCCTTGCCGACAAGGGTGAGGACTATACATGGGACGACTACTTCATGGATAAGTCCGTGTCCTACCTTCGCCAGGTGGCGGTTCTTGCCGACTATGCAGAGAAGAACGGCATAAAGCTCGGCGAGGAAGAGCTTGCGACCGTTGACGAGAACATCGAGTCGTTAAAGTCCGCTGCCGAGACCAACGGCTACAGCCTTGACGACTACATCTACGCCTGCTACGGCAAGGGCGTAAACGAGGATGTGGTCCGCAGTATGATGGAGCTTGAGCAGCTTGCCGCAAAGGTCGAGAGCGAGCAGAGAGATGCCTATACCTACACGCAGGATCAGCTCACCGAGAAGTACGCTTCCGTTGCCGACGATTACGATAAGTTCAGCTTTGATTACTACTACTTTGCCGCTGCGGCCGAAGGTACGGACGAAAACGGCAACGCAAACGCCCCTACCGAGGAGAGCCTTGCGGAAGCAAAGGCTCAGGCGGAAAAGATGAGAGCGAGCCTTGAATCCGGCGGCGATTTTGCCGAGCTTGTCACGGCTTACGAGGAAGCAAACAGCGTCATCGAAAAACCCACAGACGAAAGCGCAACGACGGATGAAACGGAATCGACGGATGAGACCGAGGAAGTCGGACCGACCGTAGTTGAAGCGGCCACGGGCAGCACCATCAGCAGTACCGGTAATTCCGACGGCACCGTATACCCCGAAGCCCTCGTGACTTGGGTAAAGAGCGCCGACCGCACGAGCGGCGATATCGCCGTTGTTGAGATTGAGGGCGAAGGATATTATCTCGTCAGATTCAACGAGCGTGACAACAATCAGGCTCCCACCGAGGAAAGCGGCGACATGAACTACTGCGACTATGTCGCAGACGCTCTGCTCCGCAACGAAGCCATTCAGGAGTGGGAGGACGGTATCGTCGGCACGGACCAGAAGATCACCTCAAGCACCGGCTTTGCCGTAAGATATGTGGGCAGATAAATGAAATAAAGCCGCCTAAGGGCGGCTTTATTTAATAGATTAAGGTATATCTTATGAACGAAAGAAACATCAGAACATGGATGCTTTTGGGCGACGAGAGGGTGCGCAAGCTTCAAAGCTCCCACGTTGCCGTGTTCGGTCTCGGCGGCGTCGGCTCATGGTGCGCCGAGGCGCTGGCACGAAGCGGTGTCGGCAAACTCACCCTCGTTGACAGCGACACGGTGTCGCAAAGCAACCTGAACCGTCAGCTCTGCGCCCTGACCTCGACGCTGGGCAAGCCCAAGGCGGAGGTCGTGCGCTCCCGTCTGCTCGACATTAACCCCGACCTTTGCGTCAATGCGATCGTCGGACTGTACGACGCTGCGCACAGGGACGAGTTTTTTGCCGACTACGACTACATTGTGGATGCGATAGACCTCGTTTCATGCAAGCTCGACCTCATCGAGACGGCGAAAAATCGGGGCATCCCGATAGTTTCGGCGCTCGGCACGGGCAATAAGTGCGACGCATCGCAGCTTAAGATAAGCGACATTAAAAAAACCAGCGGCTGTCCGCTGGCGAGAGTGGTGCGCAAGGAGCTGAGGCAGAGGGGCATCGAGCATCTCGACGTCGTGTTTTCGACCGAGGAGGCAATGGAGGCCGCACAGCCGGAAACGCCGCCCCCCGGAAGGCGCAGCGTTCCCGGCTCTCTCGTGTGGGTGCCGGCAAGTGCGGGACTCCTGCTCTGCCAGCACGTCGTGCGTTCGCTTACAGCTCTATGACCTGCTCCGGAACGTCGGGGTCGTGATTTGCGATGACGCCGATGCAGCCCGGCTTTTCAGCTTCGCTGCGTAGCCACTTGAGCGAGCGCAGCATACTCTTTTCACTGAAGCCGAAGCCCGGCACTGTCATGGTGCTCAGGTTGCGCCCGTTAAAGCACGCATCGGAGCATAAGATAAGCGACCTGCCGTTGTTTTCGATTTTGACGCCGATGTGACCGATCGTATGTCCGGGGAGGCTTACGAGAGTCACGCTGCCGTCCCCGAACAGGTCGTAAGACCACCAGTTCGGCCCGACGCCGGTACCCTTGAACCAAAAATACTCGGTGTCCTCATCGACCCACAGGTTCCACGGCTGACGCATGCGAAACACGGTGCGGCAGCTCCAGAAAAACTCCTCCTGCGGCATGAGACGGCGCTTGGCGTTTCTCAGCGAGCGCAGTCCGGCGGTGTGGTCGGGGTCAAGGTGCGTGAGCAGCACGATGTCGAGATCCTCCGGCGCAATGCCGAGGTCTTCGAGCTTTTCGACGGCGGTGCAGCCTTTTTCGACGCTTGGGCGAAAAAAGTCCGTCAGATACGGCGGGAGGATGCGGTTTGCCGCCTTGCGGTCGAAAACCCCGTCGGGGCTTATATCCCGACTGATGCCGGTATCTACGAGAACCCTTCCGGCGGGATGCTCTATAAGATAGCACGAGACAGGGAGCGTGACACGCCTGCTTTCGGGGCGGAAAACGCCGCCGAGAGCGCCGCCGAGGCTCAGCCCGCCTTCGGGGACCGAGGGCGAGACGGAGACGGTGCCGCAGTGAAGAATGTGAATTTTAATTGGGGGACGAGCTTCCATGGCGCACCTCCGAAAATTATTTACCACTTGGTAAGATATTAACACGAAAATAAAAATATGTAAATAGCAAGGAGAAAAAATGCCTGCAATAGTTGATAAAGAAGCTGTGCGCATGGAAATACTTATGGCATTTCAGCGCTGCATCGACAAAAAGCCGCTGATGAACGTCTCACTGCGTGACATCGCTGCGGAGGCGAATATGTCGCACCCGAAGCTTCTCAATTACTTTGAAAACAAAGAGGACCTGATAATCAGCTATGTTCGCTACACGAGAGACTTCATGAGCGAGAAGTGCATAGGGTGGTTCAAGGAGCATGACCGCATGGACTATCCGTCGAATCTTGCGTATATGAACGACTTTATGAGCTACGTCGCAAACGGAAAGGTCGGCGAGGAGCGCCCCAACGCTACGACGCAGACCTATGTTCTTGCGCACTACAACGAACGTGTGGCGGAGCTCATAATGTCGGAGTTCTGCGAGTGGCGGCGTGTCATGGAGGCGTGCCTTGCGAAGATCTACGGACCGGAGGTCGGCAGAAAAGAGGCGGAGGGCATGATGATACTCATTGCCGGAACCTTCATATGCAACTACAACAAGGCGCTCACGGGCGAGATAAACGGCGATATAATCGGCTCGTTCAGACGGCTGATCGAAAGCTGATGGACATTGCAAAAGGGAGAGGAAAAAACCTCTCCCTTTTGCAATTATGCGGTCGTTTTCGGCGTCAGATCAAAATGCCGTCGCAGTGGTCGATCTCGTGCTGTATGATCTCCGCCGTCCAGCCTGTGAAGGTCTTGAGACGGGTCTGAAGCTTTTCGTTCTGCCACTGTACCTTGATGATGCGAAAGCGCTTTGCTTTGCGCACGCCGGAGAGCGAAAGACAGCCCTCCTTGGCGTCATAAGCGCCTGAGCGCTTCACGATGACGGGGTTCAGCATGACCATATACCCGCCGTCGTTTTCAAAGGCGATGATGCGCTTATTAACGCCGATCATGTTCGCCGCCATGCCGACGCAGCCGTCCCTGTGGCTTATGAGCGTGTCCAAAAGGTCCTGCGCCGTGCCGAGATCGTCGGGCGTGGCGGGGTCGGACCTTAAGGCGAGGAAGCCCTCGTCCTTGCAAATCTCACGGATCATGTGCGTCTCCTCCATCGTGCCGAAATACATTATATCTGCCGCCGCCGAGATCCGCAAGCGGCTCGGCGCAGCAGGAACACCCCTCTGAAATCAACGATTTCAGAGGGGTGTTGGTCCGAGTGGAGGGGCTCGAACCCCCGACCTGATGGTCCCAAACCACCCGCGCTACCAACTGCGCTACACCCGGATGTGCGTTTTATTATACTCGATTTTTGCCGCTTCTGCAATACCCGCCTTGCAGCCTCCGAAAATTTTTCGCAAAGGTGAAATATACCTGCGATTTCTCCGTCTATATAGGTGAAGCGGCTTGAGGCCGGCCGCCGAAACACAACACAACATAATAGTGACTATTTCCTCAAAGCTTGCCGTTGCCGCAGCTTGGCGGTGCGGAGCTTCAAGGCCTCAATATATTTTTTGAAAGGACTACTTACCATGAGTTGCATAGGTTTCATACTTGAACACACCGCAAAGATCCTCGACTGGACCAACGACGACTACGAGGCAGAGATCCTCAGAGAGCTCGCATCCTACTTCAATCAGCCCTGATCAGAGCAGGCGGCTCCCGGTATTATAAATCACTGTACGACACGGCGATTCGATACGATGGTATCGGATTGCCGTGTTTTGCCCTCCGCCGTGTCGGCAGTTGAGAAGCTCGGAGTCTATGACACGCTTCAGCTCGCTCACGGCACCGGCACCGTCACCCGCCTCGATGAGGTCGTTAAAGCGCATGATGGCGGCAAAGGTCTCAAGATTGCCGTTGACCCTGTAATCTGCGACCGACACGCCGCTTTATTCAAGCCATGCTTGAGACGGAAATTTGATTTTCAACGCCCGGCTGCTGGCAATGTACTTCGATATATGTTAAGCTAAAGCTGAATTTGGGAGGTGCGGTTATGAATTTTGGAAAAAATATTTCAAAAGCACGAAAAAATGCGGGTCTCACTCAAGAACAGCTTGCCGAAAAACTCGGGGTCACATTTCAGGCGGTAAGCGCTTGGGAGAGGGATGCAAATATGCCCGAGTCAAAAATAATACCTGAGCTGGCAAAAGCACTTAACACTTCTGTCTCGGCATTGATGGATACCGAGCGTCC
>CAVFTS010000022.1:0-30750 GCA_963625655.1 Oscillospiraceae bacterium
TCAAAGACTTCGCCCCGTTGGTAAGCGCCCTCATACGCCTTATAGTAGGCATCAAAAAAACGCCTTGGTTGTCAGGTTTTTTGACGCGTGCAAAAATTTTTTGACACTCTGTGAGCAAAAGCCGCCCCCGTGAGGGGCGGCTTGTTATTGTTTAAAACGCTTTTTTCAGTGTTTCTATCACTTTCATTTGCTCGTCCGGCGTCATCTTCGTGTCGCTCGGCAGGCAGATGCCTCTGTTAAACAGCCGCTCGCTCACCGCCGCAGTTCCGCATTTCACGAAGGCGCAGTCCGAAAAAACGGGCTGCATGTGCATCGGCTTCCAAACGTGGCGAGCCTCGATGTTCTCCTCGCCCAAGAGCCCGATAAGCTCCGTCGGCGTCACCTTGCAGTCGTCGGCTATCGTCGCCGCAGTGAGCCAGCGGTTTGAAGCGCTGTCCTCCACACCCTCCTGAAAGCTCAGCGGCTTTTCCGCAAGCTCTCTTTTGTAGGTCTCGAATATCTCACGCTTTTTCGCTATGCGCTCCGACAGGACACGCATCTGCCCCCTGCCGATACCGGCGCTTATGTTGCTCATGCGGTAGTTGTAGCCGATCTCCTCGTGCTGATACCACGGGAACGGCTCCCTCGCCTGAGTCGCAAGCTTCAGCGCATGGACGGCGTCCTCCTTTTCTCTGCACAGCAGCATACCGCCGCCGGAGGTCGTGATTATCTTGTTGCCGTTAAACGACAGTGCGCCGAAGCGTCCCAGCGTTCCGCAGGGTCGTCCCTCGTACACCGAGCCGAGCGCCTCGGCTGCGTCCTCGATGAGGATTATGCCGTACTCCTCGCAAATACCCTCTATCTCACGCATTTTTGCAGGCATACCGTATAGATGCACGGCAGTGAGCGCCTTGGGTGCGCCATGCAGGCGTATCGCTTCACGCAGCGCCACGGGGTCAAGGTTCCAGCTTTCGCTCTCGGAATCGACAAACACCGGCTCTGCGCCGAGGTAGGCTATCGGATTTGCGGAAGCCGAGAAGGTGAGACTCTGACAGAGCACCTTGTCCCCCCTACCGACCCCGGCAAGGATGAGCGCAAGGTGCAGCGCAGCGGTTCCGGCGGAGAGCGCAACGGCGTTTTCCGCTCCCGTAAAGCGCTTTACCGCCGCCTCAAACTCGTTGACGTTTTCGCCGAGCGGCGCTATCCAGTTCTTACGGAAAGCATCGTTTACATATTCCAGCTCATAGCCCTCGTCGGACATATGCGGGCTTGCGAGAAAAATTCTTTCACCCTCCATTTTACGCCTCCACGGATACCTGCGGCATCCTTTTTGCATCGTTTTCGGTCATGTGATACGTCGGCACAAGCTCCGAGATCTTCATTCGCAGAAGAGTCTCCTCGCCCTCGTGAAGCTTTGAGAGCTCGGTAAGCTTTTCGCTCAGCAGCGCCTCGTCGAACGGCGCCTCGCCGCCGATATAGATGAGGTCGTTTGCGGTTTTCTGCATTCCCTCGCCGGAGAGCAGCAGCTCCTCGTACAGCTTTTCGCCGGGACGCAGGCCCGTGTAAACGATCTGAATGTCAAGATCGGGTTCAAGCCCCGACAGGCGGATCATGTTCCTTGCAAGGTCGTCTATCCGCACGGGCTCGCCCATGTCAAGCACGAATATCTCACCGCCCTTGGCGTATGCGCCCGCCTGGAATATGAGCTGCACTGCCTCCGGGATGGTCATAAAGTAGCGGATGACGTTCTTGTCCGTGACCGTGACGGGGCCGCCCTCCTTTATCTGACGACGGAACAGCGGAATGACGCTGCCTGCCGAGCCGAGGACGTTTCCGAAGCGCACCGCAACGTACTCCGTTTTGCTGCGTCCGTTCCACATCTGAATCACCATCTCGCATATGCGCTTCGATGCGCCCATAACGTTCGTGGGGTTGACCGCCTTGTCGGTCGAGACCAGTATCATGCGCCGTGCGCCGTACCTGTCGGCTGCCTCGGCGACGTTGTAGGTGCCGAAAACGTTGTTCTTTATCGCCTCCAGCGGAGAATCCTCCATCAGCGGAACGTGCTTGTGCGCCGCAGCGTGGCAGACGATGTCGGGACGGTACTTGTCAAAAACATAGTCCACACGGCTCTTATCCCTCACGGAGCCGATAAGCACCACGAGATTGAGTTCGGGATGCTTCCGCCGCAGCTCCGTCTGAAGCTCATAGGCGTTATTTTCGTATATATCGAAGATGATGAGGGTCTTGGGCTTCTGTATTGCCGCCTGACGGCACAGCTCGCTGCCGATACTGCCGCCGCCGCCCGTCACCAGAACGACCTTGTCATTTATGTAGCCCGCAACCTCGTTCAGGTCGATCTTCACGATGTCCCTGCCGAGCAGATCCTCGATGTCGACCTCCCTTATCTTCTGTATGCTGACCTCGCCGTTTGCGAGCTGATACAGTCCGGGCAGCGTTCTGAGCCTGCAACCGGTCGTATGGCAGATTTCCAAAATGTCGAGCTTCTGTCTGCGGCTTGCGGAGGGTATGGCAAGGATTATCTCCTCGACGTCGTACTTCTCCGCCGCCAAAACGATGGACTCCTTGCCGCCGACGATCTTAACGCCCTGAATGAAGCTTCCCCACTTTGAGCGGTCGTCATCGATGACGCAGACGACCTTGTTTTCGGAGTGAGCGCTGTAGCGGAACTCACGCAGCACCATTGCGCCCGCCTGACCGCCGCCGATGAGCATGGTGCGCTTTTTCTCGGCGGTACTGCGGCCCGATTTTTTCCGACGCAGCGCCCTGTAGATGAGACGCAGAGCGCCGGTGCCGGCTGCAAGCAGCATTGCGTAGACTATCGGGAAGCTCAGCGGCATTCTCGAATCCTTGATGACTATCATAAGCACGAAGTTCACGAGCGCCGATGCCACCGAAGCGCAGCCGATGCGGATAAGCTCGTTGTACCCCGCAAATTCCCAAAGGCTGTTATAAAGGTTAAACAGCGCAAACATCACTATCGTGACTGCGGTATTGATGACCGCATAGCCGAGATAAAGCTGCAGATACCATTCGAAGGCGGAGTTCCAGAGGGTCATGCCGTCAATGGAAAATCTGATAAGCAGGGTCGCCACTGCGGCAAGGTTTACGAGTACCGCATCCGCCGTCACAAGGCACAGCACCCTCACAAGCTTTTCCTTGCTGTAATCACCCGTCAGTTTTTTCATAAGCATTTCTCCTTTGTTCTACGGCTCATTTACCGTCGGACTCCTTGTCGTCGCTTTCTCCGTATCCGTATCCGTATCCGTAACCGTAGCCATAGCCGTAGCCGTAGCCATAGCCGTATCCGTAACCGTATCCGCCTTTTCCGCCGCTTCTGCCGGAGAAGGCGTTGAGTATATAACCCACGACGGCGGTGCCGCTTTCGCTGAGCCTCGTCATGCTCTCGATGACCGAGCTGCGGCTTGCGTAGTTCTGCTTAATGACCATTATCGCCGCATCGCTGACCTCCGCCAGATCCTCGGCATCGGTAAGCAGCGAGCAGGGCGGGGTGTCCATCACGATATAGTCGTAGCTCTCTTTAAGCTTTCGCATCAGCTCCGAAAGTCCGCTGCCCTGCATAAGCTCCTCGTTTGCGCCGCCGGAGCCGGCGTACATGATGCCGAGGTTCTCGTTTTCCGTCGTATGCACGGCGTTCTCAAGCGAAAGAGTGCCGGAGAGCAGCTCCGAAAGTCCGGTCTTTTCCGCACTCTCGGTTATGGCGTTCAGCGAGGGATTTCTCAGGTCGCAGTCGAGGAGCAGCACCCTTCTGCCGAGCTTTGCAAACGACAGCGCCATGTTGTACGCCACCGTGGTCTTGCCCTCACCGGAGGCTGCGCTGCACACCATGAGCGTTTTCCTCTCACGGTCACGAAGCTGCTTGTCAAGCCTCACGGCAAGCGCACGGAAGGCTTCTTTGTAATTTCTGTCCTGCGTCTCGCTGACGGTCAGCGCACGGGGATCCTGCCTGCTGCGCTTCTTCACCGCAACGGCGGGCAGCGTTCCGAGATAGCGCACATTGCTGCGGCTCTGAATGTCCTCTCTGCCCATGACGGTCGACTTCGTGTAGCCGTATATAAGTGCGATGAGCAGACCTATCGCAGCGCCGACAATGACGCCCTTCTTGGCAGCCTCCGTCCAGCTTCTGCCGTTGTCCGGCTCCTGCGGAACGCCGGTCTCGTCAACTATGTTCATGTAGGTCGGTCCCACGACGAACTCCGCCACCTGCGGATAGTTTCGTATGACCGACTGCAGCACGTCGTAGCAAAGCTGTGCGTCCCCGCCTTTGACGGTCAGCGTAATCATGTTCGCTTCGGGAACGGAGGAAACGCTTATCGCAGGGAGCGTGTCAAGCCCCATGTCGGTCTTGACAAGGTCGCTCAGTACGCCGCTCGTGAGAATATAAGGGAAGGTCTTTGCCATTTGCTCCGCCACCGCAAAGTTAAAGGTCGAGATTCCGGACTGGTTCTCGTTCACGGTGTAGACGCTGAAGGTTGCCGAGGCGCTGTACACGGGAGTGTAGCTCATCCACGAGCGGCAGCCCATGAACGCCCCGCCGAGCAGGGCAAGCAGCAAAACGAGATACCACAGCCGCCGCAGTCCCTTAAAAAACTGCGCCGCTATGCGGCCGAGTGAAAAGGGCTGTCTTGTCGCTTCGTTATTCATGCTTCCCTCTCCTCTCCGACGTCCTGTTTTTTGCGGCTGCCGTAGCCGTACTTTCCGTAACCGTAGCGGCTGTAGCTGTGACCGCCGTAGCCGTATTTCCCGCCGCTGCCGTAGCTGTAGCCGTCGCTTAGGTCAGCCGACCTGACATTGTTGAAAACGCAGCCGATAAGCTTTGCCTTACAGGACGAGAGCGCATCTATTGCGTCGTTTATGACCTTGACGGGAGTGGTGTCCTGCCGCACGACGAGTACCGAAGCGTCGGCAAGCTCCGCTATGCACTCCGCATCGGGACCGGCGGACATAGGCGGAGTATCGATGATTATACAGTCGACGTTCTCCCTTGCCTGCCGTATAAGCTCACGCATCGCAGGGCTGCACGCAAGCTCCGTCGAGCGGTCGCTGCCCTTTTTGCCGAGGATGAGTCCCATCTGATAATTCTTGTCGGATATGAGTGCGTCTTTAAGCCCCGCCTTGCCGTCAAGGTAATCCGTAATTCCGGCGTACTGCTTGTCCTGATAGTTCATTATCTTGTGCAGAGCGGGCTTTTTCATGTCTCCGTCTATCAGAATGACGTTTTTGCGCTTGCGGTTCATGGCGAGCGCAAGGTTTGCGGCGACGGTACTCTTGCCCTCGTTTTCAAGCACCGAGGTAACCATGATGACCTTTGCGCCTTCTCTGCGCATATGGTAGTCGACCCTCGTGCGCAGCTTTCTGAAGGTCTCGGAAAACGCAAAGCCCGTCGTCGGGTTCGTTATGAGAATGCTCTTTTTGCGGCGGTGCAGAACCTCCTTTAAGCTCTTGTACTTGCGCTCGTGGTACACCGTCGCAAGGAGCTTAACGTCAAGCTTCTTCTCGACATCCTCCGTCACCTTGACCGTGTCTCTCAGGTATGCCTTGAGGCAGACCCATACAAGCACGACGGCGGCGGATATGGCCGCGCCGAGCTTTGCCGCACGCATGGCGCCGGAGGTGTTGGACGGCGAGGTCGGTATGGTGGGCTGGCTGAGTATCTCCAGCGTCACCGAGCTGAGCGCCTTTTCCGCAAGCTCACCGTAGTTATTCAGTACGGCTCTCGTAATGAGATATGCGCTCCTCGGATTGTCCGCCGTGACCGTAAGCTCAATGAGGTTCGTCTCCTCGATGACGCTTGCGCTTATCTCGCCGCCGATTCTGTCGGTACCCAGCTCGGACGCCACCCGCTTTTTCATAACGTCGCTGTCGACGATTTCGGAAAAGGAGCTTGCAATGTTCTTCGCTGCGGCAAGGTTTGAGTAGACGGAGGAGCCGCCCTCTCTCACCGACACGACAAAGGTCGTCTGAGTTTTATACTCCGGGCTGTACAGCGCCGAAGCGCCGATATACACAAGGCAGCCGACGATGATCGCCACCGCAAGCGCAATCCAGAGCTTGCCTATCATTTCTCTTATGAGCAGCAGCGGGTGAAAGCTCTGAACGCTTTCTCCGGCCGCACCCGATTTTTTCTTTTCTTCCACTGTGATGCAGCCCCCTTACTCCACTACGACTATAAGTCTCGTGCGGCTTGCGCCATCGCCGTAGCCGTATATGTAATCAACCGTGTAAACACCCTCGGTTGAGGTGTCCGCTTCGCTCTTTATCGTAAGGCCGTCGGCGCCCGTGCGCTTTTCACCGCCCGCCGTGTAGCCCTCGACGTATGCTGCGGGGTCAAAGTCCGCACCCTGCGGCAGGTAGATGAGATAGTCCGTCAGCGTGATGCCCGCTACGTTGGGGTCCCGCTCCGTGACCTCGACCTTGAGCGTGAGATGCACCGTGTCGCCCATGCTGTTCGTCACTCTGATCTGTACCCTGTGTTCGCCGACCTCGGAAAGGGTCAGGCTCTTGCCGAGCAGCGCATATTTGATGCTGCCGGATATGTCGCCGTCAAAGCAGTCCTCGGCGGAAATGTATTTGAGTATGTCGATATCGCCGCTTTTCTTGAACATGAGCGGGGCGGAAAGCTCCAGCTTCGGCGAGGTATAGTCCGTAAAGCGGACGCTGCGCTCAGCCCTTGCCATGTGATTGTTCGAGTCGAATGCGACGTATGTGACCCTTGCGGTATCGTCCCCGATGAAGCGTGATACGCTCTCGACTATGAGCGAGTCGGTCACGTCGCCGTCCTCCGGGTCACTTGCCGTGACGCCGGCGAGTAACTCCTCCTCGGTGTAAGAGGTGCTGACAGTGACGGTGTCGCTGTCAAAGCCGATGGTCGGAGAAAGCGGGCTTGACACCGCCTTTGCGTAGTAAAGGTAGCCCACGACCGCTGCGATCGACAGAACCACAAGCACGCACATAAGTATGGGAAGTTTGTTTTTCTTCATATCGGTACCTCTTTTCAGTACATCTGGGATACGTCCGCCCGCAGAAGCCGTCTGTTTTCAAGGATCCTCGTCGGATTTTCCGACAGCAGCAGCTCCGCAAGCTCCTCGGAGTAGTTGGCGCTTATAAAGCCGAAGGCGTCCGTCATGTCCGGCGTGCGGACGTTTGCACCGTGAGCGTCGCTTGCGACGAGGCTTACGCTGCCGTATCGCAGCAGGGTGCGGGACAGTGACGCCGCCCCCCCGCCGAAGCGCCCGAAAAGGCTGCCCTTGTTTATCTGTATACCGACGCCGTCGTCGTGCCACGCCATAGCCGTGTCCGGCTGGAGCTGAAGCGCATAGTAACGCTCCGGGTGGGCAAGTATCGGCACGGCGCCCGCATCCATCAGCTTGTACAGAACGTTCTGCATGAACACGGCTCCGGCGTAAAAATCAAATTCTATAAGCAGGTAGCGGCTGCCGTTCAGGGTCGGGAGCCTGCCCTGCGAGTACAGCTCCGGAACCTCCGGCGTACCGTACACCTCGGAGCCGAGGTACAGCTCTATCGGGATCTCCGCAAGCCTTACTTCTCTTTTAAGCTCCTCAAATCTTTCCGACAGCTCCTCGGATGCGTAGTTCTCATACAGTCCCCGCTGGTTGCAGTGCGGCGTTGCGACGATCGCATCCGTCCCGTTCTCGGCGGCAAGCTCCGCCATTGAAAGCGAGGTCATCATATCCGGCGAGCCGTCGTCTATGCCGGGAATGATATGTGTGTGTATATCGATCATTTCTTTCTCCCGAAAGTGTTTTTAATGCGGCGAAACAGCTTGAACATTCGCCCACGGCGCCCCAAGCTCAAGCGCCAAACATATTTGTAAAACAGCCACACGGGGCTTTTTTTGCCTATGTATCTTCCACGGCGGCGGGCCTTCGTCACGTTCCCGACGACCTGTTCGGGTAGGACGGGTCCCTCGACCACGTCCTGCGCATCGCCCGCAAAGTACAGTCCCCCGTCCACGACGCTTTGTATACGGTGGAGTATGTATCTGCCGTTTGTGCGGCGGTAAAGCAGAATGTCACCCCGTTTAAAGTCTCCCGACGGCGCTTTGAGAAACACGGTGTCCCGTCCGGGATAGAGGAAGGGCAGCATGCTCGCCCCGCTCACCGAAAGCGGAAGCTCCGCCCCCGCCTTCAGCAGCTCCGTGTATTCCGGCATAAGCTCCTCGGCGGAAAGTATGCGTTTTTCCATCACTTGACCTCCGTGAGCCGTGTGCCGTTTAGGCTGTACCGTCTGTCGCACACCTCCGCCGCTGCGGCTCTGTGCGTCACGATGATAAGCGTTCGGTTTCTCTTATCGTTTTTGATGTTCGCAAGCAGTCTGCGTTCCGTTTCCTCGTCAAGAGCGCTTGTCGCCTCGTCCAAAAGCAGCACCGGAGCGTCCGAAAGCAAGGCTCTTGCTATCGCAATGCGCTGCGCCTGACCCTCGGAGAAGCCGCCGCCGTGCTCGCCCGTGCTGCCGTATATGCCGTCCGGCAGCTTCGACACGAAGTCATAGGCACAGGCAAGGCGCAGAGCTTCCTTTATCATTTCGTCGTCGGCATCGGGACGCACCATGCGCATATTGTCGGCGATCGTGCCCGCAAGTATCGTGTTGCCCTGCGGCACATAGGCAAAGGCGCTCCTCGTTGCGGCGGAAAGCCTTGCTTCCTCCTCGTCCGTAATAATGACGGCTTCGCCCTCCGCAGGCTTTATAAGCCCCAAAATGAGACGTATCATCGTCGTCTTGCCCTCGCCGGAGGGGCCGACCAGCGCAACACTTTCGCCCTGAGAAGCGGCAAAGCACACGTCTTTAAGCACCGTATCGCCGCCGGAGTAGGCAAAGGAAACGTTCCTCAGCTCAACACCGCAGCTGTCGGGCATCGGCATAAGCTCCCGTGCGCCCTCCTCCTCGGAAAGCTCCGTCACCGCCATGATTCTTCCGGCGGAGGTCGTCACCGAGACGGCAGACGGCACAAGCCCGATAAGCGTCGTAAACGACGATCGCAGCATATTGGTGAGCTGCAAAAACATGGTCATCGTGCCAAAGGATATGAAGCCCGTCCACAGTCTGTACACGCCCCAGCCGAAGCAGCCGACGGATATGCACAGTCCGAGTATCGACATCAGCATCCCCGTCAGGACGGAGAAGCCGTTGTACTCCAAAAGCGCCTTGCGATAGGTCTCCTGCATCGCAAGCATCCTGTCACGGAAGCCGTCCATCACGCCGAATGACTTGATCGTCGAAAGATTGCGGAAGGAGTCCTCGTGAAATGACATGACCTGACTGCCGATGTCCTTCATCTTTCGGCTGTACTCCCTCATGCGCACGACGAGCATCCTCGAACACAGCACCGTCACGGGAACGCCGATGAGCGCAATGAGCGCCATGACCTTGTCGTAAAGCAAAATGATGATGAGCGAGCCTATAAACTGCACCCCGCCCGAAACCAGTCCGGGAAGGAGGCTCGTCACGCCGGAGGCGACGGTGTTCACGTCGCCGTTTAAGCGGTTAATGAGGTCGCCGCTGCGGAACTTCTCCAGCGACTCCCAGTCGGAGCGGAGCATACGGTCATAGACCTCCGCCTGTATGCCGTTTTGCACACGGATGTTGATGACGGCCGCAATGCGTGACGCAGCGGCGTTCATAAGCACGCTGCCGAGCATAAGTCCGAGCATGAGCGCAGCTGCGGCGACTATGCCGCCCGTGTCGAAGCCGGTCACGACATCGATGAGCTTTTTCATCGCAACGCTCGACAGAAGCGACATTGCGGTGCCGACTACGCCCAAAAGGATATGTATAAGCACGGCAAAGCGGTAGCGCCGAAAATATTTCAGCATCCACCTTATCTCGTGCAGCATCTCCTTAAAGTAGCCCTCTTTTATTTTAGTTTTCAGCTTTCCTGAAAATCCCATCAGTAGCCGCTCCGTTCACGGTTTTTCCCATTGTATCAAATTATTTTATCATATTCTGATTATTTATCAATAGATATTTGTACTATATATAACTTTAATTTTGTCCGATGGCGGAAAAAATTTGCAGCATTTTGACAAATGCTGCAAAGACCTCGTTTTTTAATTAAAGGTATCAAAAAAGCCGAAGGCGGAGCCTTCGGCTTTTTCAACAATCCCTTATCCGAAAATCGGATAATTTTGTGAATATTTATTAGTGGGTGAGGAAGAACATTGCAGTGAAGAGCAGTGCGATGACCCAGGTACCGACGTTTATTTCCTTGATCTTGCCGGTGAATATCTTGATGGCAATGTAGGCGATAAGGCCGAAAGCGATGCCGTAGGAAATGTTGTAGGTAAAGGGCATCATGGTCATGGTGAGAAATGCGGGAAGTGCGATTGCGGGATCTGCCCAATCGATGTCCTTGACACAGCCGATCATGAGAATGCCGACGTAGATGAGCGCCGCTGCGTATGCGCAGGAGGGAATAAGAGAAACAATGGGAGAAAGGAACATTGCCACGAGGAAGAGTCCCGCGGTGACTACGGAAGCAAGTCCGGTGCGGCCGCCGGCTGCAACGCCGGAGGAAGACTCGACGAAGGTGGTGACGGTGGAGGTACCGCAGGCGGCGCCGACGCAGGTTGCAATGGCGTCTGCGAGCATTGCCTCGTTCATGTTGGGAACCTCGTCCTCGCCCTTGGCGTTCTTTATGAGGAGGCCGCCGCCGCGGCATGCGCCGTAGAGGGTGCCCATGGTATCGAACATGTCGACCATGCAGAATGCAAGTGCGGTGGTGATGAAGGTAATGACAAGACCGCTCGTGGTGTGACCCTCGACGGCAAGGTATGCGCTGAAGTCAAAGCCCTCGGTAAAGACCTTGCCGAAAGCGCCGTTTGCAAAGTCCTTGAATGCCTTGAGGGGGTTCATGCTGGAGCCTTCAAAGAAGCCTTTGTAGAAGTCGGGGATGGTAAAGCCGAGTGCGAAGTAGACGATCGCACCGCCGAGGATGCTGATAAGTATTGCGCCCTTAACGTTTTTCTTGTTCAGAACGGCAATGCAGATAACGGTGGCGACGGTCACGAGCATGGGCATGATGGTTGCCCAGGTAGCCGAGCCGAGAAGGTTAAAGGAAGCAAGAGTGACGCCGGTGGAGGCATCCTTTGCGACAATGCCTGCATCCTGGAAGCCGAGGAATGCGATGAACAGGCCGATGCCTGCGGGGATCGCAACCTTGACCGCTGCGGGGATGGCGTCGAAAATGAGCTTACGGAGACCGGAGACGGTCAGGAGAACGAAGATAAGACCGTCAGCCAGAACAAACAGGAGTGCGTTCGAGTAGGTGAAGCCGAGGCCGAAGCACACGGTGTACACGAAGAATGCGTTCAGACCCATGCCGGACGCCTGAGCCAGAGGCAGGTTTGCCATGAGACCGATGAGGAGAGTGCCGATGACTGCGCTGATAGCCGTGGCGACGTAGATCGCATTGTAGGACACGCCGGGGATATTCGCAAACATTCCGGGGTTTACCATGAGGATGTAGGCCATTGCCATAAATGTGGTAATGCCTGCAACCACCTCAGTGCGGACGGTGGTTCCGCGCTGAGAAAGCTTAAACATTTTCTCCATTTTCTTGCTCCTTTTTCTCTTATATTCTTTTTTCAAAAAACCAAAAAAAGCTCTCCGTGCCTTTTCACAATGCCTAAGAGCTTTTCTTACTTTGCAACTTTAACACAGGATCATACGCCTGTCAACGCCGTGGAGGCAAGTTTGTATAACTGCATAAAAAGTCATTTTTCATCGAATAATTTTTGTCGTTTTTATGCTTTAAGCTGACGCACCGCATACTGCACGAACTTGCGCACCGCAGGTGATGCGTGCTCAATGGAGTGCAGCGCTATGCCGAGCGTTATTGACTGTGCGGGTTCCACCGGTATCTTCACTATATCAAAATTCATTCCCTCCAAAATGAGCGAATTCGTTATGCTCACGCCCATGCCCTCGGCAATCATCGCATACGCCGAAAAGCTTTCAATGGTCGAAAACTCGATGTGCGGCTCGATGCCGTACTTGCCGAGCATAACCATAACGTCGTCGTCCCAGCCCATTGCGGGCATGATAAAATGCTCGTATCTGCACCGCTCAAGAGGGTAGCTGTCCTTATCCGCATACTCGTGATTCAAGGGCAGCACCGCCACCATCGGGTCCTCCGCAAGCGGTATCCAGCGATACTCGCTCTTGACGTCGGCACCGTCGCTCAAAAAGCCTATGTCGGCACGACCCTCCGCAAGCCAGCCTTTGACCTCCTGACGCACGCCCTCAAGCAGCTTTATTCTTATATTGGGGTAGTCACGGCGAAAGTCAGCTATGACTTTCGGCAGCCAGTGTGTCGCAATGGAGGAATATGCCGCAATGGTGATTGAGCCGATGTCGAGTCCCTTGACCTCGGCGGCAAGCTGATATATGCGGCGCTCCTGCCTTATATAGGCGCTCACGGCGGGCAGCAGCGACTCGCCCTCCGGCGTGAGCGAAACGCCCTTTTTGCTTCTTTTTAAAAGAGGAAAGCCGAACTCCTCCTCAAGTGCCGTGACGAGCTGGCTCACGCCCGATGGGGTATAGTTAAGCTCCTCTGCCGCCTTTGAGAGACTTCCGCTCGCAACCGCAGCCAAAAACGCCTTGCATCTCGCACTTTCCATGTCGCCCTCTCCTTTTAAGTTTTACTTAAATGTGTTTTGAAGTTCTCAAGCTTTACTTTATAGTAGCACTCCTTTATACTGAAGTCAATCCGGAGATACAAACAGAATTCACAGAAGAACTTTACATCAGGAGATAAAAACCATGAAAAAGCTTTCCGGCACTGCTAAGCTGACGAGAGCTGAACTCCTGTCGGTTTTGACGGGCGGATTTTCGCCCGTGCTGCGTTAAATCCCTTGACAATACGTCAAGTATTCCCTGCGGGCTTTGCCTTGCCCGGACAAAAATCCGCTCCGGCAAAACTGCAAAGCACCTGTCGGCAGTGCTTTTCGAGGAATTTTCGGCTTTCTTTGATGAAGATGGGCTGACGCCCATCAAAGCAAAAAAGTCGGAAATAACCGAAAGGGCACGTCGACAGGCGGCAGGGGTTCGGCTCCCGTCAGCTTATGCCATTATCGCCATCATTTCCATCGTACTCATAGTTGCCTTTACCTACCTTTGGGCAACCATGACCGGAATCGTTTCCAACATATTCGCCGGTGCAATGGTGGCATCCGCCGCAGCTTTCATCGTAAGTCTGAATAAGTGCGTGCATTTTGCCTAAAATCGCTTCCGATCTTTCAATTTTCCCATACTCTCTCCCCAAAACAGGGTGCAGCGAAAAGCCGCACCCTGTTTTTATGTTTTAAAAAACCTGTAAAACAGAAAGTCAAAAGCAGAGACTTGGGCGCAGCAGGGGAGTTTGAGGGGACAAGGTCCCGCTCAAATTGGATTATAGCCATCAAAAACGTCTGATTCTTCAGACTTTTTGACGAGCGTAGCGAGATTTTTTGTGAAACAATTTTTCACAAAAAATGTGGCGTCTGTTTCAGCCTGCAAAAAGCAGTGCTTTTTGCGGCTGAAACAGGGTGCAGCGAAAAGCCGCACCCTGTTTTATATTATCGTTGTCAAAAGCGGGGCGTCATGGTAGAATGAGAAAAAACGAAAGGGTGATTTTTTTGTCACAGATGCAGGGTGAATCCAAGCTCAGCTTCCTCGAAGCCACGGGCATAATCGTCGGTCACGGCGTCGGCGCAGGCATACTCTCCGTTCCGTATCTTGCCTCGCACAACAGCTTCAGGGATACCGTGCTTATACTGATATTCGCATACCTCGTCGCTCTCGTGCTGCACCTTATCATTGCGGAGCTTAGCTACAACAACAACGGTGCGCAGTTTGTCAAGTGCTTTGATTCGGAGCTTTTCGCCGGAAAGATCAAAACCGTCCTGACATGGACGGCTTTTATTCTCCTCGGCGTGTCCGTCATTGTCAACGTCAGTGCCTTCCTTACGGGCGCCGCCGCCGTTTTCGCACAGTGGTTCGCTCTGCCCGACATCGTCGGCATGCTGATATTCTACGTTTTGGGCGCAGGCGTGGTGTTCGTCGGCATGAAGCTTGTCGGCATCTGTGAAAAATACGCCGTCATCGCAATGGTCATCGTCATGGGCGTCATTTTTGTCGCAACGCTCGTGCGTGGCGGGGAGGCTCTGCCCACGGGCTGGAGAGGCTTCAACAACGCACTGGCACTGTTCGGTATGATAAGCTTTTCGCTCTCCGCCGTCATGAGTACTCCGCAGGTCGTAAAGGGTCTCGGCGGCGACAAAAAGCGCATCAGATCGTCCATTGCTCTCGGTCTTGCCGTAAACGCTTCGCTCATATTTCTCATCACTCTGACAACGCTTCTCGGCACCGGCGGCGACGTGAGCGAGGAGGGTGCCTTCGTCGATCTCGCACGGCGCTTCGGCGGCTGGGTCGCAGTCGTGGGCTATGTGTTCACCCTTTTGGCGCTTGCGACCTCCTTCTGGGCAAACACCCTCAATCTGCGTGACATCGTGAGCGAGCAGACCGGTTGGGGGCGCCGTCTGAGCTGGCTTGTCGCCTCCCTGCCCTGTCTCGTCCTTGCCATGCTCGGACTTGACAGCTTCGTCGGCTTTACCCGCTTTGCAAGCATCATTCAGGTCGTCACGGGAATCGGCATAATCGTCGCATACAACTGTTCCCGCCGCAGAGTCGGCGAGTCGCCCGTCTGCGGTATCTTCGGCTCGCTGCCGTTTCAGATCCTCGTCGTCGCATTTACGCTGCTTGCAAGCGTCGGCGCAGTTATGAAGGTAGGCTGAGATGAAAGCCCTCATCATTGCCGCCGCTGCGCTGCTGCCCGTCTGCGCCGTCGCAGACACATACAGATTCGTATTCTACCGCACAAGGTCAAAGCTCTCCACGCTGCTGCTCGATACGAAAAATCACGAGCCGGACTACTATGTCTGGCGTGACGCAAACGCCGAGCGTCTGCGTTCCCGACCGCACGAGCGTTGGACTATGCGCTCCGACCGTGGCGAGGAGCTCTGCGGCTTTTACTGCCGCTGCGGCGAGACCCCTTCAAAGCGCCTTGCATTCATCGTCCACGGCTACCACTCCGAGCATGCCGAGACCGCCGGAATGCTTGCCGACTACTACTTCTCACGGGGCTTTGACATTTTTTGTCCCGACAACACCGCCTCCGGCGAAAGCGGCGGCAAATTCTTCGGCTACGGACTTTTTGAAAGCGCCGACTGCTTAAAGTGGCTCGGTGAACTGAAAGATCGTCTCGGCGACGTGAGCATCGTTCTGCACGGCTTTTCGCTCGGTGCGGCAAGCGTCCTCATGGCAAGCGACCGTGTGCCGGCTAACGTTGCGTTCATCGTCGCCGACAGCGGCTTTATAGACGCATCCGAAATACTCAAAAATCAGCTCGGCCCGCTTTACGGGCTTATGCGCAGACTGAATCGCTGCATTGCCGGCTATGATCCGCAGACCGCCGAGGTGCGTGAGCATATAGTAAGCGCCCGCTGTCCCGTGCTTATCGTCCACGGCGAGGACGACCCCACGGTGCCGTTTTCGATGGCGCCCCGCATATTCGAGCTTCTGCCGGAGCCGAAGGACAAGCTCTTTTCGCCCGGCGTTCGCCACATTGAAACAAGCTGGCGATGCATTGACGCCTACGCCGAAAAGCTCGACGCATTTATTAAAAACTATATCCGCTGATATATAGCAAAGAAGCGCCTCCCAATGGGATGCGCTTCTTTGCGTTTTGACGAGATCATTTTCAGTACGGGATGAGCGTTATGAGATAGACAACTACCCCTATGCCGGCAACAAATGCGGACGCTATGAGCAGCGACGCCTTGAGCGCACCCCACACATAGGCACGGCGCATCTCGTGGGGCATCTCGTCGTTCGAGCTTTCCCACGGTCTGTCGTTTGCGGCACTTGGCTCGTCGTCACCCTTTTTGCGGGGACGCTCTTCGTCCATGTAGGGCGGGTTGAAGCTGAAAAGATTCGGTTTTTCGACGGCGCTCATGTCGAATATGGTTCTGCCGTCGTCATCGTCGTATTTTTTCTTGGCCATTATTTGTCATACAGGTGGCAGACCACATAGTGACCCGGCTCGATCTCACGCTGTTCGGGTGCTTCGACCTTGCAGCGTTCCATGCAGTTTGCGCAGCGGGTATGGAACTTGCAGCCTGAGGGCGGATTTGCGGGCGAAGGAATGGAGCCTTCAAGCACGATCCTGTTCATCTTGACCGTCGGGTCGGGAATGGGGATCGCAGAGAAAAGCGCCTTCGTATACGGGTGCAGCGGATTTCTGAAAATGTCCTCGGTTGCTCCGTACTCGACAAGGTTGCCGAGGTACATTACGCCGACGGTGTCGGAGATATGCTCAACGACGGAGAGGTCGTGCGAAATGAACAGATAGGTGAGCTTATACTTATCCTGAAGGTCCTTGAGCAGGTTGATTATCTGCGCCTGGATTGAGACGTCGAGTGCGGAAACGGGTTCGTCGCAGACGACGAATTCAGGGTTGAGTGCGAGCGCTCTTGCGATGCAGATACGCTGACGCTGACCGCCGGAGAACTCGTGCGGGTATCTGTCCTTGTGGAAGGGCTGAAGTCCGCAGTTGTCCATGACCCGGTCAATGTAGTCGTCAAACTCGTTTTTGGGGACGAGCTTATGCTCTCTGACCGCCTCGCCGATTATTTCGCCGACCGGCAGACGGGGCGAAAGCGAGGAAAACGGGTCCTGGAAGATGATCTGCATCTTTGTGCGAAGGCTGCGCATCTCCGATGCGCTGAGGTCATAGACCTCCTGCCCGTTAAACAGCACCTGACCTCCGGTCTTTTCGCCGGAAAGCCTGAGAATGGTGCGGCCCGTGGTGGTCTTGCCGCAGCCGGACTCGCCGACGAGACCCATCGTGGTGCCTCTCTTGAGGTTGAAGGTGACGCCGTCGACCGCCTTGACATAGCCGGTGACGCTGCCGAAAAAGCCGCCCTTTATCGGGAAGTACTTTTTCAGCTTGTTTACCATGAGGATATACTGCTCGTCGTATTCAACGGGGGTAAAATCGTTGGTGATTATCTCCTTTGCCACGATCAGTCACCCACCTTTCCGTCGTAGTAGCGGTAGCACGAGACATAGTGCGTGTCGCTTATCTTGACCTGATGCGGGTAATCGCCGTCGCAGGCGGCGACGCACTTCTCGCAGCGGTCCTTAAAGTAACAGTAGTTGGGCATATTGATGGGGTTTGGAACCTTACCGGGAATGGAGTACAGCTTATCGACCTTCTTGCCGACGCTGGGCTTCGACGCCATAAGACCTATCGTGTAGGGGTGCGCCGGGTTTGCGAATATCTCCTCGGCGGTGCCCTTTTCGATAACTCTGCCGGCGTACATGACAACGACGTAATCCGCCATCTCGGCAATAACGCCGAGGTCGTGCGTGATTATCATTATCGAGGAGTTGATCTTATCCTTGAGGTGACGGAGCAAATCGAGAATCTGCGCCTGAATGGTAACGTCCAGTGCCGTGGTGGGTTCGTCCGCAATTATGAGCTTGGGGTTGCAGGCAAGTGCAATTGCGATCATAACACGCTGACGCATACCGCCTGACAGCTCGTGCGGGAACATTCTGTAAACACCCTCGCTGTTTGCGATGCCGACCATCTCAAGCAGTTCTATGGTGCGGGCTTTGACCTCCTCCTCGCTCTTGCCCTGGCCGTCGTGCAGCTCGATGACCTCTTTGATTTGGTCGCCGATGCGGAAAACGGGGTTAAGGCTCGTCATAGGCTCCTGGAATATCATGGAGATGTAGTTGCCTCTGAGCCTCTGCATCTGCTTTAATGGGGTCTTTGCGATATCATAAGCCTTGTCGCCGAGGTTGAACCTGATTTCGCCCTCGACTATCTGACCCTGCGGGCGCTGAAGAAGCTGCATAATGGAAAGGCTGGTAACGCTCTTGCCGCAGCCGGATTCACCCACGACGCCCACGGTCTTGCCGATGGGAACTTCAAAGTCTATGCCGTCGACCGCCTTGACGGTGCCGACGTCGGAGAAGAAGTAGGTATGCAGATTCTCGATCTCGAGTACGTTCGCAGGATCGTGCATATTGGTGAGGAATTCCTCTTCGGGAACGTTTTTGCGCTTATACTTCTTTTCGAGTGCCTTGGTTATTTTGCGGTTTTCTCTCGAAATTTTGCGGGACTCTTTGGCGGAGAGATAACCCTGCCCTTTTTCCTTTGCCATATTCTCTCCTCCTTATCTCTTCATCTTCGGGTCGAATGCGTCACGCAGACCGTCGCCGACGAGGTTAAACGCAAGGACCGTCAGCAGCAGACAGATGCCCGCCGGAATCCATATGAACCAATAGGTCGTGAGAACGTAGGTATCGTTAACGTCGTTGATGATGTTGCCCCACGATGCATACGGGTACTTGACGCCGAGTCCGAGGAAGGACAGCGTCGCCTCCGTGATGATGGTGCTGCCCAGACCCATGGTGCAGGTAACGATGAGCTGCGGGATGACGTTCGGGATGAGGTGCTTAAATATTCTGCGGGACACTCTGACGCCGCAGGCCTCGGTAGCGGTCATGAACTCCTGCTCCCTGAGGGAGAGGATCTGACCTCTGACGAGACGGGCAATACCTGCCCAGCCCAGAACACCGAGCAGCAGCATCAGGTAAAGCATTCGTGTATCCGGGTCGACTCGGATCTCATCCATCATCGCACCCAAAATAATTATTATCGGCATGGTCGGTATGCAGTAGAACACGTCGACAAGACGCATTATCACGTTATCTACCCATCCTCCGAAGTATCCGGAGATACCACCGAGGATAACGCCTATAAGGGTGGAGATTATCATTACGACGAAGCCGATAACGAGGGATACTCTGCCGCCGTACATGAGGCGGGTGAGCATATCCATACCGTTACGGTCGGTACCGAGCCAATGCTCGGAGTCGGGCTCGCCGTAGCGGTAGTACTTCGTGGTCTTGGTGTCCTGCTGAACATCCCATTTCTCATGGAGAGCGTCGTACTCAAGCTGATACTTAATTTCCTCGCCGTTCTCGTCGGTGTAGTTCAGCTCGACCGTACCGTCAAAGTCATCCGAGCCGACCTTGCCGTCGATAGCGGTGATGAGCGCTTCTCTGAAGTCCTTGGTAATGACAAAGTCCGGAAGTATCGACTGAGTAATATACCGGTCAATGTATGCGACCATTTCCTCTCCGGAATAGATATAACCGTCGGCATCGACAGTGTATTCGCTGCCTTCCGCCGTGAAGCTCATAGGTGCGGGTTCGGCGGTCTCCGTTTCGGCGGGAGTCTCGCCCTCACCCGTTTCTTCGCTCTCGACGGCATAAGCCTTAAGTGCGGCGTAAATAAAGTCATAAGAGAAGGTTTCTCCCTCGTTCACCGGGTTTACGAGGTCTATGTATGCAAGACCTATATTCTCACCGTTAAGCGAGATGCTGTAAAAATCCTTGCCTTCCTTTGTAACGGTATAGGTGGTATCTCTGTACCGGAAGCTGTCATTGCCCTCACTGATGGCAAGAACGGCATAGGACTGAACCGCACCGGAAAATTCGCTTCCTTTTGCGGAATATGAATAGGTGGTGTTTTCGGCGATACCGGCAACATCTTTAATCTGCCCGACCGTGTGATAGAACTGCTCATCCTCGGTGTAGGGGGAGATAAGTCCTCCGACGAAGGAGAACAGGAACATCAGAAGCAGAAAGCTGAGTCCGGTAACGGCAAGGCTGTTTCTGATAAAGCGCTTGAATACGAGCATAGACGGCGACAGCACCTTTACACGGCGGTCGTCGTTAAGGGAGAAGCTTTCGCTCTCGGCGGACACATTGTTCACCTGAGACTCTTCGTTCTGATTCTTATTCTTTTTCATCTGAGCTCCTCCTTTCTTATGCGATACGGACACGGGGATCGACCACTGCGTACAGAACGTCGGCGATCAGGTTGCCCACAAGCGTCAGCAACGCAAGGAACACGAGGTAGAACATGCTGAACGGAATATCACCCGCAACCATCGCATAATAGGATGCGTAGCCTATACCGGGGATGGAGAACAGCGTCTCGGTGATGAGTGCGCCGGAGAAAAGTCCGGGCAGGGAGCCGCCGAGGATGGTGACAATGGGTATAAGGGTATTGCGGAAAGCGTGATGATATATAACCTTTCGCTCGGAAAGGCCCTTGGCACGTGCCGTTCTTATGTAGTCGGCGTTGAGGACTTCAAGCATATTGGTTCTCGTGTATCTCATAAGAGAACCCATGCTGACGACCACCAGCGTGACAATCGGCATCACAAGATGATTCGCATAGTCGAGAATCTGTCCGCCCGTACCGAGCAAATCGTGATTTCGTCCGGTAAGTCCGAACAGGTCAAACCAACCGAGCTTTACCGAGAACACGAGCTTCAGAAGAGAGGCAAAGAAGAAGGTCGGCAGTGAAATACCCGCAAGCGCAATGATGGAAACGACATAGTCCGTCTTGCTGTACTGCTTCGTTGCGGCAATAACGCCGAGGGGAATAGCGATGATGACTTCAAAGAAGAATGCTATTGCGCCCATGATGAAGCTTACCCAAATTGTTTCATTAAACTTTTCGAGTACGGGAACGGTATAGTGCCAGCTGTCTCCGAAGTTGCCTTTGAACACGTTCTTAAGCCATGTAAAAAAGCCTTCGAGCACGCTACCGTTCATATTATACATTTCATTTAATTGTTCGAGCCATTCCTGATAGCTCTTCGCACCGGGCTGCTGTGATTTCTGACGAGCCACCGATTCCACATAGGACGTGGGAAGGCTTCGCATGAGCGCATAGATAATAAGCGCCACAAGTAAGAGGATGAGTACTGAGATAAGCACCCTCTTAAGGATGTATTTCCACACGGGTCTTTCCTCCGATCTGTTTTACGACATACTGTGTTGCATATCAGACAGACGTCTGTGCTGACCGAGTGCCTCATGGACGTCTCTCCGATTTGCAACACAGTTGCCCTGAGGCCCCATTTGAGGTCTCAGGGCAACCTTTTTGCTTAGTTGCTGAGCATATTCAGCTATGGGCTCCGAATTACTTGAGCTCCATATTCTGGACCTCGCTCATCCAGCCGTAGAACGGGGTGATGTCGGGAGTTACGGTGTCGCTGTTGACACGCTCGGAGCTCCAGATGACACAGTTCTTGCGCTGATATACGGGAACCTCAACGGCCCAATCCATGATGATGTCAAGGCATTCCTTGTACATGCCCTTACGGAAGCTCTGGTCGTCGCTCGTACGAGCCTCAAGGATGAGACTGTCAAGCTCGGAGTCAGCAATTCTGTAGTGGTTGGAGCCGGTCTGGTTGGAGGAATGATATACCTGGTACATATCGGGGTCAACGGTTGCGCCCCAAGCTGCTGCCCACATATCGACCTCGCCCGCATCGAGAGCATCCCAAAGTGCGGAGGAGTCTGCCATATCGGTTACGATGAGGTTGATACCAATGTCAGCAAGAGCATTGCTTGCCTCGGTAAGAACCATGAATGCGGGGTGATCGCCTTCGCCGTTTGCGGGGATCAGTACCTCGTACTCAAGGGCGGCGCCTGCGGGAGCCGCAGTGACCATACCGTCTTCAACGGTGTAGCCTGCCGCCTCGAGGAAGCCGAGAGCTGCCTGCTTTGCTGCCTCGTAACGTGCGTCGGAATCCATGTCGCTGGTGTAGATGGGATCGCCGTTTACGTCAACGGAGAATGCGACCTGGTAGCCTGCGTCGGTTGCCTGAGGAGCAGCCCAAGAGGTGTTGGAAATGGGGTAGTTGATGACGGATGCCATTTCGCCGTAGTAGGAGTCGATGGCGACGTCACGGTACACCGCATAGATGGTTGCGATAGCCTTACGCAGGTTCTTGGAAGCGTCGGAGGAAGGATCGGAACCGACCTTGACGTTGTTTGCGCAAATGCCGATGTAGCCGTAGCCGAGGTTGTCAACAAGGTCAGTGGTGATCTTGTCGCCGGTGAGCTCCTTGTTGCCGTTGGCCTTCTTGATGGCGCTGATGGTATCGTCGTTGATGGTAGGATCGGTCAGGTCGATGGTGCCGGTAACAACGCCGTTGAGCTTATCGCCCTCGGTGGTGCACTGCTGGAAGTTGACGTTCTTGATCTTGGGAGCGCCGAGGAAGTAGCTTTCGTTGCTCTCGAACTTTACAACGCCGTCCTTGAACTCAATGAACTTGTAGGGGCCTGCGCCCATGGGGGTAGTGGTCTTTGCACGAACGGTGGAGAGGTCGCCCTTCTCGAAGCCGAACTGGTTGTTGTCGTAGTCGTACTTGGAAGCGTCGCCGTAGTAGTGCATGGGAGCGACGGTAACGCCGAGCTGGTAAATTGCGACTGCGTCGAACGAATCCATAACAACGCGCATGCTGTAGTCGCCGGTCTTCTGGATGCCGGAGATGCTTGCAGCGGAGTCGCCGGTCTTAACGCCGACGGTGGGGTATGCGTAGACTTCCTCGTCCATCATGTCAACAAGAGCGTCGGAATCGCCGACTTCCGCTTCCATTGCGGTGAAGTTCCAGCCGTAGTTGTCGCCGATCTCCATTGCGAACTCCTCGGCGGTTGCGGAATCGCCGCTGAAGCCCCACAGGGAGGATGCGGTTGCTACGTCGCCTTCGGTAGCATAGCCGGCTGCTACGCAGTAGTCAACGATGCCCTGTGCAAAGGGAACGAGTGCGTTGTCGAATGCATCCCAGAACTTGGTCTGCTGCTCTTCGGTCCAGTTGTCGAAATTGGTGTTGTCACGGCCTGCCTCTGCAAGTGCCTTGGAGAGGGTGGTCATGCCTGCACGGTACTCGTCGATACCCTGGATGGGCTGTGCGTACAGAGTGCTTGCACCGTCATAGGTGGGGTCGCAGAGAACGTACATGCTGAAGATGACGTCGTCGATGGTGAGCTTCTCACCGTCGGAGAACTTGACATCGTCACGGATCTCGATGTCGTAGTAAACGGTGCCGTCATCGTTCTGGGTGATCTCACAATTGCCGAGACCGTAGTAGGTGTAATCCTTACCGTTGTAAGAATGGGTTTCGCCTTCGATACCGTTCATGATGACTGCGCCGGTACGATCGGAAGCCAGAAGGCTGACCGAAGTCATGGCGTAGACGTCCTGGTCATAAGCGGTCTCGGAGAAGAACGGGGAGAACTTCTCGTTGAACTGGCTGTAGCCTACAACGAGGGGGGTGCTGTTGTTCTTGTCGCTCGCTTCGCCTTCCTTGCCGCCGCAGCCTGCGAACAGGCAGAGGCACATAAGCATGGCGAGGACAAGAGCAAGAATGCGTGTTGCTTTCTTCATAAGATATCCTCCTTATTGAAATGCTTTTATAAAACGGAGACCTCTCCGGGTAAACAAATCAATGCGTCACTCCGACTTTTTCCAGTCGAGCGACATGATGCGCTTTCTGAGATACAGCGCACAAGCGGCGCAGAGTGCGGAAACGAGCGCAAGCAGCAGCGGTGCAAGGAGTCCTCCCCCGCCGATGAAGATATGCACGACCGTACACACAAGCTCAATGAGCGCAAACATCGCCAGTATAAGCAGACGAACGGGATAAACCTCAACGCTTTTGCGGTAGCGGTAGCCGCGCAGTCCCTTATTCTCGGCCTTGAGCTTCATTCCGGACGAGATAAGCGTCACCGCCGTGATGAGCTGCGCTATCCACGGCAGCATAAGATGCAGTCCGTTTGCGTCCGGCACGCCGATAATAAAGCCGGGGCAAAAGCCCAAAAGCACGGCGAGCGCCGTGAGTATGCGGGTCTTTCCGCAAAAGCCCGCCAGACTGCCGGACACGGGAACGTAGTATGCGCCCTCGTATATGTACTCCCCGTTCAGCTCGGCACGAAAGTCGTTTAAATGCTCTCGCCTTCCGGGGCGCTTATTCTTTTTTCCCGCCATTACTCTATACCGTCAAGGTCGGCATTGCGGAGCCATTCGTCTGCCGCAAGGCACACGCCCTCAAGGCATTTCCCGTCAAACGGACTTTGAAGTCCCGCCTCGGAAAGCAGCTCGGTAAAGAGCTTGCTTCCGCCGAAGGAGGAATACTTCATATAGTGCTTCCACGCATCGGGCAGATCCTTCATTATCATAGCCCAAAACTCAAGCGCAACGGTCTGCGCAAGGCAGTAATCAATATAGTAGAAGGGACTGGAATATATGTGGTGCTGTCTCTGCCAGCCCTCGCCCTCGGCGTAGAACGGGATCTCGCCGTCAAGCTTCGCCCACGGCATATACACGCCCAAAAGCTCCTTCCAAACGGCGTGACGCTCGGCGGGAGTAAGCTCCGGCTTTTCGTACACGACGTGCTGGAAGTGGTCGACCATCGTTCCGTAGGGTATAAATGTTATCGCACCCGAAAGGTGGCTGTATTTAAACTTGCGGGTATCGTCTCCGAAGAAGCCCTCCGACCACGGCCATGCGAAAAATTCCATGGACATGGAATGCACCTCGCACGCCTCAAGTGACGGCCACACGGCAGAAAGCGGTACTCTCTTGCGGTTGAGCCATGCGGCAAAGGCGTGTCCCGCCTCATGCGTCACGGTCTCGACGTCGTCACGGGTGCCGTTGAAGTTTGCGAAGATAAACGGCGCTTCGTAGTCCGGAATGCTGGTGCAGTAACCGCCGCCCTCCTTGCCCTCGGTGGAAAGCACGTCCATGAGCTTATCGTCAAGCATCATGTTAAAGAACTCGGAGGTCTCCGGCGAAAGCTCGTCGTAGAACCTTTTACCGTGCGCAAGTATCGCATCGGCGTCGCCCTGCGGCTTTGCGTTGCCGGATCTGAAGGTCAGCGCATTGTCGGCAAAGCTCATAGGATAGCTCTTGCCGAGGCGCTTTGCCTGATCTCTGTAAATTTTGTCCGCAACGGGGACTATGTACTTCACGACGGCGGAGCGGAACTTTTCCACGTCTTCCTTCGTGTAGCAGTTGCGGTTCATGCGGTAGTAGCCGAGCTCAACGTAATTTTCATAGCCGAGCTTCCTGCCCATCGTGTCACGCAGACGGACAAGCTCGTCATATATCCCGTCGAGCCGCTCCTGATTGTCCTTATACCACTGCCCCTCCGCCTTCCATGCGGCAAGACGCAGCGCATCGTCGGCGTCGTTTTTAAAGGGTTGTATCTGACTTATGGTATACACTCCGCCGTTGAAGGGTATCTGAGCGGAGGCAAGCAGCTTTTCATACTCCTGCGTAAGATCGCTCTCCGCCTGCAGCTCCGGAATGATCTCCGGCGAAAAGCTCTTGAGTGCGATCTCGGCGTTTATGAACAGGACCTCTCCGAAGTCCTCGGAAAACTCCTTGCGGAAGGGACTTTTGAGCAACGCCTCGGTCCACTTCTGATTGTACTCCTCGACCTCCGGCAGCGCATTGTTGAAGAATTTCTTCTCCTCGTCGTAAAAAGCGTCCCTCGTGTCGATGGAATGGCGGATATATGCAAGGTTCACAAGCGTGTCAAGATGGCGCTGAAGCTCGTCATACTCAAGAAAGACCTTTTTCGCCTCGTCATAGCTTTCGGCGGCTTCAAGCCTTACGGTAAGCTCGCATATGCTCTTTTTGCACGTCTCCATGTCCGGGCGGCCGTACGGCATCTTTCCGAATTCCATCTTTTTCACCCTTTCTCGGCATCGCTTTAAATCGGTAATGTGTCGACAAGCACAAATGTCCATAGAATAAAGATAAATCATTATAGCATGGATTTTTCTGTTTAGCAATGTGCAAAATGCGTTTTTTTCAGCAAGTTTCTGCCGTTCGGGGGTCTGCATCTGTACAATTTGTATTAAATGTACAAAATTGCATACGATCATGCGCAGAAAATGCGGCTGTCCAAGCTTGTCAAGCGGACGCTTTTAGCTTATAATGGCGCTAATTATTTATATATAAAATAATACAGATGGGGAGAGTTTAAAATGAGAAAAAAAGCGGAAACAACGGCAAACGAGCTTCAGCTTTCAATACAACCCATACCGTCCGGCGCTCTTGAGGAGCTGCTGGCCGCTGAGCTTATGCGCAGCGGCAAGCTCAGCGTCCGCAAGGCATTGCAGCTTATCCGCAAGGTGGACTTCAAAAAGGCGCTCATCGTCTCCGGAGCAGCCGCAGCCGCAGTGTCAGTCGTGAACCTTACGGGGAAGTATCGCTTCTGCAAGTCCGTGGTGTCGGGCGAGCTTAAAAAGCAGCTTGCGCCCGTAAACAAAAAGCTTGACGAGCTGCAAAAGCAGAACCTTGAACTCCGGAAGCAGCTTGATGAAATAAACGGCGTTGAGCCTGCCCCCTCCGTCAAAAAGCACCGCTGAACCGAAAATGCAGTATGTTCGCTGATTTTCATCCAAATATTGACGAAAAAGCAATCGCATGATATACTAAATCAGATTTACAGAATTATTATAAATGAAAGACGAGATATATAAATTCGATGGACAACAACAACAACGAAGACTTTATCACTTTATCACAGCTTCTCAAACTCTTATTCCGCAAGTCTTGGCTTATCGCCATTGCGGCGATCGTTTGTGCTGCGGTCGTTTTTCTTGTGACCTTCTTTTTTGTCACGCCGCAGTATGAAGCGGACGTGAAGGTATACGTCAACAACAGCTCTCTGTCCATAGGCTCCGCAAGCTTCAGCATTTCAAGCTCGGAAATATCTGCCGCTCAGAGCCTTGTGGACACCTATGTCGTCATCCTCAACAGCCGTTCCACGCTCGATGAACTCGTTTCACGCACCGATCTCGGCTATACCGTCGAGGAGCTCAGCAGAATGATAACCGCCGAGGCCGTCAACGAAACCGAGATTTTCAAGATCACGGTCACTTCACCCAAGCCGGAGGATTCGGCGAAGATCGCCAATGCCATTGCGCTCATCCTCCCCGCAAAGATCGCAGACACCGTGGAGGGCAGCTCCGTGCGTATCGTTGACTACGCTCAGACTCCCACCAAGATGTCTTCTCCCAGTTACACCGAAAACACCGCATTAGGCTTTGTGGTGGGGCTGGTTTTAAGCTCTGCCATCATTGTGTGTCTCGACCTTCTCGACAACTCCGTCAGAAGCGAAGATTACCTCACCGAGGTCTATCCCGACATCCCGCTGCTCACCGTTATTCCCGACGCCGCTCCGGGCAAGGAGTACGGATATTACAAAAAGCGCGGCTACTACAAAAGAATCCATTACAGTGATTACGCAAAGCAGCACGGAGGTGAGGCAAGATGAAAAACAGCGCAAAATCATCGTCCCCCGCCGTTTCAAACGACAAGGGTCTGATTTTTACAGACGAACTCAGCTTTGCGGCGCTTGAGGCCTACAAGCTTCTGCGCACCAACATAATGTTTTCCTTCCCCGGCAACGAAGGCTGCCGTGTGGTCGGTATCTCCAGCTCCGTCCGAGGCGAAGGAAAAAGCACCACCGCCTGCAATCTTGCCTACGTTCTCAGTCAAACAGGCAAAAAAATTCTGCTCATCGACGGTGACCTGCGTCTGCCCTCGGTGTTTACCAAGCTATCTATTAAGCAGGCTCCCGGCTTGTCCAATCTGCTTGTCTCCAAAAGCGGCACCGTCGGTATTGTGAGCTGCAAATCCGCTCCGGGGCTCGATATTCTGCCCTCCGGCGATTGCCCTCCCAACCCCTCGGAGCTGCTCAGTTCCGAAAGAATGGCCCAGCTCCTTGAAACCTTTAAGGGTGACTATGAGTATATAATCGTTGACCTGCCTCCGATTTCCGATGTCACCGATGCGCTCGCCATTTCCAAGTTCCTTGACGGAATAGTTATGGTCGTCCGCAACGGTGTCGTAGATAAGAGCGAGCTTGCCGACGCTCTCCGTCAGCTCAAGCTCTGCTCCGTGCGGATTCTCGGCTTTGCGTTCAGGGACGCTGCCGAGAGCAAAAAGGGCTACGGTAAAAAGTACGGCAAATATTACAAGGACTACTACTCCGCAGGCAACAAGAAATGATCGACTTTCACTCTCATTTTTTGCCGAACATGGACGACGGCAGCAGAAGCATCGAGGAATCCTGCGCCATGCTAAGGGAAAGCGCAAGGCAGGGCGTGACCCTCATTGTCGCAACGCCGCACTTTTATTCTGCAATGGAAGCGCCTGAATCCTTTTTGCGGCGGCGCAGAGAGGCATTTGAACGCATAGGATCCGACAGCGAATTTCCGAAGATACTTTTAGGCGCCGAGGTGGCATACTTTCACGGCATCAGCCGCTGCGACTGCCTTGACGGGCTCAACGTCGGCGGAACGAAGCTTTTGCTCCTGGAGATGCCCTTTGAGCCGTGGACAAATGCCGTCGTTGACGATGTTTGCTCGATTGATAAGCTGACAGGCTTTACCCCCGTGCTGGCTCACTATGAACGCTATCGGAAATTCTCCGGCTTTGCAGAACATATGTCGGTGCTGCGCTCTGCGGGAGTCCTCGTGCAGAGCAATGCCGAGAATTTCATCGGGCACTTCAGTTCACGCAGAGCCGTCAAAAGTCTGTCGGCAGGAAAGATCGATTTTGTAGGCTCCGACTGTCACAACATGAGTTCCCGTGCGCCGAACATGGCGGCTGCCGCAAAAAAAGCACCGGAAATCGCAAAAATCGAAATTCCCGGCAGCTTGACAATAAAGCCATAAAATGTTTAAATATTACTGTACTGACAAGGTTTAACTATGAGTAAGAAGCACATAATTATAATCGTCGCCGTCCTGCTTCTGTTTTCTGCTGCGCTGTTTTTTGCAAGGCTTCAGGACAACGGTCAGAAAATTGAGTTTGAGGGCGGTATGCCGGCGATAGTTTCCAAAGAGTCGGCGTCCGATGATGTTCCCGTATCTCCCGATCCCACTCAGTCGCAGGATGTTATCAGCTATGACCCCGAAGAGTCTGATGACTCCGACATTCTTGAGAAGCAGGCACGTATAAGAGAGCTTATACTCAACGTGTACGCTCTGCGTGACTACTATGTTACTAAGCTTCATTCCATGGAGTCTGATGCAAAGGCCGAGTATTTCGCCTTGCCGGAGGAGGAACGCACACAGGATAATAAGGAAGCGATCGCAACCCGGTATATCAACTCCGCATACAGTCTCGAAAAAGAATGTGACGCAAGGATCGAAGCGATTTGCAGTGAGCTCGGAGAGCTTCTTTTTGAAACGAACGGCGACTTTTCCCTCGTGAACAAGGTGAGATACAGCTATGCTTCCGAAAAAGCGGCAATGAAGGATGAAATCACTCAAACATATGCAGAATTCTTTAAATAAGTAGTAATACTTGAGGAGGTCTCAAAATGAAGAAACTGAAAGCTTTTTTGTGCATGGCGCTGGTACTGTGCATGATAGTTTCTATCGCACCGTTCAGCGTTCTTGCCGACAGTCAGCCCGTTAAGTTTACAGACATCGAAAACTGGGCTGCCGACCACGACGGCAAACCTCATTGGGCAGCTAAGTGGATCCTCTACTGGTCCAACCAGCCCGCAGCAGACGGTAACGGCTACGTTATCGGCGGCTATCCGGACGGCACCTTCAAGCCCAACGCTCAGATCACCAGAGGCGCAGTTGCGGCGATCCTTGACAGAGTTCACGGTTTTGAAAGAACCGGCAGCGTCAAGGATTTCAGCGACGTACCCAAGTCCCACACTTTCTATGACGCCATAATGGAATGTGCGGATAACGGCGTTATCCTCGGCTACGGCGATGCCGCTAACACCTTCCGCCCCGGCAACAACATCTCCCGTCAGGCTGCTATCGCTATGATTGCACGCTGCGCAATGACCGACGAAAACTATGCCGAGTTCTCGGATAAAGCAGCCTGCAAGGCCTATCTTGCTTCCCTTTGGTCCGACTATGCGCAGATCGCCGAGGACTACTACGCCGAGTTCTGCTTCCTTGCAAAGTACGGCAACCTTCAGGGTTACCTCGACGGTACCGTGAGGCCCGTCCGCAACATCAGCCGTGCAGAATTTGTTAAGCTGCTCTACGCATCCATCAATGACGACTCCAACGTCTATAAGCTCAATGTGAGCATTGCCGACAACAAGGGCAACACCGTCGCCGACACCGCACTTTACCTCACCTCAAATGAGAATGTTCTTGAGACTCTCGTTCCCATGATCGTTGCGCACAGAAATGATTTCAAAGACAAATTCCCCTCTCCCGATATGCGCAAGATCCTCGACGAAGGCGTTGTCATAGCAAAGGCCGGCTTCGCAAACAACTGGGACGCCGAGCATCTTAAGGCATGGCAGAATTATGTGAACACCTACTACGAAAACATCGGCGGTGAAAATTCCGCAAAAGACCTCTTCGCAGATACTTCATCCACCATCGGCAGCATGACCCCCTCGAAGGGCTACGTCATGACCTTCAAGGACACCTATGAAGGCCGCACCGATGTTGTGTACACAGTCACCATCACTTCTGAAATAATGGACTGATAAAGTCCTTAATAACATTAAAGTAAACGCACCGCAGGGGTTTCCTGCGGTGCGTCTCAGCGTGCAAAAAAGTCATGCGACTTTTTTGCACGCTTCAAAACACGCCACGTTTTTTGTGAAGCGTTGCTTCACGAAAAACCTCGCTATGCTCGTCAAAACGCCTGAGTTATGTGAAACAAATTTTCACATAACTCAGGCGTTTTTGATGGCTATAATCCAATTTGAGGCGGGACCTTTCTCGCTGCGGCTCGGTCACGGTGCGGCTCTGACATGCCCCCGGCATGTCATTCACTACCGCACCGCC
>CAVFTS010000023.1:0-29559 GCA_963625655.1 Oscillospiraceae bacterium
GAGCCTTGAGAGCCTCTGCGTCTTCCTTGGAGATGCCTTCCTTGATCTTTGCGGGAACTGCTTCGACCATTGCCTTTGCCTCTGCAAGGCCAAGGCCGGTGATGCCGCGGACTTCCTTGATGACCTTGATCTTCTCTGCGCCGAAAGCGGTCATAACAACGTCGAACTCGGTCTTTTCCTCGACAGCGGCTGCTGCTGCGCCTGCTGCGGGGGCTGCTGCTGCGACTGCGGAGACACCGAAGGTCTCGCAGATTGCATCGACGAGCTCCTTGAGCTCGAGAACGGAAAGAGCCTTGATCTCTTCTACCATGGCTGCGATTTTTTCACTCATTTGAATTATCCTCCAATAATTATTCTGTTGCCGCTGTTACTCTGCGGCTTCTGCGGGTGCGCCGCCCATCTTCTCGACGACTTCGCTCAGGCATACTGCCAGACCGCCCATAATGGCGTTGAGGGAGCCTGCCAGCTTTGCGTACAGGTCGTTCTTGGAAGTCAGGGTGGACAGGTCTGCGATCTCCTGCTCGTTCAGGATCTTGCCCTCCATGAATGCAGCCTTGACATTGAATCTGTCATTGAGCTTCTTGGAGTACTCGCTGATGATGCGGAACGGAGCAATGGGATCTTCGGAGCTGGTTGCAAGAGAGGTGCTTCCGTTCAGAACGGAGTCCAGCTCTTTCATACCGAGCTTGTCGATGGCGATGCGGGTAAGGGTGTTCTTTACGACGCTGTAATCGACGCCCTCCTTGCGCATTTCGGTACGAAGTGCGGTGTCCTCTGCCACGGTGATACCCTGGTAATCGACGAGGATGCCTGCGCTTGCGCCCTGAATACGCTCAACGAGTGCTTCGACTATCGCCTGCTTTTCGCTGAGAACCTTTGCGTTAGGCATGTGTGTTTTTCACCTCCACACGATTTATCTGCGCCCGCAGAATAAAGAAAAGTCTCCGTATCACGGGACACGGAGACATAAAGCAATCAAATCTGATGCCATCCTCGGCAGGATTTACACGAAACCGCAACCTGCTGTCTCCGGAGCGCCAAAATAAAGTATCATTTTTTGCCTTGCTTGTCAAGGCTTTTTTTGCATTTTACATCATGGAAACGAAATTATAGCTCATATGGAAGAAGATCGCCGTCCATATACTGCCGCTCTTGTCGTAGCTCCAGCACAGAGCGACGCCGCCGGGGATGTACTGTATAACGTATATGAGCATCCTCAGATCGCCGGACGACAGGATGTACGACGCAATGTGGTACAGTCCGAACACCGCCACCGTCACGACGTAGGCGGCGATGCGGCTGCGGCGGCGAACGGTACAGAATATGCCGCCCCGGAATATTGCCTCCTCCACCACGGGAGCAAGCAGCACGGCGACCGCCATCATGGCGCTTCGATCCTGCACCACAAGGCTGTCCACGGTGGACTGATTCGGGTTCGAGCCGGAAGGGGAGATCAGGAGCAGCAGCAGATTCACCGCAAAGTTCAGCGCAAGGCACAGACCCCACGCCGTCAGAAAATGCATGAGGCACAGCCCCGGATTCTCCGTGAGATTCCGCCAGCTCCGCAGAAGGTACCTGCCCAGCAGCGCAAGCACGAGTATAAAGCTCATGCAGTAGTACAGCAGATTGAAGCGAGCGCCGGTGAGCCCCAGATTCAGTACGTCGTTGAGAATGAGCAGCAGCCTCGGCAGCAGGACGCAGTGCAGCGGCAGCATCGCCATTGCGCTCCAGAACTCGAAGCGGGTGAGCCGGTCTTTAAACTGCGTCATCCGTTTACCTTCTTTCTCAGCTCGCTGAGGAGGTTGAGCGCCTCAAGCGGTGTGAGAGAGTCGATGTCCGTCCGGCGCAGGATTCTTGCGACCTCGTCGGTGCCGGCGTCGATAAGGCTTATCTGCGCCTCCTCCCGAACGGGGGCAAGGTCGGGACGGGAGCTTTCGGTCTCAAGCTCTTTGAGATAGGTTTTTGCCTTCGATATGACCCCGTCCGGCACGCCCGCAAGCTTTGCGACCTCGATGCCGTAGCTGTCGTCGGCGGCGCCGGGCATTATGCGGCGCAGGAACACGAGCGTTCCGCCCTGCTTCTTTGCGCTGATGCTGTAATTATGCACGCCCTCGACCACGCCCTCAAGCGCACTCAGCTCATGGTAATGCGTTGCGAACATGGTCTTTGCGCCGAGCCTGCGCTTGTCGGCGCAATGCTCAAGCACGGCTCTGGCTATCGCCATGCCGTCGTAGGTCGAGGTGCCTCTGCCGATCTCGTCGAGAATGAGCAGCGACGACGATGTCGCATATTTGAGAATATTTGCTACCTCGCTCATTTCGAGCATGAAGGTCGACTGTCCGGCGGCGAGGTCGTCCGATGCGCCGATCCTCGTGAACACTCTGTCCACGACGCCGACGACGGCGCTTTTTGCCGGAACGAAGGAACCCATCTGCGCCATGAGGCAGATGAGCGCCGTCTGACGCATATAGGTGCTTTTGCCCGCCATGTTCGGGCCCGTGACTATTGCGACACGGTTGCCGTCACGGTTCAAAACGGTGTCGTTCGGGACGAACATCACGTCCTTCACCGACTGCTCCACGACGGGGTGCCTGCCCTCACGGATGATAAGCTCCCCGGAGGTGTCGACCTCCGGCATACAGTAGTCATTGCGCACGGCAACCTCGGCAAGCGAACAGAGAGCGTCCAGCCTTGCGACGGCGTCGGCGCTTTGCTGCACCGCCTCTACCCTTGCGCCGATGATCTCGCACACCATGGTAAAGTGCTTGTACTCAAGCTCCTTTATCCTGTCGGCGGCGGTGAGCAGGTTGTTCTCAAGCTCCTTAAGCTCCTGCGTGAAGTAGCGCTCGTTTGAAACGAGGGTCTGCTTTCTTATGTAGTCGTCGGGAATGTTGGTCTCGCCTGCGGACTTGGGAACGTCGATATAATAGCCGAACACACGGTTGTAGCCCACCTTGAGCTTCTTGATGCCGGTGCGCTCCCGCTCACGGCGCTCAAGCGCCGCCACCGCCTCCGCTCCGTTGTCACGGATGCTGCGGAGCTTATCGACCTCCTCGGAGTAGCCCTTGCGCAGGATGCCGCCCTCACGCACGGAAAACGGCGGATCGTCGCATATCGCCCTGTCGATGCGGCTCGTTATGTCGGAAAGCTCGTCCATTGCGGCGATCTCCCGCAGGGTGCTGCACTTAAACTTCGCAAGCTGCGCCTTCAGGGTCGGAAGCGCCCTCGTGCATTCGCCGAGAGCGATGAGGTCCCTGCCGTTTGCGTTGCCGAACACGACCTTGCCGATGAGCCTCTGCATATCGTTTATGCCCCGCAGGGTCTGAATTATCTCGCCCCTTGCGGTGTTGTCCCGCACAAGCTCCGACACCGCCGTGAGGCGGCGCTTGATATTCACGGGACTCAAAAGAGGACGCTCGACCCAGCTTCGCAGAAGTCTGCCGCCCATGGGGGTCTTTGTCTTGTCAAGCACCCACAGCAGCGAGCCCTTTTTCTCGCCCGTGCGCTGAGACTCCGTCAGCTCAAGGGAGCGCCTTGTCGCCCAGTCAAGCTCCATGTATCTGCCGCTGCCGAATATATCGACGCTGCGGATGTTTGAAAGCTCCGTTTTCTGCGTCTCGCTGATGTACGACAGCAGCGCACCGCAGGCGCAGACCGCCGGCTGAAGCTCACCGAGGGAAAGCTCATCAAGGCTCCCGACCTCAAACTGCTCGCACACCCTCGCCGCCGACGCCATGTATTCGAAGTTATGTCCCAGCTCTATCATGCAGCCGAGGCGCTTTGTGAGAAACTCCGAGATCTCGTCGCACTGCATATAAGCACCGGAGTTCAAAACGACCTCCTTAGGCGCAAAGCGACCCATCTCGTTTATGATATGATTTTTCGCATCGCTCTCAAAGCAGGCACAGCAGAACTCACCCGTCGATATGTCGCAGAAGGCGACGCCGCCCCGATCGGCGGCAAGGAACGCCGAGCCGAGGTAGTTGCTGCGCCCCTCCTCAAGCATGATGCTGTCCGTCACCGTACCGGGGGTGACTATGCGGATAACGTCACGCTTAACAAGCCCCTTTGCGGTCGCCGGGTCCTCTATCTGCTCGCAGATCGCCACCTTGTAGCCCTTTGCCACGAGCTTCGCTATATAGCTCTGCGCACTGTGATACGGCACTCCGCACATGGGCGTGCGCTTTTCGGGGTCCTGAATGCCCCTGTCCCTCGTCGTCAGCGCAAGATCAAGCTCCTTCGAGGCAAGCTTTGCGTCGTCGTCGAACATCTCGTAAAAGTCGCCGAGACGGAAAAACAGAAGGCAGTCGTTGTGCCGGTGCTTTATTTCGTAATATTGCTGTTTCATCGGTGTGAGCTCAGCCACGTCACACCCTCCTGACCGTAGTTATTTTTTCTTTATCAGCTCGTCACGCCGGCGGAGCATTTCCTCGTGAAACCGCTCCGGGAGATATTTCATAAATTCGTCGAACGCCTTCTCGTCGTACTCGAAGTAGAATGTACCCTCACCCGTGTTGTCGGGGAAGTTCTTCCGCTCCTCGTCCGAAAGCTCGTGATTGGATATGTACACCCACTTTATCCACAGGTTCTTTATAATACCGCATTCGGTCACGGCGCTCCAGAACAGGTCGTCGGTCTTTTCGTTGAGATAGAATCTCATACACTTGTCGCCGAAGGACACCATCGAAAAGCCGTAGGAGTTTACGGAAATGAGCTTGAAGCCGAACACCCACAGTGCGCTGACCATGGCGAGTATCACGAGAAGTCCGTATATATACTTATCGCCCAAGCCCCCGATGAGGCAGACGGCGAGCGACACGAGCGCAAACGCAAGCAGTCCGAGTGCGAAAAAGAACACTATCGTCATCAAGCCGTTTTGAAGTCTCAGGCTGTTCGTTACCTTGAATTTTTTGATGCTTTCCTTTGGCATTTTCAATCCTCCGTTTCGGGTTCGCCGTACAGCGCCCATGTGTTTGATCCCGTTATTTTTACGTTTATGAAGCGTCCCAAAAGCGACTTTTCGCCTTTGAGATGCACAAGCCTGCCGCCGTTTGTCCTCGACGAAAGGTTATACTGCTCCTTGCCGGTCTCGCCGTCGACAAGCACACGCACGGTCTTGCCCTCGTACTCACGGTGCTTTTCCGCAGAGATGCGGTTTGCGACATCGAGCAGACGATCGAAGTGCTTCTGCTTATCCTCACGGCTGTATGGGTCGGGCATTTCCGCTGCCGGAGTGCCGACACGCTTGGAGTAGATGAAGGTGAACATCGCATCGTAGCGCACCTTTTCGCAGAGCCTGAGCGTATCCTCAAAATCCTCCTCCGTCTCGTTCGGAAAGCCGACGATTATGTCCGTCGTGAGGACGAGGTCGGGCATATAGCTTCGTGCAAGCTCCACCTTTTGCAGGTACTTTTCCGAGTCGTAGTGCCTGTTCATCGCCTTTAAAATGCGGTCGCTGCCGCTCTGCACGGGCAGGTGAAGCTGGTGTGCGCACTTTTCGCACTCCGCCATCGTGCGGAACAGCTCCTCCGTCGCATCCTTGGGGTGGCTCGTCATGAAGCGAATGAGAAATTCGCCCGGAATTTCGTTTATCATGGCGATGAGGTCGGCAAAGGACACGTCCGTATCGAGATCCTTGCCGTAGGAGTTTACGTTCTGTCCGAGGAGCGTTATCTCCTTGTAGCCCGCTGCCACAAGCTCTCTCGCCTCGGCGACGATGTCCTCCGGTCGGCGGGAGCGCTCCCTGCCCCGGACGTAGGGCACGATGCAGTAGGTGCAGAAGTTGTTGCAGCCGTACATAATGGACAGCCACGCCTTTATGCTGCCGTCACGCTTTTGGGGGATGCCCTCGGCAACGGCGCCGTCGGACGGCGTCGTCTCGAACACACGCTTGCCCTTTTCGAGGTAGCGCAGCATAAGCTCCGGCAGACGCCAAAGCTCGTGCGGCCCGAAAACCATATCCACCACGGGGTAGGAGCGCCGTATCTTCTCCGCCATGTGGGGCTGCTGCACCATGCAGCCGCAGACGGCGACGATCTGCCCCGGCTTTGCCTTTTTGGAGTGGTTTAACTGACCCACGTTGCCGAGGACACGCATCTCGGCGTGTTCACGCACGGCGCAGGTGTTGACGACTATGAGGTCCGCCAGGAACTCGTCCTGCGTGAAGCCGTAGCCCATATCGGCGAGGTAGCCCCTTATCTTTTCGCTGTCCGCCTCGTTCTGCTGACAGCCGTAGGTATCCACCATCGCAAGCGGTCTTGCGCCGTTTGCGGTTATGCGGTCGAAGACCTCGGCACAGTATTCCTCTTGCCTCTTTATGTCCCCGACCCCGATCTCTTTTCTAACATATGCCATATTGATTTCCCGTTTTCCTTTATTAACGTTCTCCGAGCATTTTACCATAAAAAGAGTGGAACTTTCAACTAAAATAATGTATAATGATACATTATATATTGTACACAGAGGTAGCCATGACAAGGATAAACATTCTTCCTCCGCATTTGGCGGACATGATCGCCGCAGGCGAGGTCGTCGAGCGACCCGCCTCGGTCATAAAGGAGCTTATGGAAAACGCCTTCGACGCAGGCGCCAAAAAGGTGACGGTCGAGTTCAAAAACGGCGGCGCTCCCTACATCCGAATAAGCGACGACGGCTGCGGCATGAGTCCCGAGGACGCCGGCATCGCCTTCATGCGGCACGCAACGAGCAAGCTTCGCGACGAGCGTGGGCTTGAAGCCATCGGCACGATGGGCTTTCGCGGCGAGGCTCTTGCGGCCATTTCGGCGGTCAGCCGCATCGAGCTTTGCACCCGTGAAAAAGGCTCCGACGAGGGCGTTAAAATGACCGTCGAGGCAGGCGATATCGTCGATATGCTGCCCTGCGGCTGCCCGGAGGGGACGAGCATCACCGTGCGGGATATTTTCTTCAACACCCCCGCAAGGCTCAAGTTCCTCAAAAGCGACAGGAGCGAGGCTTCCGCCTGCATCGCCGCGGCGCTGCACTGCGCCCTCGGCAGACCCGAGGTCTCCGTACGCTGCATAAGAGACGGAGCGGAGGAATTCTTCACCCCCGGCGACGCAAGGCTCGATTCCGCCGTGTATTCCCTGCTCGGCAGGGAGCTTGCCACCTCCCTGCTTCCCTGTCGGGGCAGTGCCGACGGCGTGTCGGTCGAGGGCTTTGTGTCCTCTCCGGCGAAGGGTCAGGGCAGCCGCAGCAGGCAGTATTTCTTCTGTAACGGGCGCTATATCCGCTCGGCGCTTTTGCAGTCCGCCGTCGAGCAGGCGTACCGCAACACACTGCTCACAGGACGCTTTCCCGCCTGTGTCGTCTGCCTCAGCCTCGGCAATGCCGCAGTCGACGTAAATGTACACCCCGCAAAGACAGAAGTGAAGTTTTCCGAGGAGAAAAAGGTCTTTGACGCCGTGTATCAGACCGTGCGCAGCGCCCTCGAAACGGAGGATAAGCCCCTTGAGATAAGCCTTTCGGAGGGGACAAAAAAGCTCACGGAAAGCGCCGCCGCAACATTTAACGACAGACCCCGCACGGCGTTTTCCCGTCCGGCGTTTTCCGAAAGACCCGCTCCCGTGTTTAAGCCCGCTCCCGCAAGGGCGCCGCAAAGCGCCGTTTTCCGCAGTCCGACACCGGAATACGACAGCGTTTTTCCCGCTTCTACGAAAAGCGAAAATGTTGAAAAAGCAGTTGAAACTGTTGAAAAAATCGCCGCTCCCGCCTACCGTCTTGTCGGCGAGGCGCTGAATACATACATTCTCGTCGAATTTGACGGAAAACTGCTGCTCATTGACAAGCACGCAGCCCACGAGCGCATGATTTTCGACAGGCTTGTGCGGAGAGAGCGTGAGGTCATGAGTCAGACGCTTTTGGAGCCCATCCTCGTGCGTCTTTCGCCGGAGGACTCGGAGACGCTTGAGGCAAACGGCGAGACGCTCTCGGAGCTTGGCTTCGAGCTTGAGCCGTTCGGCGAGGGAGCATACGCACTTCGTGCGCTCCCTGAGGACATTGACCCCGGCGACGCCGCTGCCGCCGTCGAGGAGCTTTGCGTAAAGCTGCGCCGAGGCGGCGCAGACGACGCAAAGGCGGGACGCACGGAGCTTTTGCACACCGTTGCCTGCAAGGCGGCGATAAAGGCGGGGCGCCGCCACGACCCGGCAGAGCTTGACCGCATCGCAAAGGCGGTCGTGTCGGGCGAGGTGCGCTACTGCCCGCACGGCAGACCCGTTTCCGTCACGCTCACGAAAACGGAGCTTGACAAATTCTTCGGTCGGATAGTATGAGCATGAGCATTAACGACAACATTCCGACGGTCGCCGTGATATGCGGGCCCACCGCAACGGGCAAGACGAGGCTTTCGGTCGAGCTTGCAAGGAGCTTTGACGGAGAGATAGTTTCGGCGGACTCCATGCAGGTCTACCGCCGCATGGATATAGGCACGGCAAAGGCAACGCCCGCCGAGCGCTGCGGCGTGCCGCATCACATGATAGACGTGGCGGAGCCGAGTGAGCAATATTCCGTCGCACGCTACGTTGAGGAGGCCTCCGCCTGCACGGACGACATTTTGGCGAGAGGGAAGCTGCCCCTCATCGTCGGCGGCACGAATCTTTACATCGACTCCCTGCTTTCCGGCCGAGACTTTGCCTCCGCCGCCGGGGAGGACCCGGAGCTTCGGAAGGAGCTTGAGCGCAGTTATGACGAGCTTGGCGGCGAAGAGATGCTGCGTCAGCTTCGTGTTTTTGACCCGGAACGTGCCGAAAAGCTGCCGCCGAGCGACAGACGCAGAATAATCCGTGCCTTCGAGGTGTACCGTCTCACCGGAAAGAGCCTGAGTGAGCACGATCGGGAGACGAGGCTTTCCCCGCCCCGCTACCGTGCGGCGGTCATTGCGCTCGACTACCTCGACCGTGAGCATCTGTACGCGCGCATAAACGCCCGTGTCGACGAAATGGTGCGTCTCGGTCTGTTTGAGGAGGCGGAGGCGCTGCAAAGCGAGGGGCTTTCGCCCGACTGCACCGCAATGCAGGCAATCGGATACAAGGAACCGCTCTCGGCGCTCCGAGGCGAAATAACAAAGGTCGAGGCGACGGAGCTTATAAAGCGTGAGAGTCGGCGCTACGCCAAGCGTCAGCTCACATGGCTGCGCCGCAAGGAAGGACTTCTTTGGATACGCCATGGGCAAACGCCCGATTTTTTGGAGGCACGACGGCTTTCGACCGAATATCTACGCTCCTTCGGTCTATGATGGTGCTGCGCAAAGCGCAAATCATTACATAGACAGGAGCGGAATTATGCAAAAGACGCAGAATCTACAGGACGTATTCTTGAATCAGCTCAGACGTGACAGGCTAAGCGTCACGGTCTTTCTTATGAACGGCTTTCAGATGCACGGGATCATCCGATCCTTCGACGGGTTTACCGTCGTGCTTGACACCGACGGTAAGCAGCAGCTTATCTACAAGCACGCAATATCGACGATAATCCCGCCCAAGCCCCTGAGCCTTGAGGAATAAGTCCTACCTCCGCTTTGCCGCCGCAGCCGTTTTTCTTGCGGCGGCGGCATACGGCGGTGCGGCGTTTCTGAGCGAGGCGGAGCCGAAACCCGTCATCGCCGTATGCGAGGCGGCGTCCACGGCGCCCGACGTCGTGCTTAACGGCACGGTGCTTCGGTGCGAGGCGGTCGTTTCCTGCGGCATCTCCTCTCCCGTCGTTTTGCCGAGGGAGGGGGAGTACGTCACCGGCGGCAGCGTGCTGTGCATAGCGGATGCGGATCAGGACGCATACTTTGCCCTCTGCGACGAAGCGGGGCAGGGTACGGCAATTTCCGCACTCGCCTCAAGCGACGGCATAAGCCTTTACGCCGCCCCTTGCTCCGGCTACTTCAGCTCGTACCTCGACGGCTTCGAGGGCGCAGCGCCGGAGGATTATCCGAAGCTCAAAAAGAGCAATACCGCCGACGCCGTCGGGCGCATCGTCTGCGGCGCAAGCTGGTACTTTGCCGCCTCCTGCGGCGACGGCGATTTCCGTGAGGGACAAAAGGTCACGCTCACGCTCGGGCGCTCTTACCCCGCAACGGTGCAGTCGGTGCGGGACGGCACCGTGATACTCCGTGTGCGGGAGGGGCTGTACTCCGTATTGTACGAGCGCCGTGCCGAAGCGACGGTGAGCTTTCCCGGCGAGGGCGGCATCGTTCTGCCCGCCGAAGCGCTGCACGGCGGCAAAGAAAAATATGTTTACACCGTCTCACTGGGGCTTGCGAAAAGGGTTCCGGTCGAGGTCTTATATACCGATGGCGACGGCGTTACCGTCAGAAGCGACGAGCTTCGGGTCGGTACGGAGGTCGTCGTATCGGGCAAAAATATACACGAAGGCAGGGTCATAGAAAGATGAGCATTGCTGAAAACGTGCTGCGGGTAAAGAAAAACATTGCGCTCGCAGCGGAAAGAAGCGGCAGAGCGCCGGGCGAGGTGCTGCTTTGCGCCGCAACGAAGATGAACGACGCAAGTCGTGTGCGTGAGGCGATCGAAGCCGGCGTCGATATCTGCGGCGAAAACCGTGTGCAGGAGCTTTGCGAGAAAAACGCGGTCGGCGCATACGAGGGCTGCCCGTTGCATTTCATCGGGCATCTTCAGAAAAACAAGGTGAAGTTCGTCGTCGGAACGGCGGCGCTTATCCACTCCGTCGATTCGGTGGAGCTTGCCGAAAGGATCGACGCCGCCGCAAAAAAGCTCGGCATCAGGCAGGACATTCTGCTTGAGGTAAACATCGGAGGCGAGGAAGCAAAGAGCGGCTTTGCGCCGGAGGAGCTTATTTGCGCTGCGGAAAAGATTTCACATTTTTCCTCCGTGCAGGTAAGAGGACTTATGGCGATACCCCCGATTTGCGCCTCTCCCGAAGAAAATCGCCCGTATTTTGCTCAAATGAAGCAGCTTTTTATTGACATCGGAGCAAAAAAATACGATAATATCCGTATGGACTTTTTGTCCATGGGTATGAGCGCCGACTACGAAACCGCAATTGAGGAGGGCGCAAATATCGTCCGTGTCGGCACCGGAATATTCGGCGCCAGAGACTACGGAACCAAATAAAATTCGGAGGTGCGCCGATGGCATTTCTGGACGAGCTGAAGAAGATCGCACGCCCTTTTAACGACGACGAAGATGATTTTATCGAAAACGAGGATTACGACGAGGCTGAAGGCTTCACCGAGGAGTATGACGACTCGGAGCCTGAGGAGGAAAAGCCCGCAGCGGCTCCCCGCAGCGGCGTCTTTGCCCGCCGTGAGAGAGAGACCCGCACTTCTCCCGCATACGCAAGCCCCGCGGAAAGAGCGGGCGGTAATAAGATGAAGCTTGTTATATGCAAGCCCGAAGCCTTTGAGGAGGCGGCGGAAATTGCGGAGAATCTCCGTGACCGCAGAGCCGTGCTCATGAACCTCGAGGAGACGAATAAGGAGGTCTCCCGCAGGCTCATCGACTTCCTTTCCGGCGTCGCTTTTGCGCTGGGCGGAAAGATAAAGCGTGTGTCCGCACAGGCATATATACTCACCCCCACAAACGTCGATTTGGTGGGAGATGCCGTGGAGGACTTTGAGTCCAGCGGCATATACTTCTGAAACAGACAGACCCGCAAATAAAGAAAGGTGGATTTTGATATGACGAGCCCTCAGGATATTCGTGAAAAAACCTTTGAAAAGGCAGTGTTCGGCGGCTATGAAATGGGCGCCGTGGACGATTATATGGACTCTCTCGCAGCGGAGCTCGGCGCTATCCAGAAGGAAAACTCCGCTCTCAAGGCGAAGATGAAGGTTCTTGTTGACAAGATCGAGGAATACCGTTCCAACGAAAGTGCGCTCAACATGGCTATCCTCTCCGCACAGAAGCTCAGCGTTCAGATCGAGAGCGACGCACGCAGCCGTGCATCCGCCATCGTTTCCGAGGCCGAGGCAAAGGCAGCCGCAACCATCGGCAGCATCGACGAGAGAATCGCTCAGGAGGAATCCCGCCTCCAGTCGGCAAAGCTCAGCTCCGCAAAGTTCTTTGAGACCGTGAGAGAGCTTTGCCAGAAGCAGCTTGCAAATCTTGACTCCATAAGCGTCGCATCCCGCAGCGTTAAGTACGACGCTGCTTCTGCGGACGCCCGAATACAGAGCGAGAGCAATTCAGCCAAGGCAGAAGCCGTTCAGCCGGACAACGGCAACACTCAGGTATTCATGTTCTCAAAGGACAACTGAGCGGGTTGCTCCTCTCGGCGAAAAGGCGTGCCGCCAAAGCACGCTTTTTTGCGTTTGTATCCGATTATTCCGCAGCCGACAAAACGGCAACATCTGAAAGAATGGAGTTTACAGCTATGGCACAGAAGTACGATTACACACTGAATCTTCCCAAGACCGATTTTCCCATGAGAGCGGGTCTGCCCAAGCGTGAGCCGGAGATGCTCGCCCACTGGCAGGAGCTTGACATCTACAACGAAATGCTCAAGAAAAACGAGGGCAAGCCCCTGTTTAACCTGCACGACGGACCTCCGTTCAGCAACGGCAACATCCACATGGGACATGCACTTAATAAGTCCATCAAGGACTTTATCACCAGAAGCTATGCGATGCGCGGCTACTACACCCCCTACATCCCCGGCTGGGACAACCACGGTATGCCCATCGAGAGCGCCATCATCAAGGAGCAGAAGCTCAATCACAAGGCGATGAGCGTCGCAGACTTCCGCTCCGCCTGCGAGGCTTATGCCGAGAAGTACATCGGCATTCAGATGGAGGGCTTCAAGCGCCTCGGTGTCATTGCCGACTGGGAGCATCCCTATAAGACCATGAACAAGGGCTTTGAAGCTGACGAGGTCCGTGTCTTCGGCAAAATGTACGGCAAGGGCTACATCTACAAGGGCTTAAAGCCCGTCTACTGGTGCGCCCACGACGAGACGGCGCTTGCCGAGGCGGAGATCGAGTATCAGGACGACCCCTGCACCACCGTGTATGTCAAGTTCCCGATGAACGACGATCTCGGAAAACTGTCGCACCTCGACCTTTCTAAGCTCAACTTCCTCATCTGGACGACCACCGTCTGGACGCTGCCCGGCAACCTTGCCATCGCTCTGCATCCGAGCGAGAGCTACGCCGTCGTCAAGCCCGCAAACAGCGACGAAATGTACGTCATGGCGGAGGCGCTCGTCGAGAAGGTCATGCGCATCGGCGGATTTGAGGAGTACGCCGTCGTCGAGACGCACCCCGGCGAGTTCTTTGAGAATATGCTGGCGTCTCACCCCTTCCTGCCCAAGACCAGCCGTCTCGTGCTTGCCGACTACGTCACCATGGACTCCGGTACCGGCTGCGTTCACACCGCTCCCGGCTTCGGCGCCGACGACTATCAGACCTGCAAGCGCTACGGTATGGATATGGTCGTTCCCGTGGACGATCAGGGTCGCCACACCGATTACGCCGGCAAGTACGCCGGTCTTAAAACCGACGAATCCAATCCGATCATCTTAAACGATATGAAGGAGAGCGGAGCGCTTTTCGCCTCCGAGGACATCGTTCACAGCTACCCGCACTGCTGGAGATGCAAGCACCCCATCATCTTCCGTGCCACTCCGCAGTGGTTCTGCTCCGTCGACGGCTTCAAGGACGAGGCGATCGCCGCCTGCGAAAACGTCCGCTGGCTGCCCGCATGGGGCAAGGACCGCATGGGCGCAATGATCCGTGAGCGTGCCGACTGGTGCATCTCCCGTCAGCGCCGCTGGGGTCTGCCCATCCCCGTGTTCTACTGCTCCGACTGCGGAAAGCCCGTCTGCACCGACGAGAGCATCGAATCCGTCGCCTCCGTCTTTGAGAAGGAAGGCTCGAACGCATGGTTCGAGAAGGACGTCTCCGAGCTTCTGCCGGAGGGCTTCGTCTGCCCGCACTGCGGCGGCGTTCACTTCACCAAGGAAACCGACACCCTTGACGGTTGGTTCGACTCCGGCTCCACCCATTATGCCGCAATGAAGCGTGATCAGGGCTTCTGGCCCGCATCCATGTACATGGAGGGCGGCGACCAGTACAGAGGCTGGTTCCAGTCCTCGCTCTTGGTTGCGGTCGGCGCTCTGGGCATGGGCGCACCGTATAAGGAGTGCCTCACCCACGGCTGGACGGTCGACGGCGAAGGCAGAGCAATGCACAAGAGCCTCGGCAACGGCGTCGATCCCGCCGACATTATCAAGGAATTCGGCGCAGACATGATCCGTCTTTGGGCAGGCTCCGCCGATTACCACGTCGACGTGCGCTGCTCCAAGGAGATCTTCCGTCAGCTTTCGCAGAGCTACCTCAAGTTCCGCAACACCGCACGCTACTGCCTCGGCAACCTCGACGGATTTGACCCCGATTCCCCCGTTCCGCCGGAGGATATGTCGGAGCTTGACCGTTGGGTAATCACCCGCCTCAACACCCTCATCGAAAAGGCGTTTGCCGCCTACGACGAGTACGAGTTCCACGTCGTGTCGCACCTCATTAACGACTTCTGCGTCGTCGAGCTGAGCAACTTCTACCTCGACATCATCAAGGACAGGCTGTACTGCGAGGAGAAAAACGGTCTCAAGCGCCGCTCGGCACAGACCGCACTGTTCTTCATCCTCGACACGCTGACCAAGATGTTTGCGCCCATCCTTGCCTTCACCTGCGACGAGATCTGGCTGTCCATGAAGCACAGAAAGACCGACGACGGCCGCAACGTGGTGCTCAACGAGATGAACAAGCCCTTCACCGAGTACGCTCTTGATGAAAAAGAGATGGCGAAGTGGGATACGCTCATCTCCGTCAGAAACGACGTGAACGGCGTGCTTGAGCGTGCGAGAGCCGACAAGCGCATCGGCAAGCCGCTTGAGGCTTCCGTGACCCTGAGCGCCAAAGGCGAGGGCGCCGAGCTTCTCGACCGTATCTCCGACATGGATCTCCGTGACCTGTTCATCGTCTCCGAGTGCCTCATCTCCGAGGACGCAGACGAGGAGGGCGCCGTTTCCGGCGTCGGCTCCGCAAATCCGGAGCTTAAGATCTCCGTCCGTGAGGCTCCCGGCGTAAAGTGTCCCCGCTGCTGGATGCATTCTCTGAAGGCGGACCCCGAAACGGGTCTCTGCCCCCGCTGCGCCGACGTAGTTTCAAAGCTCTGAAACGGGAAAATAGCTCCCGTTCGTTCCGAATAGAAAGAAAGGAACCTTTATCATGCTGTATGCCATTATCGCAGTCATAGTGCTGATACTTGACCAGTGGCTCAAGTATTGGGTAACGCTGAACATCACCCTCTCCACCGGAGAGCAGCCGCTTATCGGAGGCGTCATCAAGCTCGTAAACGTCCATAACGACGGCGCAGCGTTCAGCGCCTTCAGCAATGTGCCGTACATGAAGTGGGTGTTCATCGGACTGACCGTGCTTTTGGCGGTCGCCGTTGCGGTTCTGCTTGCGAAGAAGGTCTTTAAGGGTCCCTTTGCGACGACCTGTCTCGTGCTTATCCTTGCGGGAGCGCTCGGCAACTGCATCGACCGCCTTATCTACGGCTACGTCGTGGATATGTTCAAGCTGGAGTTCGTGAACTTTGCGGTGTTCAACGTTGCGGACTCCGTGCTGGTCGTGGCAAGCCTGCTGTTTATCATCTACCTGTTCGTCGGCGATAAGGACGACGGCAAAAAGGCTCCCGCCAAGGAGAAAAAGTCCAAAGCAAAGAAGAAGTCCGACGGTGAGAAGTCCCGCACAAAGAAGCGCAGCGAAACCGAGTCCGACGACACGGAGCTTTCCTGCGGGATCGACAGCCGCAGCGTCGAGGCGTCCGATGTATCCGCTCCCGTAAAAGCCGAGGAGCAGGATCCCTTCTGGGATTCCTTCAAGGCGTCCCTTCGTGAGGAGGAAAAGTCCTCTGCGGCAAAGACGCCGGAGGAGCCGAAGCTTGACCTTGCGGCAGTGAAGGAGGCAGCCCGCCCCGCCAAGAGCGAGGCGCCGGAGTTCCGTATGCCGCCCAAGGAGGAACCGGAGGAGTTCAGTCTTGAGGACATCCTTTCCGAATTTAAGTGATATGGACGAATTGAGAATAATTGCGGAGGAGAGCGGCGAGCGTATCGACGCTCTCCTTGCTCAAAATGTGGAAACGCTCAGCCGCAGCGCCGTGCAGCGGCTCATCGACGGCGGCAGCGTGCTGGTAAACGGTGCGCCCGTCAGGAAAAATTACAAATGCAGTCCCGGCGACGAGATATTTCTCGTGCTGCCGGAGAGCGAGGAAACGGAGCTTGTACCGCAGAACATTCCGCTCGACGTCGTGTACGAGGACGGCGACGTTATCGTCGTAAACAAGCCGCGGGGCATGGTGGTGCATCCTGCGCCGGGTCATCCCGACGGTACGCTCGTGAACGCCCTGCTGCACCACTGCGGAAGCGGTCTGTCCGGCGTCGGCGGCGAGAAGCGCCCCGGCATCGTTCACCGCATCGACAAGGACACGTCGGGGCTTATCATCGCCGCCAAGAACGATTTTGCGCACCTTGCGCTGTCGGCACAGCTTGCCGACAGGAGCCTTTCGAGGGTGTACGAGGCGGTCGTGCGGGGCGGTATGCGGCAGGATTCCGGGACGGTAGACGCCCCCATCGGCAGACACCCGACCGACCGAAAGCGCATGGCAGTGACGGAGAAAAACTCCCGCAATGCAATCACGCACTGGGAGGTCGTCGCCCGCTATCGGGGCTACACCCATGTGCGCTGCCGTCTTGAGACCGGACGCACGCATCAGATACGGGTGCATATGGCTCACATCGGGCATCCCCTCCTCGGCGACGGGATGTACGGTGCGCCCTGTCCCGAAAAGGGGCTGGAGGGTCAGTGCCTGCACGCAGCGCAGCTTAAGTTCGTACATCCCCGCAGCGGCGAGTGCGTTCATCTCAGCGCCCCCCTGCCGGAGTATTTCCTGAGCGTCCTCTCCCGCCTCGGTGCGGAAACGCTTTGATCGGAAAAGGCAAAATCGCCGGACTCCGCTGAGTCCGGCGATTTTGCGCTTCTTATTTAAGTTTAAGATTCAGCTTTTCCGAGGGGAGGGCGAGGTACAGGGCGGAGCCCGCTGCCATGCCGAAGGCGCCCTGGATCACATTCATCGGCAGGTTTGCGATGGCGCCGGGACCGTACCCGAGTATCCAATACTCATACACAAAGTAGCCGGCGACCATGAATGCCTCTGCCGCAAGGGATGCCGTAACGGCGTTTACCGCAGGCTTTTTGAAAATGCAGCCTCGCAGGATGAGCCCCGCAATGAGCGCCATGAGCGCCTTTATCGCAAATGTGCCGGGTGCATACAGCATATAGCCCGTGATCACATCGGCAAGTCCGGAGCCGAGTCCCGCCGCCAATGCGCCCCACAGGGGTCCGAGGGCGAACGCCGAGAGAATGACGAGCGCATCACCTGCGTGTATGTACCCGCCCAAGGGGGTGGGGATGTGGGGAACAAGCGTCGTCACGCAGCAGAGCGCCGCAAACAACGCCGAAAACACCAGTGTCTTAGTTTTCCTGTCCCGCACTGATATTCACCGCTCTTTCTATCCTGATGTTGCGCAGAAGCACGGCAGAGCCGATGCTGCGCTCATAGATTTCGGGGATTATGCGTCCTATGATGCCCTCGGCGCTTTTTCTGCTCTTGAGGGGACAGTTCAAAATGTGGGTCTTTATTCCGTTTTTATAGTACCTGCACGGTACCTCCTCAAAGCCGAAGTTTTCGTAAAACTCCTTCGATGAGTCAAAATTCACCTCGCCGCCTTCGTATTCCGGAAGCTCTATGAGCAGCCCCTGCTTGTCACGATAGCGGTCTATGATGAGGTGCAGACTGTTTTCACGGTAGCCGCCCTCACGGTACCACGGCATGACGCAGAAATAGTTTATCAGCGGGTAGCCGTACATACCCCTGTGCGACACGAAGGCATACGCCACGACGACGTTAACACGGTCGTCGCTGACAAGCAGCAGCTCCATCTCGTCACGGCGCACCGCACTTTGAATGTTCAGGTGCGGCACAAGCTCCGGCTTGCGAAATTCATACCGCAAAAGCCCGTAGTAGTTGCGTACATCCTTGGGTTTAGCCTTTTTAAGTACCAGCATTTCCGTCACCTTGTTCCTTTCGTTTCCGATTTTACTGCTGCGCCCTGTAAAGCTGCGCATATATGCCGTTGCGCTCAAGCAGGCTCTCGTGCGTTCCGGTCTCTGCGACCGAGCCGTGTTCGATGACGGCGATGGTGTCCGCATTTTTGACGGTGGAAAGCCTGTGCGCTATGATAACGACCGTTCTGCCCGCACTCAGCCTGTCGAGCGACGCCTGTATGCGGCGCTCCGTCACGGTGTCGAGCGCACTGGTCGCCTCATCCAAAATAAGTATCTTCGGGTTTTTGAGAAACAGCCTCGCAATCGAAATCCTCTGCTTCTGCCCGCCGGAGAGCATCACTCCCCGCTCGCCTATGTAGCTGTCATAGCCTTGAGGCATCCGCATTATCTCGTCGTGTATCTCCGCAAGGCGAGCGGCGTTTTCGATTTCCGCATCGCTTGCGTCGGGTCTTCCGTAGCGGATGTTGTCACGCACGGTGCCTGCAAACATATATACGTCCTGCTGAATGACGCCGACGCTGCGGTGCAGCGACTGCTGCTTTATGTTCCGAACGTCGATGCCGTCGATCCTTATACTGCCGGAGTCGAGATCGTAAAACCTGAGTATGAGCTGGCTGAGGGTGGTCTTGCCGCCGCCGGAGGGCCCGATGAGCGCAAGACTTTTTCCCGGCTCGACCTTCATGCTCACATGGGACAGCACCTGCGTTTCCCCGTAGCCGAAGCACACGTCGCAAAGCTCGACCTCACCCGTGACCTCGCCAAGCTCGACGGCGTTCGGCGCATCCGTCACGGTGGGCTTTGTGTTCATAAGCTCAAGGAAGCGGGTAAAGCCCGCTGAGCCCTGCATATACTGCTCGATAAACATCGCAAGCTTGCGCACCGGGGTCACGAAGGTGGAGACGTACAGTGTAAAGGTTATGAGGTCTATGTAGTTCATGCGCCCCTGCATAATGAGCAGACCGCCGACGGCAATGACTGCGACCGGCATTATGGACAGCGTAAATTCCATACCGCTCTGGAACAGTCCCATTACCTTATAATAATCCGATTTTGCGCTTCTGTAAAGACCGTTTGCTTCATCAAATTTAACAAGTTCGAGGTCCTCGTTAGCGAAAGCCTTTGCGGTTCGGATGCCGGAGACGCTGTTTTCGATGGCGGAGTAGATAACGCCGGTCTTTTTCTTGACCTCGATGTTTGCGTCCCGCATTTTAAGGCGCTGGCTCAGCGTGAACCAAATGCACAGCGGCAGGAGGATAAGCAGCACGAGCGCAAGCTCCCACCGTATCGTGAACATCAGGATCATTGCGCCGACTATGGTGACGGTGCAGATGATGATATTCTCCGGCCCGTGGTGCGCAAGCTCCGTTATCTCGAAAAGGTCGCTTGTGAGCCGGCTCATCACGGTGCCGGTGCGGTTGCGGTCGAAGTAGTCAAAGCCTAAGGTCTGCACATGGCGGAACAAATCACGCCGCATATTCGCCTCGATATGCACACCCATGCGGTGGCCGAGGACGGTGATTATATAGTACAGCAGCGATTTCAGCAGATACGCCGCAACGAGAATGAGCATCACGACGAAAAAGGTCGTGAACATCCGCTGCGGCAGGTAGGTCTGCATTGCGTTTTTCGAGACGTATGGGAACACGAGATCGACCGCCGACACAAGCACCGCACAGCACATATCGAGTATGAAAAGCTTCTTCTCGTCTCTTATGTAGTCAACGAAAATCGAAAATGGTTTTTTCGTATAATCTTTCATTTCAAGGCATATTTGTCCCGCTCCGCCACGGCGAGAGCGTCGCAGCGGTTGTTGTATTCGTTCTCCGCATGACCCTTCACCCAGTGACAGTGAAGCTCATGCTTTGCCGCTTCGTTCAAAAGCTTCTCCCAAAGGTCGGGGTTTAGGGCGGGCTTTTTGTCGGACTTTATCCAGCCCTTTTTCCGCCACGACTCCGCCCAGCCCTTCGACAGTGCGTCGATGACGTACTTCGAGTCGGAGTAAAGCTCAACAACGCAGGGCTCCTTAAGCGCCGACAGCGCAGCGATGACGCCCGAAAGCTCCATGCGGTTGTTGGTCGTCTCCTTCTCGCCGCCGGACATGACCTTTTCCCTGCCCATGTAGCGCAGTATCGCCCCCCAGCCGCCGGGTCCGGGATTGCCGGAGCAGGCGCCGTCGGTATATATCGTTACCGTTTTCATCTGTTCCGTTCCAGTCTTTCATAGCGCTCCTGCATCAGAGCGTACTCCTCCTTGGTGATGAGACCGTTCTCAAGGAAGGCGTCAAGCTGCTCGATTCTGCGGTCATGGTCATGCCCGGTGCTTGCTCGCATGCAGTCGGAATCGTAATACTCCCTTTCGGGAACGGGAGAACGCATCGGACGCTCAGGTGCTGCGGGAGCGGGCTCGCTCCCGTTCGGTCTTGCGGCACCGCTCTTTTTCCTTGAGGCTAAAAGCACCGGCACGGCGATCGCAGCGGCAACCGCAATGAGGATAAACAGCATGCCGTTCATCTCCTGCGCAAGCTCACCCGCAAAAAAGATCACGCCGATGACTATCCAAAACACCGCAGATTTAAGGCAGCCCGCATTATTCTGTTTGTTCGAGTTGTTGCCGTTCATGCCGCAACCTCCTTACTGCTCCGCTTCGGCTTCCGCCTCCGCCTCGTCCTTTTCCGCCGTGGCAACGGAGATGACCTTCGTCTCCCCGCCGAGACGCATGACACGGACGCCCTGCGTCGATCTGCCGAGGACGCTGATGCTGCCCACGTCCATGCGGATCATGGTGCCGTCGTTCGAGATGACGAGCAGGTCCTCCTGTCCGGTGACTACCTTCACGTCCGCCACAAGTCCCGTCTTTTCGGTGACGTTGTAGTTCTTGACGCCCATGCCGCCTCGGTTCTGAACGCTGTACTCGCTCACCTCGGTGCGCTTGCCGTAGCCGTTTTCGGTTATGGACAGCAGCGTGCTGCCCTCGGCGGCGATGCCCGCACCGACGACGAGGTCGCCCTCACGAAGACGTATGCCTCTGACGCCGACGGCGTCACGTCCCATGGAGCGCACGTCGTTTTCGTCGAAGCACACGGACATACCGTCCTTCGTCGCAATGATTATCTTACAGCCTCCGTCCGTCTGCAAAACGGTCATCAGCTCGTCGCCCTCGTCGAGCGAAAGCGCCCTTATGCCGTTGGAGCGGATGTTTTTAAACAGGCTCTGCGCCGTACGCTTGACCGTGCCTCTGCGGGTCACGAACATGAGGAAGCTCTCCTCGTCGATGCCCCTGCCCGCTATCATGGCGCTGACCTTCTCGCCCGGCTCTATGGGGATGATGTTCACGATGTTGCTGCCCCGTGCGGTCCTGCCCGCCTCCGGGATGCGGTAGCCCTTGCGGACGTACACCTTGCCGAGGTTCGTGAAGAACAGAATGTTGTCGTGCGTTGATGCGGTGAACACCGTTTCGACAAAGTCCTCGTCCCTCGTGGACATGGCACGCACGCCCTTGCCGCCTCTGCCCTGCGCCTTGTATTCGCTTGCGGGCAGGCGCTTTATATAGCCGTTGTGCGTGAGCGTGTAAACGCAGTCCTCCTCGTCGATGAGATCCTCTATGTCGATCTCGTCCTCAAGGTCCTGTATCTCGGTCTTGCGCTCGTCGCCGTAGCGGTCACGAATGTCGCAAAGCTCGGTCTTTAAAACGCCCTTGATCTTTTCGGGATCGGCGAGCAGCTCCTTGTAATACGCTATTTTCGCCTCAAGCTCGTTATACTCGTTCTGAAGTCTCTCTCTGTCAAGACCCTGAAGCGCCTTGAGACGCATATCGAGTATCGCCTGCGCCTGAACGTCACTTAAGCCGAAGCGCTTCATGAGGTTCTGCTTTGCATCGTCATAGCTGCTGCGGATTATGCGGATGACCTCGTCTATGTTGTCCTGCGCAATGAGCAGACCCTCTAACAAATGCGCACGCTCCTCCGCCTTGCGGAGATCGTAGCGTGTTCTTCTGACGATAAGCTCCTCCTGGAATGTAAGGTACTCGTCGATTATGTGGCGGAGGTTCAGTATCTTGGGCTGGCTCTGATTGTTCACCAGTGCCAGCATATTTATCGAAAAGCTGGTCTGAAGCTGGGTCTGGGTGAGCAGACGATTTAGCACGACCTGCGGATTTGCGTCCCTTTTCAGCTCTATGACTATGCGCATACCGTTGCGGTCGGTCTCGTCACGGAGGTCGGATATGCCCTCGATGCGCTTGTCACGCACGTTCTCGGCGATAGCCGCAATGAGCTGACGCTTGTTGACCTGATACGGCAGCTCGGTAACGATGATGCGAATCCTGTCCTTGCCGAACTCCTCAAACTCGGTGCGGGCACGCATTATGACTCTGCCCCGTCCGGTCATGTACGCCTGACGGATGCCGGCTCTGCCCATGATTATGCCCTTCGTCGGGAAGTCGGGACCCTTGACGTGCTGCAAAAGCTCGCTCATCGTCGCTTCCGGGTTATCCAGAACGCAGATGCAGGCGTTTATCACCTCGGTGAGGTTGTGCGGGGGAATGTTCGTCGCCATGCCGACGGCGATGCCGCTTGAGCCGTTCACGAGCAGGTTCGGGAAGCGGGACGGAAGCACCATCGGCTCCTGCCTCGTCTCGTCGAAGTTCGGGAGGAAATCGACCGTCTCCTTGTCGATGTCACGGAGCATCTCGTCGCACATCCTCGCCATGCGTGCCTCGGTGTATCGGTAAGCCGCCGGGGGGTCGCCGTCCACGGAGCCGAAGTTGCCGTGACCCTCGATGAGCGGATAGCGCATCGAGAAGTCCTGCGCAAGTCTGACGAGTGCGTCGTACACCGATGCGTCGCCGTGGGGGTGATACCTACCCAAAACGTCGCCGACGGCGGTCGCACATTTTCTGAACGGCTTGTCGTGCGTGAGATTGTCCTCGTACATCGCATACAGTATGCGGCGGTGTACGGGCTTTAAGCCGTCACGCACGTCGGGGAGCGCACGTCCCACGATGACGCTCATGGCGTATTCTATATAGCTGGTCTTCATTTCCTTGACCAGCTCGGATTCGACTATCGCCTGCTGTGGAAATGCGATGTCCTCCGGCTTGTAATCCGTATTCTTTCTTAATGCCATTTTTCTACTTCTCCTTTAGTCCGAAGCGCCGCTTAATAATCGAGATTTACTGCGTACTTGGCGTTTTCTTCGATAAACGCCTTTCTCGGCTCGACCTGTTCGCCCATCAAAACGGTGAATATCTCGTCCGCCTTCACCGCATCCTCAAGGCAGATACGGCGCAGGGTGCGGGTCTCCGGGTTCATGGTCGTCTCCCAAAGCTCGTGCGGGTTCATCTCGCCCAAGCCCTTAAAGCGGCTTATATCGACCTTTGCGTTGGGGTTGTCGCCCCTCAGCTCGGCGGACACTCTGTCCCTCTCCTCGTCGGAGAATGCGACCCTCGTCTGCTTGCCTCGTGTCAGCTTATACAGCGGAGGCACGGCGGAGTACACATAGCCCTGCTCGATGAGCGGACGCATGAAGCGGAAGAAAAACGTCAGCATAAGCGTTCTGATATGCGCACCGTCAACGTCGGCATCCGCCATGATGACGATCTTGTGATAGCGCAGCTTGGTGACATCGAACTCGTCGCCTATGCCGGCGCCCAGTGCGGTTATGACGGGCGCAAGCTTGTCGTTGCCGTACACCTTGTCGGCTCTCGCCTTTTCAACGTTGAGCATCTTGCCCCAAAGCGGGAGTATCGCCTGGAATCTCGAATCCCTGCCCTGAGTTGCGGAGCCGCCTGCGGAGTCGCCCTCGACGATGTACAGCTCGGTGAGCGAGGCGTCCCTCTCGTTGCAGTCACGCAGCTTATCGGGCATCTGCCCCGACTCAAGCCCCGTCTTTCTGCGGACGGACTCCCTCGCCTTTCTTGCGGCCTCTCTCGCCCTCGATGCGGTCATCGCCTTTTCGAGTATCGCCTTGCCGACGGCGGGGTTCTCCTCCAAAAACTGCTCCAGCTTGTCGGACACGACGCCGTCCACGAGCGTGCGCATTTCGGAGTTGCCGAGCTTTGCCTTGGTCTGACCCTCAAACTGCGGCTCGGTGAGCTTTACGGATATGACTGCGGTCATGCCCTCACGGCAGTCCTCGCCGGAGAGCTTGTCGTCGTTTTTGAGTATGCCCGCCTTTATGCCGTAGGCATTGAGAACTCTCGTGAGCGCAGTGCGGAAGCCGGTTTCGTGCATACCGCCCTCCGGCGTGTGGATGTTGTTTGCAAACGAAACGATGACCTCGTTATAGCTGTCGTTATATTGCAGAGCGATCTCCGCCTCGGAGTCCTTTCTCTCGCCCTTCATGTATATGACGTTCTGATGCAGCGGCGTTTTGTTCTGATTTATGAAGCTCACGAACTCACGGATGCCGCCCTCGTAGCACATCTCGTCCTTTTTCTCCCTGCCGGGACGTCTGTCCTCGGTCGAGATGAAAAGACCGGCGTTTAAAAACGCCTGCTCCCTCATGCGGGTGTGCAGCGTATCGTAATCGAACACCGTCTCCTCGAACATCTGAGGGTCGGGCTTAAAGCGCACCGTGGTGCCGCTGCGGTCGGTATCGCCGATTATCTTCATCTCCTGAGTGATGTTGCCTCTGGAGAATTTCATTTCATAGATCTTACCGTTTTTATGAACGTGGACGCAGAGCCACTCGCTCATTGCGTTGACAACGCTTGCGCCGACGCCGTGCAGACCGCCGGAGACCTTATAGCCCCCGCCGCCGAATTTGCCGCCTGCATGCAGTACGGTGAAAACGACTTCAAGCGCACTCTTTCCCGTCTGCTCCTGAATGTCCACGGGGATGCCTCTGCCGTTGTCCCTGACGCATATCACGTCGCCCTCCTCGATGACTACCTCGATGCGGCTGCAATAGCCCGCAAGCGCCTCGTCTATGGAGTTGTCGACGATCTCGTACACAAGGTGGTGCAAACCCGACGCCGAGGTCGAGCCTATATACATGCCCGGACGCTTCCTTACCGCCTCAAGCCCTTCAAGCACCTGTATCTGTGATGCGTCATATTCCTGAGTTATCTTCTCGTTGATCTCAGCCATTTCCGTTCGCCTTTCGTTCTTTATTTTCCGTTAAAAAAGTCTGTCCTCTTCCGCACGGCGCAAAAGCGTCTGCGTCGACATCTGACTCAAAAATACCCTTACACCGCCGCCGTCCCTGCACACGACGAAGCTTTTCGGAATGTCCTCCGCTGCGTTAATTACCCTGCCGGCACGCTCTGCGTCGGCAAGAAAGCTCCTCGTTATGCGGCTTTGACTGCTGTTGTCCAGATCGAATACGCCCACTATGTCCGTCTCCGGCACGAGCGTTCCGCCGCCGAGATGCAGATACATCAGCATATCCTGCCTTTCTCGACACGCAGCACCTTTGCCCCGGTGCGCTTCGATATGCCCTCGTCCTCGCAGCAGCTTATAAAGGTCTGTCCGCCGCCGATGCGGTTTAAGACAAACTCCTGCCGCATGGGGTCAAGCTCGGACAAAACGTCGTCAAGCAGCAGCACGGGGTACTCGCCCGTTTCGTCGAGGTATATCTCACGCTCGGCAAGCTTCATGGAAAGCGCCGCAGTCCTCGTCTGACCCTGACTCGCAAAGCTCCGTGCGTCTCTGCCGTTTATCGTGACGGCTATGTCGTCCTTATGAGCGCCGCTTAGGCACTGCTGACTCTGAAGCTCCGCCTGCCGATGTTTTTCCTGATGGTCGCAGAGGTCGTAGTATATTTCTCTGACGCTGCCGAGGGGATCACGCACCGTCGATACCGTCCTGTACTCAAGACCGAGCTTCTCGTCCGCTGCGGAAAACTCGCCGTGTATGGGCGCCGCTTCTTCCGCAAGCCTTGCGACGAACGCCGCCCTGTATCTGATAAGCTGCGCCGAGAGCCTGCACATCCCGTCGGAAAATTCGTCGAGAGTGTCGAGCAGGGATGGCTTTTCGTGCCAGTCCTTTAAAATGCGGGTCTTGTTCTCGTAGAATTTATTGAACTGCGTCAGATACTCGGCATATCTCGGACGTATCTGACTTATCGCATTGTCCATGAGCCTGCGCCGGGCCGCCGCTCCGTCCTTTATGATATTGAGGTCGTCGGGGCAGAAAAGCACCGTTTTCAGCGTCTCGCTCAGCTCCGATGCTGTCTTTTTGACGCCGTTTACGCTGATCTGCTTTCTGACGCCCTGCTTTATCACGATGCGCACGGTCTGCTCTCTGCCGCCGCTTTCGATGTCCGCAAGTATCTCGCAGAAGTCGTTGCCGAAGCCGAGCAGCTCACGGTCAAAGCGGGTGCGGAAGCTCCTCCCGCACGAGAGCAGATACACCGCCTCAAGCAGATTCGTCTTGCCCTGCGCATTGGCACCGTAGATGACGTTCGTCGCCGGAGAGAAGCTCGCTGTCTCAAAGTCGTAATTACGAAAGCCGTTCAGGGCTAACCTGTTTATTCTCATGCCTTGACTATCTCAAGCTCGTTTCCGGCAAAGCTCACACGGTCGCCGGGGTAGATCTTCTTGCCCCTCTGAGTGCATACCTCGCCGTTAACGCTGACCATGCCCTCGGCGATGCAATATTTTGCCTCGCCGCCGGTACCCGTGAGCGCCGCAAATTTGAGCAGGGAGTCAAGCTTTATAAATTCCGTTGATATTTCTATTTTTTCCATCTTATCGCCCTTTTAGGATTTAAGTCTTATCGGAAGTATCATATATTTAAAGCCGTCGCCGCCGTCTGCCGGAGTGATGACGCAGGGAGAGGAGCCGGTATTTAAGCCCACCGTTATCTCGTCTGCGGGAGCGGCCTTGAGCGCATCCATTATATATTTGTCGTTAAAGCCGATCTCGATACCGTCTCCGTTGCCGGAGCATATGCACACGTCCTCCGCCTTGCCGATGGGCGTTACGCAGACACAGTTTATAATGCCGTCGTCAAAGCTTATGCGGACGGGATTTTTAGTCTTTTCGTCAACGATCAGCGACACACGGTCAACGGCACGCAGAAGCTCTCCGCGGTTTACGTTTATCTCATACTTGAAGCTTTCGGGGACTGCCTTGCGGTAGTTGAGGAAGTCGCCCTCCAGTCTGCGGGTGACGATAACGGTCTTGCCGACGGAGAAGGAAACGTGATTCCCGCCGACGGAGATGCGCACGTTCTCCTCGCCGTCGCTCGGGCAAATGCGCTCAAGATCGCTCAGCGCAGCTCCCGGAACGATAAACTCGTCGTTACCTTCCTCGCCCTCGATCTTATCACGGCGAAGCGCAAGACGGTAGCCGTCGACGGAAATAAGCGTCAGAACGCCGTCCTCTATCTCAAACTTAGAGCCGGTGTAAACGGGACGGCTGTCGTTATCGGAAACGGCGAAAATGCTCTGATTTATCATGCTTTTTATGGTTTTCTGAGCAATCGTATAGGAGCGCAGCCCGTCGACCGAGGGAAGCTCCGGATAGTCGTCGGGATCCATTCCCATAAACGAAAACTCGGTCTTTCCGCACTTTACGAAGGTCATACCCTTTTCGTCGCTCTCGATGGAGACCATGCCCTCCGGCATACGTCTTACCATTTCGCCGAAAAGCTTTGCCTCCAAAACGACGGAGCCGGGTTCTCTGACATCCGCCTCTATACTGCTGTAAATACCTTTTTTAAGGTCATAGCCCGTGACTCTCAGGTCGTTTCCCGCCTCAAGCAGGAGACCCTCAAGCGAGGGAATGGGACTTTTGCTTGCCGCAGCTCTCGACGCAACGGCGACGGCGGCCTGAAGAAAATGCTTTTCGCAGGTCAGTTTCATTTTCGTTTCCTCCCGATATAAAAAACGTGTTCTTATAAATAATAAATAATAATATTTCAGTAGTGATAGTAGTAGTACGAAATATTGTGGAAAAGCCGCCGAATCGACCGTAAGCGCTGCATTTTCGGTGTTCACAAAAATGTTGTTTATTTTTAAGGTTTTCAACAGCAAAAATAAGCGCTTAAATTTTCAACAGCTTTGAACAGCAAATCAACAGTGTTTCGTAAATGAAATGTTTAAAACTCAATCGCTGTTTATGTTCGAGGTTATGTCCCTCACGGTGTCTGCGACCGCCTTATCGGTACGGATAAGATCCTCTATCTTCTTTATCGAGGAGAGCACGGTCGAGTGATTTCTGCCCTCGTATTCGCCGCCGATCTCCTTGAGCGGGAGATTGGTCAGCGTGCGGATGAGATACATGGATACCTGACGGGCAAAGGCGGTGTTTTTGGACCTGTTCTGCCCTCTGATGTCCTGCTCGCTGAGGGAGAAGAAGCGAGCCGTCTCATGAATGATGCGCTGCGGCGAGGGGATGTAGCTGCCGTTTTTCGTAACGTCCGCTATGGCACGCTTAACGTCCGCCGTGTCAATCTTCTTTCCGAGTATCTCCTTATAGGCGGTGAGGCGCTTTACGACGCCCTCTATCTGACGCACGTTGGAGTTCAGAGTCTCCGCTATGTAATTTACCGCATCGTCCTCTATGATGAGACCGAGCTGCGCCGCCTTGGCTCTCGTGATGACCATCCTCGTTTCAAGGTCGGGCGGCTGAATGTCCGCCATAAGACCTCCCTCAAAGCGGCTGCGCAGTCTGTCGTCAAGAACGCTCATGTCGATGGGCGGACGGTCGGAGGTAATGACTATCTGATGTCCCGCCTCGTAAATGTTGTTGAAGGTGTGGAAAAATTCCTCCTGCGTAGCCTGCTTGCCGGAGATGAACTGAATATCGTCCACAAGAAACAGGTCAACGTTGCGGTATTTCATTCGGAATTCCTCGTTCGTCTTGTCACGCAGCGCCTTCATGAGCTGATTCGTAAACTCCTCGCCCTTAACGTATACAATCTTCGTCGAGGGATCCCGCTCTCTTATAGCCTGTCCTATGGCAAGCAGAAGGTGCGTTTTGCCGAGACCGGAGTTGCCGTATATGAAAAGTGGATTGTTATAGGGTCCGCCCGGCTTTTCCGCCACCGCAACGGCTGCGTTGTGCGCAAAGCGGTTGGAGTTGCCGACGATGAAGCGGTCAAAGGTGTAGCCCGCCATCTCCGGCAGGGGATCGTTATCGGGCTTTGCGGCGTTGTAGTCCTCGATTTCGTCGCCGACGAGCATCAGAACGTTAAAATCGGTCGAAAAAATGTCGTACAGCGCATTCTTTATGAGATCGACGAAGCGCTCCATTATTATCTCACGACGGAACTCTGTCGCCGTGTGCAGCACGAGGGTGCAGGAGTCTATCTCGACCGGCTCACAGTCGGAAAACCACGTTCTGATCGCAGTCGGCGTAAGATGCTGTGCCAGCTCCTCCAGCACGGCGGCCCATATATCTTGAACGGAATTCATAAGCTGATTCTCCTCATTATTTATAAAATCCATTATAGCAAATTTTCCGAGCTTATGCAATAGATATATATATTATATATAGTAAGAGTT
>CAVFTS010000024.1:0-28094 GCA_963625655.1 Oscillospiraceae bacterium
CAAATGATAAAAATGTTCTTGCAATGCGATTGCTTTCATGCCGATCGCAACCTGCCAAATTCTTTTACCATATCGGCAAACATGATATGTCAGCACGGTTGACGCAGTTGTGCATAAGCATTATCGTCATATTATAGTATTAAACTTCTTTGTTATATTCTTACTCTTACGTGCGAAAGCAAAAGACCGTCACGACGCTGAGCACAAGCATCAGTTCGTTGACGGTCTGTATTTTTGAATATGTGATTTGGCGTCAGTACTATTTTATTAAATCCCTTATGAACATCCGCACCAGTAAAAACCTCCGGCTTTGCCGGAGGTTTTTGATTATGCGAATGTCTTTATTCCCTCAAGCTTGTGGAGACTGCGGGAATGCATCTTCTCTATCAGCTTTTCGGAATCGGGATCGGTCTTGCCGGTCAGCAGATACTCGTCAAGCTTTGCGTAGCTCAGTCCCATTTCGCTCTCGTCGATCTGCCCGTCAAACAGACCTGCCGAGGGCGCTTTTTCGATTATGCACTCCGGCGCTTTGAGATAGCGCAGGAACTCGAATATCTCCTTCACGGTGAGATCGGAGATGGGATTAAAGTCGTGCGCACCGTCGCCCCACTTGGTGAAGTAGCCGACATACGCCTCGCTGCGATTTCCCGTGCCCGCCACAAGGCGCCGCTCCGCCGCTGCGACCGCATACAGCGTCATCATTCTGAGCCTCGGCGCAATGTTCGAGAGCGCAGCCGTGTTAAGCTCGGATGCCTCGGATATCTGCCCGACGGCCGCCTCCTTCACGGGGCTGAGATCGACACGCCGGGTCTCTATGGCGTAACGCTCGGCAACGGTCATAGCATCTGCGGTGTCCATTCCGTAGTTGCGCTTGCTCGTGCATGGCATGATAATGCCGACCGTGTTGTCGCACGCCGCTTTGCATAGAATGCCAACAAGCGCCGAATCCTTACCGCCGCTGTTGCCGTAAACGATGCCATTCATACCGCTTTTTAAAACAAGCCCTTTTATGAAAGCCACTCTGTTTTCAAATTCCTTTTCGTAGTCACGCATTTTCGCTCCTCCTTTTCGCTGCCGCTATGAATCCGCAAAACAGCGGATGCGGTCTGTTCGGACGGCTTCCGAATTCCGGGTGGAACTGCACTCCGACGTAGAAGTCACGGTCACTAAGCTCTACCGTTTCGACAAGTCTGCCGTCGGGCGAGGTGCCGCTGAAGCACAGCCCCGATTTTTCGAGAAGCTCCTTGTACTCGTTATTGAACTCGTAGCGGTGTCTGTGGCGCTCCGAAATCAGCTCGCTGCCGTAGCATCTTTCCATCGTTGTGCCCAGCACGATCTTGCAATGGTATGCGCCGAGACGTAGGGTGCCGCCTTTATTTATTTTGTCACTTTGACCCGGCATAAAATCAATGACCTTATGCTTGCACAGCTCGTCAAATTCACCGGAGTTTGCGTCAGCTATTCCCGCTGCGCTGCGGGCAAATTCGATAACGGCTATCTGCATTCCGAGACAGATCCCGAAGTAGGGTACCATGTTCATTCGCGCGTATTTTGCCGCCTGTATCATGCCCTCGACACCTCTGTCTCCGAAACCGCCCGGCACAAGTATGCCGTCAAGCCCCGAAAGCACTTCGTCGGCGCTTTCGCATGTCACGGTCTCGGAGTCTATCCACTTAATATCAACGCCCACGCCTTGGCTGTAGCCTGCGTGTCTGAGCGCCTCGGCAACCGAGAGATACGCATCGTGGAGCTGAACGTACTTTCCGACTATGCCTATCGTCACCTTGCTGCTGCAAGATTTAATGCTTTGCACCATTGCCCTCCACTCCGCAAGGTCAGGCTCCGGCGCCGATATTCCGAGCTCACGGCACACAACTTCCGAGAATCTTGCCTCCTCAAGCATGAGCGGGGCTTCGTAAAGGCAGGGAACGGTTCGGTTTTCAATGACGCAGTCAGGCTTTACGTTGCAGAACAGTGCGATTTTTCTGAATATGCCTTCATCCCGTATCGCCTCGTCGCTGCGAAGGATTATGATGTTGGGGTTTATGCCCATGCCTTGAAGCTCCTTGACGGAGTGCTGCGTGGGCTTTGATTTATGCTCGTCCGAGCCTTTGAGGTAAGGCACCAAAGTAACGTGTATAAACATGCTGTTCTCACGCCCCACCTCAAGTGATATCTGACGCACCGCCTCGATAAAGGGCTGACTTTCTATGTCACCTATCGTGCCGCCTATCTCCGTGATGATGACGTCCGCCCCGGTCTTTTTTTCAAGACGGTAGACGAAATCCTTGATCTCGTTCGTTATATGCGGTATCACCTGCACCGTGGAGCCGAGGTACTCACCCCTGCGTTCCTTGTTAAGCACGTTCCAGTAGACACGCCCCGTCGTGAGGTTTGAATACTGGTTCAGATTTTCGTCGATAAAGCGCTCATAGTGACCGAGGTCGAGATCCGTTTCGGCTCCGTCCTCCGTTACGAAGACCTCGCCGTGCTGATAGGGACTCATAGTGCCGGGGTCAACGTTGATGTATGGGTCGAGCTTCTGCGCTGCGACCTTAAGGCCCCGTGCTTTTAACAGTCTGCCGAGAGACGCCGCCGTTATACCCTTGCCGAGACCCGACACAACGCCTCCCGTTACGAAAATATACTTTGCCATAATAGCCTCCCCCCAAAAAAGAAAAGGCACCCGTCCCGATAAATCGGACGAACGCCTTTGTTCATCTTGCTAAGATTACTCCCACATTTGCCGCTTGTCAACAGAAAAAATCGTTATTTATAGGTTTTTATTATATCTTCGGCAGCCTGACGCCGTGTTATTCTCTTATCCATCGCCATTTTGTCGATGTATCTGTGCGCATCCTCTTCGGTCATACCGAGGCACTCGATAAGGAGCCACTTTGCCCTGTTTACTACTCGTATCTCGTTAATCTTATCCTCGACAGTCGCCTGCTTTTCCTGCACTCTCAAAAGCCTCTCCCTTACGGCGCATAGCCCCCTAACGGTTTGCAGCACCATCTGCGAGCTTGTCGGCAGGGCTATCGCCATGGCGCCGAACTCCACAACCTCCGCATATACGTCGTCAAATACGTCGCTTTTTACAAAGAGCAGCACTCCCGTACCGCTCTCGGCACAGACGTCGGATGCAAGCGCCGTACCGAAGTCATCCGGCAGCGGAGTGTTTATAAGCAGCAGATCGTACTCTTTTTCGGCGAGCATACGCCTCGCCTGTGCGGCGCTCAGGGCACAGTCAACAGGCCAATAGTCCGAAGGCGGGAGAAGCGCTTTTGTCGCCTTGTGGAATTTTTCCCCGCTCGAAACCGTCAACACACTGTATGTCCTGTCTCTGAATAGCACATTCTCCCCTCCTTTCGGTCAAGTTGCCGTGATTTAGCCTTCGCAGTAAGCTTTGATGATCTTCTCCGGCAGATGCAGGGACGCAAAGCCTGCGTCCTGCATACGCACTACCGCCTCGTCAAAGGACGCAGGCAGCGTCTTGTATTTTTTCAGCACCTCGCACGGTGCGGAGAAAAGATTAAAATCCGCACTTTCGGACAGCGGAAGCTCGTTTTCGATGCCGTAAAGCCCCGCATATATAAGAAGCGCAAATGCGATATACGGATTTGCGCTGGGGTCGGGTGAGCGAAGTTCCGCACGTTCCTTGCCGTTTCTTGCAGCCGGGATGCGTATGAGCTGCGACCTGTTTTCCCTCGACCAGCTCACATAGCCCGGCGCTTTCTTTGAGCCGAGGCGCTCGTATGACGCACGGCAGGGGTTTAAAAACAGCGTTATACCGGCAATTTTGTCCATGATGCCGGCAATCATATGCTCAAGGCAATCTTTACCGTCGTCGGAAACAACGGACATGTTTATGTGCAGGCCGCTGCCGGGCTCGTCCTTTAACGGCTTCGGCGAAAAGTCGGCGCAAAGACCGTTTCTTGCGGAGATCGTCTTGACGACGGATTTGAATGTCACGGCATTGTCGGCGGCGCTCAGTGGTTCGGAATAGCGTATGTCAATCTCGTTCTGACCCGGTCCCTCCTCATGGTGGGAGCATTCGGGATGTATGCCCATCAGACTCAAAGTCTGGCAAATGTCACGGCGAACGTTCTCTCCCCTGTCGTCGGGAGCAATGTCCATATAGCCCGCACGGTCGTGCGGCATACCCGTTGAAACGCCGTTTTCGTCGAGCGTAAAAAGGTAGAATTCCATCTCCGCACCGAAATAAAAGTGCAGCCCTTTATTCTCCGCCTCGGCTATCGCACGTCGCAGGATGTGCCTTGAATCGCCCTCAAATATGCTGCCGTCGGGATAGCATATGTCGCAGAACATTCTGACCACCCTGCCGTTGTCGGAACGCCACGGCACGGCGGAAAGGGTTGCGGGATCGGGCTTTAGAAACAAATCGGATCGCACCTCGCCGCCGAAGCCCCGTATCGCCGAGGCGTCGAAGGCAACGCCGTATTTAAATGCGCTTTCAAGCTCCGAGGGCAGAATGGCAACGTTTTTCTGCTCACCGAAAACATCGCAGAATGCGAGCCTTATAAACTTAACGTCCTCCTGCCGGACAAATTGCAGTACCTCGGATTCGCTGTATTTCATGTCTGCATCCCCTTTATCGGAGTGTTTTTTAATGAAAATTATAATACTTCGCTGCCGCAGTTTTGTCAATCCGACAAAATTTTATTCGACGCTTGACAAATCCGTCACGGGGTCTTATACTTCCCGCATCGAGACAAGGACGTCCGAAGGGCAATGCCCCTTTAGCGTCCTTGTCTCCTTTTTTATTCTGAAAGGGTGAAGAAAAATGTCAGTACCCGAAAGCTTCGGTTCAATGGTTTTTGACGACAGAGTTATGAAATCCCGTCTCCCCGGAGACGTTTACCGTGCCATGAAGCAGACGATAAAAAAGAGCAAGCCGCTTGACCCGTCCGTTGCGGATGCGGTCGCCGCCGCAATGCGTGACTGGGCCGTTTCAAAGGGCGCAACGCACTTTACGCACTGGTTCCAGCCCATGACGGGCATCACCGCCGAAAAGCATGACGGCTTTATATCCCCCGCTCCCGACGGCGGAGTTATTATGGAGTTTTCCGGCAAGGAGCTAATAAAGGGCGAACCCGACGCATCGAGCTTCCCCTCCGGCGGCCTGCGTGCGACCTTTGAGGCAAGAGGCTACACCGCATGGGACCCCACCTCATATGCCTTTGTAAAGGGCAAGACGCTGTGCATCCCGACGGCGTTCTGCTCATACGGCGGCGAAGCGCTTGACAAAAAAACGCCGCTTCTGCGCTCTATGGAGGCGCTAAACCGTCAATCGCTTCGTATACTCAGGCTGTTCGGCAACACCGACGCCGGCTGTGTTATGTCAACCGTCGGCCCCGAACAGGAGTACTTTCTCATAGATAAGGAGCTATACAAGCAGCGCCGTGACCTCGTTTACACGGGCAGAACGCTGTTCGGCGCAAAGCCGCCCAAGGGTCAGGAGCTTGACGACCACTATTTCGGCGCCATTAAGCCGAGAGTGGCGGCGTTTATGGACGACCTCAACAATGAGCTTTGGAGCCTCGGCATCCTTGCGAAGACCGAGCACAACGAGGTCGCACCCTCTCAGCACGAGCTTGCGCCCATCCACACTACCGCAAACATTGCGACCGATCACAATCAGCTCACGATGGAGATAATGCAAAAGGTCGCCGATCGTCACGGGCTTGTCTGCCTGCTGCACGAAAAGCCCTTTGCGGGTGTCAACGGATCCGGCAAGCACAATAACTGGTCGCTGTCAACGGACACCGGCATGAATCTCCTCTCTCCCGGCGACACGCCTTGGGAGAACGCACAGTTCCTCATCTTCCTTGTTGCGGTTATCAGAGCCGTCGATAAGTATCAGGACCTCCTGCGCATGAGCGTTGCCACGGCAGGCAACGACCACCGCCTCGGTGCAAATGAAGCGCCTCCCGCCGTGATCTCGATGTTCCTCGGCGACGAGCTGACGGGCATACTCGAAGCCATTGAGGAGGATCGCCCGTACAGCGCAGCCGACAAGACCATTATGAAGCTCGGCGTTCACACGCTGCCGAGGTTTGCACGGGACACCACCGACCGCAACCGTACCTCCCCATTTGCGTTTACCGGCAACAAGTTTGAATTCCGTATGCTCGGCTCCTCCAACTCCATTGCCTGTGCGAATATAATGCTTAATGCCGCAGTCGCAGACAGTCTCTCAGTCTTTGCGGACAGACTTGAGAAGGCGGAGGATTTTGATTCCGAGCTGCACGATCTCATAAAGGAGTGCTTCTCGGCACACAAGAGGATCATCTTCAACGGCAACGGCTACAACGACGAGTGGATAAAGGAAGCGACGGAAAAGCGCGGGCTTTTAAATCTCAGGACTACCCCCGACTGCGTGTATGCGATTCTTGAGCCCAAGAACGTGCAAATGCTTATCTCACAGGGCGTTTTCTCAATGGCGGAGCTGAGGTCACGCTATGAAATCACTCTTGAAAACTACTGCAAAACCGTGACAATCGAGGCAAACACCATGATCGAAATGGTGCGCAGAGAGATACTCCCCGCAATCGAAGCTTACGTCGGAAGCGTGGCGGAGACGGCCGCAAAGAAAAAGAGCGCAGTCCCCGACCTCGAATGCAGAAGCGAAAAGAAGCTCATAACAAAGCTCAGTGTACTTTCCGACCTCATCGACAAGAATGCCGAGGCACTGGAGGCGTCCATGGCAAAGCTTCTGACGGAGTCCGACACTTCGGTCTCGGCATTTGCGGTGCGTGACGACATTCTTCCCAAGATGGCGCAGCTTCGTGCCGTTGCGGACGAGGCGGAGACCCTGACCGCAAAGAGCTGTTGGCCCTTCCCCGGCTACGGTGAGCTGCTGTTCGGCGTATAATTAAAAATCAAAAAAGCGTTTGAGAAAAGAGAAGTAACCCTGAACTTGCTCACAGAGAGTGCGTGGCGCTGGAAATCGCACAGTAAAGCCGTGGCGAATAACACTTTTTAAGCTGCGATCCGAAAGGATTTTCCGAGTAGGTGAGACGTATGTCCTGCGTTATAGGCAGAAATGAGAACAAAGATAGGTGGCACAGCGAGCTCGGCACTTGCCCTATCGAATGCTGAAATAACTTTTCGGAGGATAAATTTATGTGTTCGATAACAGGCTTTTGCGGCGAAGGTGCCGCCTATTCCCTTTTTTCCGAGTGCTTTGCACGCACCCTTTCAAGAGGTCCCGACTGCACGGAGATCGTCTCCTGCGGAGGCGGTTATCTCGGCTTTCACCGTCTTGCGATAATGGGTCTGCACCCGGAGGGTATGCAGCCCTTTGAGCTTTCGGGAAGCTATCTTGTCTGTAACGGCGAGATCTACGGCTTTAAGAAATTCCGCGACGAGCTTATTGCCGACGGCTGCGCATTTGCCGGAGATTCCGACTGCGAGGTGCTGCTGCCGCTCTACCGTAAGTACGGTGTCGAAATGTTCAAAATGCTCGATGCAGAATTTGCGCTCATCATCTATGACGCAAAGAAGGACTGCTTCGTCGCCGCCCGTGATCCCATCGGCATCCGGCCGCTGTACTACGGCTACGCCGAAAACGGCACTCCGGTGTTTGCAAGCGAACCCAAAAGCCTCATGGGACTTGTGAAAATTATATTGCCCTTCCCTCCCGGCCACTACTGGCTCGACGGAAGATTTGTGCCATATACCGATATTGCAAGAGTCAACGAAATATGCTATGATAACATAAATATGGTATGCGAAAAGATACGCACAAAGCTTACGGAAGGTATCAAAAAACGCCTTATTGCAGATGCTAAGGTCGGTTTTCTGCTCTCCGGAGGACTTGACTCCTCGCTCGTCTGCTCGGTCGCCGCAAAGTGTTCATCCGAGCCGATACGCACCTTTGCCATCGGAATGAGCGGCGATGCGATAGACCTCAAGTACGCAAGAGAGGTTGCGGATTTTATCGGCAGCCGTCACACGGAGGTCATCATTGACAGAGACGACGTTATCGCCGCTCTCGACGAAGTGATCTATAATCTCGCCAGTTTTGATATTACGACCGTCAGAGCGAGCATCGGAATGTATCTCGTGTGCAAGTACATCCACGAGAACACCGACATTCGTGTCCTGCTCACGGGCGAGATATCCGACGAGCTGTTCGGCTATAAGTACACCGACTTTGCGCCCAACGCAGAGGAGTTTCAGAAGGAGGCCGAGAAGCGCATCAGAGAGCTGCATATGTACGACGTTCTCAGAGCCGACAGGTGCATTTCCTCAAACTCCCTTGAGGCGAGGGTTCCCTTCGGTGATTTGGACTTTGTGCGCTACGTTATGTCCGTTGACCCGGAGCTTAAAATGAACCGCCGGGGCAAGGGCAAGTATCTGCTCCGCAAAGCTTTTGAGGGTGACTATCTCCCCCACGACATACTGTACCGTGAGAAAGCCGCTTTTTCCGATGCCGTCGGTCACTCGATGGTAAACTACCTGAAGGAATACGCAGACAGCCTATACTCGGACGAGGAATTTGCCGAGAAGATCTGCGCTTACGATCACGCAAGACCCTTCACCAAGGAATCCCTGCTGTACCGTGAGATATTCGAAAAGTATTATCCCGGACAGTCCGAAATGATAGTGGATTTCTGGATGCCGAACAAATCGTGGGAGGGCTGTGACGTTGATGATCCTTCCGCACGGATGCTTTCAAACTACGGAGACAGCGGTAAATAATTTATCGGAGTTGAACCTGTATGAACAAAAAGCAATTTGACAAAATCAGAAACGAAAATCCCTTTTTGCCTCTCAGCGACGTTGTACACGAGCTGCTCCTGCAAAACATTATAGGCTTTCGCCTTGAGCCCGGAACGAGGATAAGCGAAAACTCCATCTCTCAGGAGCTTGGCATAAGCCGCTCACCGGTCAAGACGGCGCTCGAAAAGCTTGCTGAGCATAAGTTCATACGGGTACGCAACAGCAGATACTATGTTGCGGAATTTGACGAATCGGAGTATAGGGAGATCTGCGATTTTACGATGATGATAGAACCCTTTGCTGCGGCAAAGGCCGCACGGAACATCACCGATCGCCAGCTTGCAGAGCTGTATCAGATGGCGAACCGCTTAAAGGATCTTTACAAGGAAGCATATGAGAGCGGCAGCAACTTCGGTTACAGCAAGCTCCTCGATCAGGAGATCGCATTCCACTCGGCGGTTGTTAAGGCGTCGGGCAACTCGCTTATCTCCCAGCTATACGACGAGAAAAAGTATGAGCTGTGGCGTTTCAGAGGCTACCTCCTCTACAGCCGTCCCGAAGGCTTCTTTAAGACCATCGACACCGACCACATCCTCATATGCAACATTCTCAAGCTTCGTGACGATGAACTGGCGGCAGCGGTCACAAGGCGTCATCTGCACGTTTCGAGGGACGGCATCGAGCGCTATGAGCTTCTTGCGAAGCCCGATCATAAAAAATGAATTGTACCTAAACGCAGGCAGTTTTTCTGCCTGCGTTTTATTGTGCCGAAAATTGCTCATTTTGTCGAGCAATTCCGCCTAAGTTTATATATATATATGTATACGCCTATACGCCGATTTAAATTCTGTGCAAAAATTGACGCAATCAAGGAGGCGGTATTACACTACGCTCAAATTCAGAAACAAAGCAATTCCGCGGCGCCGTATGGCTCTGTTCGGAACCGACAAAACAGAATAGAGAGCCTATGATCGGCGTTTTTTTCTCTCCGTCCTACCCTGTGCTTCAAGGAATTGTTTTCTGCTTTTCCTATTGAACACAGGGTAATTTGTTTATTTATTATCAATTGTTTTTTGGGACATCACTCCGCTCCCGGCGGGGATGTTATATAGTGAAGAAAAAGTTCAGGAGGAAAGAATCATGAATGACAACAAGACGCTGAAAAGCACTTGGGCTGCCGGCTTTACGGTCGCCTCTGTGTGGTTCGGCACCCACGTCGGCGGCGGCTTCGCAACCGGCAATCAGGTTGTGCAGTATTTTTCAAGCTACGGTCCCCTTTCGATTGTATTCCCCATTCTCGCAATGGGACTTCTTGCGGTAGTAATGTATATAATGGTCAAGTTCGCAAAGCTCAGCGGCTTTACAAATTACAAGGACACCTACGCCGCACTTTACCCCAAGCCCTGGATGGAGATTTTCTTTGAGATCTTCTATATTGTAATAGTTGTTGCGGCAATGGCGTCGGCAGTCGCAGGTGCCGGCGAGGTTCTTGCAAACTTCATCGGCATCACCTATGCAGGAACAACGAAAATCATTATGAATCTCGTCATTGTTGCGATACTCATTCTGCTTACCATTTTCGGTGTAAAGCTTGTTGTTGCGGCTTCCACCGTTCTCTCCACCGCAATTATCGTTATCACTGCTCTGATGGTCGTTTTCGGTCTTACCGCCGACTTCGGCTCCATCTCCGCAAAGCTCACCGCAGAGTACGGCGTGGAGCTTGCACCCTATACCGACTCCGTCGGTGAGTCAATCTGGAAGGGCATTCTGGTGTATGCAGGCTTCCAGTGCGTTTCCATCCCTCCCATGATTGCGGCATCCAACGATCTTTCCCTTAAAGGTGTCAAGAAGGCGCACATTCTCGGCTGGCTCATGAACGGTCTTGCTCTTGCTGCCTCCGCATGGATGCTCGTTAAGTGGTATCCCCTGCTCGCCGCTCTTCAGAACGGCGGCGTCGAGGGCTACACTGCCGCACTCGGTATCCCCAATCAGACCATCCTCGGTCTTGTCGGCGTGAAGTGGCTGCTCGTCGCATTCAGCGTGCTGCTGTTCTGCGCATTCATGTCCACCTGCGTCACCCTCGTTTACACCATGATCCAGCGCTTTGAAGGTAAGTTCTTCCCCAAGTCGATCAAGAACGAAAAGGTTCGCGGCGTTTTCGTCGGAGCCATTGTCATTGCGATCTGCTTTGCTATCTCCCTGCTCGGACTTACCGATATCGTTAAATTTGCATACGGCTACGACGGCTACTACGCACTTCTTGTTATCGTGATCCCCGCATTCGTTTGGGGCATCCCCAAGATCAAGAAGCTTCAGGCTCAGAAGAAAGTCGAGCAGTAAGTAAAAACATAAGTGCGCCGCTGCATTGCAGCGGCGCATATCGAGGAATTTTACCATGAAAATCGCAATGATAGGCTCCGGCGCTGCCGGAAGTGTTTTTGCCTGTTATCTGAATAAGGGCGGCGCCGAGCTCACATTGGTCGATCGCTACAAGGCGCACATGGACAAGTGCTCCGAGAGCGGAATGACCTTTGTGTCTCCGAGCGGCACGGAAATCCTTACGGGTTTTAAAACCGCATATTCTGCCGAGAATATCGGAGTGCAGGATATTGTCATTCTGATGGTCAAGGCAACGCAGACTGACGGGATATTCCCGTCGCTCATACCCTGTATCGGTCCCGAAACCGTTGTTGTATCGCTGCAAAACGGTCTCGGCAACGACGAAACTCTGCAAAAATATGTGCCGGCGGAGCGTATTCTCTACGGCTTCGGCACCATAGGCACCGAGCTTCCCGAACCCGGAAAGTGCGTCTCAAAGCCGGAAAGCGGAGTTATTATGCGCTTCGGCGCTGTTAAGAGCTCCGGTGCTTCCGTCAAAGTCGGAGAGTATCTTGAAGCCTGCTTTAACCGTGGCGGCTGCGAAACGGTTTTTGAATCCGATATTCGCCCCTTCGTATGGAAAAAGGCTATCTCCAACAGCGGCTACAACACCATCTCCTCCCTCACCCGTCTCAAGGTCGGCGAATTTCTCTCGGAGGTCGACGGCTGCGAGCTTATAAAGTCCGTTTGGAAGGAAGGCTGCGAGGTCTGTCTTGCCGCAACGGGAGTTGACCTTTGGTCCGAAATGCTCGACGAGCTGCCCCGCCTGAAGGTCGGCTTTGCAAGCTACTATCCCTCCATGGCGCAGGACGTGCTCATTCACCGCAGGCAGACCGAGGTCGATCTTTTAAACGGCGCAATAGTCAAATACGGCAAACGCTTAGGCGTTGAAACGCCCGTAAACGAAGCGTTCACAAGGCTTATCCACTGCATCCAAAGCAATTACGATATACAATATTAAATTTCATAAAAAGGAGTAACAGTTATGAAAATTGCAATGTACGGTTCAGGCGCAGCAGGCAGCGTTTTCGCCTCTTACCTCAAGAACGGTGGCGCAGATATCATCCTCATCGACCGCTATGAAGCACACATGAAGAAGGTCGCCGAGGAAGGCATGAACTTCATCATCCATCAGGAAGAAAACGGCGAGTACCATGACATCGTTAAGCTCCTCAAGGGCTTCCGCACCTACACCTCAGCTCAGGCGGCAGCCGATGCCGAAGGCAAGGTCGACATCATCATCTACATGACCAAGGCAACTCAGCTCCAGCAGGCAATTCAGGACTCCCTCCCCGTTGTCGGCGACAGCACCGTTGCGGTCTCTCTTATAAACGGTCTCGGCAACGACGACAACCTCTTCAAGGTTTTCCCCAAGAGTCGCTGCGTCATCGGCTCCGGCGTTCTCGGTACCGCAATGCCCGAACCCGGCACCTGTGTTTCCACCCCCGCCGGCGGCGTTCAGATGAACTTCGGCGGTGCGGAGAAGTCTCCCCTCACCGACGCTGCCTGCGCAGAGCTTCTCAAGTGCTACCGTGACGGCGGCTGCGACGCCTACTGGCGTGACGGCGCACCCGGAACCGACGAGAACATCTATAAGTTCATTTGGAAGAAGGTCTGCGTCAATGCGACCGTCAACACCGTCTGCGCAGTTCTGCGTCTGAAGATCGGTGAAGTCGAGGCGGATCCCTACGGTCAGTGGCTGTTCCACAGCGTTATTCGTGAGACCTGCGCCGTTGCGACTGCAAAGGGCGTTCCCATGAGTGCCGACGAGTTCATTGCTCACGATCATCAGGACATCGTGACCAGCATCGCCGACTACTACCCCTCCATGTGCCAGGATATGCTCTTTAATCAGCGTCAGACCGAAATCGACGTACTCAACGGCAAAATCGCAGAGTACGGTGAGGAGCTTGGTATAGACACCCCGGTGTGCAAGGTTCTCTCTCAGGTCGTCCGCTGCATTCAGGGCAATTATGATAAGCAGTTCTTTAAGAAGGCGTAACACAGCATAACTTAAGCGTAATATTTTACATCTTTTCATCTAATACAAACGACGAAATCTCGGCAACAAGCAAAGTGTTGCCGAGATTTTTTGTAAGGTTCAAAACGAAAGGCTGCGCTCAGAATCGATTTTCCCGCCTGTGTACGCCCTTGCTCACAATTTGCCGTTATCGCATTTTCTGACCGCAAGAATCCTCCGTGCCGTAAACTTCGGATGACTTATTTTGCATAAGGTATCAGCTTATTTTTTCGACGGTGTAGCCCCTCTGTGTGAGGAGGTCGATTATGCCGCCGTCGCCGATGACGTGCGCAAGGCCGACGATGTAAAATCCCGTGCCGCCGCCTGCGAGGTACTCCTCCGCCTTATCCGCCATGCCGATATTGCGGTCGCATATCATCACCTTGTTGTACTCCTCAAGAAGCTCGGCGGGGAGATCGCTGTCGCTGTCGTCCTCGGCGGTCAGCGCCTTTATGAGCGTCTTTTCGTTCCCCGTGAGCCAAAGCTCATAAAGCTCCAAGGTGCTTTCCGCTGCGTCCTCTCTGCAATCGGATGCAAGCATCGCATCCATCAGCTCGTCGGAAAAGCCGATCAGCATATTAAACTGGAACTCCACGGACTCGACTTCCCTTATCTCAAGACCGCTCTTGTGCGCCTTTTCAAGGAACATGAGATCAATGCCGGAATCGGAATCCAGTCCCGCCTTCTCTGCGCTCAGTGTCTCAAGTGTCGACACCCACATTGCGGGCTTCATGTAGTCATACACATAGCTGTACATACCGTTTTCTTCAAGTATCGCCTTCGCTGCCTCGTAGGTCTCGGCTGAAATGTGGTCGCTTATCATGCTTCCGTCGCTGTACACCACAAGCTCCGCAAGCTCTCTCTGTGCCGCCATGTCGCTGCTGAGTGCGAAGGTATCGCACTCCACGCACAGGTAGTCCGACTCGTCATATGCGTCGTTCACATAGTCCGGCATATCCTTTGCCCTGTCGTCGGCAACGTGTATCGAGCCGAGGATGTACAGAATGCCGCCCTTTCCGTCGGTGACCTTGTACATAAGCGGCGTACATTCCGCTTCCTCCGGCTCCTCACTCGGCGTCGGAGTTGGCGCTCCGGTCTTTTCCGGCTTCTCTTCGCCCGCACTCGTGCAGGCGCACAGCGAAAACAGCATGAGCAGGCAAAGTAAAAACGCTAAAAATCTTTTCATTTTTCTCCTCCCGATATCACTCGTGACTTACGTTGTACAGCTCCTGAATGTCCCCGGGAAGCTTGTCAGGCAGCAGCTCCTTTATACCGTCCTCGCCGCCGTCCTTCATAGCCTTTTCGTAGTACCAGCACTTAAAGCGTACCATGCATCGGGTCTTGTTCAGGCGCTCGATCTCCTCGTCAAGCAGCGCAAGCTGTGACTTAAACAGCTCAAGCCGCTGAGGGTATGTTGAGCTGCCTTCGCCGCACCACTCCATGAAGCACCGTATGCTTTTAATATCAAGTCCCGTCTTTTTGAGGCACTCTATTACTCTCAGTGCCTCAACCTCCCGCTCGCCGAAACGCCTTATCCCGGAGCTGCGTTCAAGTCCGGGGAAGAGCCCCTCACGGTCATAGTAGCGCAGCGTTGACACGGGAATATCAAACATCTCGGACACCTGTCCTATCGTGTACACAAAACACCTCCGAAATTTTCCTAGAAAACGCTTGACCTAAAGTCAGCTTTAGGTGTTAATCTGAGTATAACAGCATAACAATAATGTGTCAAGCGCTGTATAAGGAGGTATTGTAATGGAAAAGCTTCATCTCACTCAGGATTGGGACAAGACGTTTCCGCAGAGCGGCTCGGTCGCACATAAGAAAGTCACCTTTCACAACCGTTACGGTATAACTCTTGCCGCCGATATGTATGTTCCGAAAGGCAGCAAGGCGCCCTACCCCGCCGTTGCGGTGTGCGGTCCCTTCGGTGCAGTCAAGGAGCAGTGTTCGGGGCTGTACGCTCAGACCTTGGCGGAGCGGGGTTTTCTCACTATCGCATTCGACCCCTCGTATACCGGGGAGTCCGGCGGAGAGCCGAGGTATGTTGCTTCCCCCGATATAAACACCGAGGATTTTCAGGCTGCCGTTGACTTTCTTTCCGTCTGTGAGGACGTCGATTCCGAACGCATAGGCATTGTCGGAATCTGCGGTTGGGGCGGAATGGCGCTCAACGCCGCCGCACTGGATACAAGACTCAAGGCAACCGTCGCCGTCACGATGTATGACATGAGCCGTGTCACCGCAAACGGCTACTTCGATGCCGAGGATAGTGAGGAGTCCCGCTATGCAAAGCGCTGCGCCCTCAACGCACAGCGCACCGAGGATTACAAAAACGGCTCTTACCTTTTGGCGGGCGGCGTTGTCGATCCTCTCCCCGACGATGCGCCGCAGTTTGTCCGTGACTACCACGATTACTACAAGACCGAGAGGGGCTACCATCCCCGCTCCCTCAACTCAAACACGGGCTGGAACATGACCTCGTCGCTGTCGTTTCTCAATATGCCGATACTCAGCTATGCTGGCGAGATACGCAGTGCGGTAATGCTCGTCCACGGCGAAAAGGCGCACTCGCTCTATTTCAGCAAGACCGCATTTTCAAAGCTCAGCGGCGATAACAAAGAGCTTTTAGTAGTGCCTGACGCCAGTCATACCGATCTTTACGACCAAACGGACATCATCCCCTTTGATAAAATCGAGGAATTTCTGAAAAAGCACTTAAACTGAAACGGAGGTAACTATCATGTCAAAAACACTTGTCGCATATTTCTCGGCCGGAGGCACGACCGCCGATGCAGCAAAAAGGATCGCCTGTCTTGCGGGTGCGGATATGTTTGAAATACGCCCTGCCGTCCCCTATACGAAGGCAGACCTCGACTGGACCGACCCCAAAAGCCGCACGACACTTGAGATGAAGGATCCCGCATCCCGTCCCGAAATCGAGGCTCTGCCCGAAAACCTCGACGCTTATGACCGCATTTTCGTCGGCTTCCCCATTTGGTGGTACACCGCACCGAGAATAATCGGCAGCTTCCTCGACGGCGCCAAACTTTCGGGCAAGACCGTCGTTCCCTTTGCCACATCCGGCGGCAGCGGCTTGGGCGGCACCGTCGACGATCTGAGAAAGTGCTGCGACGCAAGGATCTTGGGCGGCAAAATGATAACACGCAGAGAGTCCGATTCGGAGCTTGAAAACTGGATAAAAGAGTCCGTATAAGGCGAAAAAGCAGTCGGTGCTTCACCGACTGCTTTTTGCTTGATTATTCGTCCTCGCTCCAGACCTCTTTTGCGAGGTTAAACACCGCCCACGCCTTGGGCCATCCTGCGTAAAACGCCGTGTGCGTGACGATCGCTGCGATCTCCTTGCGGCTCACTCCGTGATCCTTTGCGTTTTGGAGGTGGAACTTCAAAGAGTTGTCGGTTATGCCCTGCGACATGAGCGACACGACCGTGATAATGCTCCTCGTCTTGAGGTCAATGTCCTCGTTGTTCCAGTTCTCTCCGAACAGAACGTCGTCGTTAAAGTGCGCAAAATCCGGTGCAAACTCTCCCAGGGCGTTTCTCCCCGCAGTCTGTGTAATTTTCGCCATTGCGTTAATCCTCCGTTTCGGCTGTTTCGTGTGTTGTTACGGCAATTTGTCGTACTCTTTCTCCGGCAAAAACTCCAGCCATTCGTTGGAGGCACCTTCCGCCGGAACTTCAACGGCAAGGTGCTGGAACCAACTGTCCTTTGCTGCGCCATGCCAGTGCTTCACTTCGGGCGGAATGTTCACGACATCTCCCGCCTTCAGCTCACGGGCAGGCTTGCCCTCCTCCTGATACCAGCCTCTGCCGCCGGTGACCAAAAGGATCTGCCCGCCCTTGTGATGAATGTGAAACGCATTGATCGTGCGGGGTGCAAACGTGACCAAGCCGACAGGCACACGCTCAGTCGTCAGCATATTAAGGTAGCACTCGCCCGTAAAATATTTTGCAAATGCCACGTTTTCCTGACCTATCGGAAACACGTTGCCTCCGCCCAAGTCCTTCTTCATCTGCTCAACATCCATAAAAACGCCTCCTTGTACTTGTGACTGTATAGTACAACCTGAAGTCAACTTCATGTCAACAGTTTTTGCGCTGACGTGCTGAAAAAGCGCAAATGATTCTTCTCAATCGGCAAATCAGGTCGGTTTTTGGCAAAAAACCGACCTGATTAACGCACAATAAGTCCACCGCAATTCTATCAAAATTACGGTGGACTTTTGGTGGAGATGGGGGGAGTTGAACCCCCGTCCGAAAGCGCTTTAACAGAAACCTTTCCGGGCGCAGAGGGTCATTTACATTCCCTTGCCCGTGCGCAGGCCTTCATGCTCACAGGCTCGGTAGCTTCATTATGCATGGTGCGCTCAAAGCTTTGCGCACTCACGGTCACCACTAATCGACGCTCGGCTCCGGGCCGTGGTACTCCCGGAGGGAACGCTCGCTATTAAGCAGCGAGAAGAACAGTATCGTTGTTGTTCTTTAATTTATAAGCTGCCTATTTTAAGGATGTTAGGCGCATCCGCCCGCTATTTCTGCCTCCGCACCCCCGTCGAAACCGGTACATCCCCATATTTTTGATTCGTTTTGAGATGGGGTGTTGTCGTTTTTGCGTCAGCTCGACCGGTAACATTGTACCATAATCGACTGCCGCTCGCCGTGCAGCTGCGGCGATGGCTTTGCGTCAGCCCGACCGGTAACATTGTACCGTAGTCAACCGTCACTCGCCGTGCAGCTGCGCAGCAATATTGCCGAGAACACGGCGCTTTTTATCGGGTGCGGCATTAGCCGCACCCGATACGCATTACATTTTTTCGGGTTCGGGGTACTCCACGCCGAAGGTGTCTACGGTGACCTTCTTCATCGCCTGTCTGTGGATGGGCTTGTCGTTGCGTCCCGTCATGCACTTTGCGATCTTATCGACGTTATCCATGCCCTCTATAACCTTACCGAAGGCTGCATACTGTCCGTCAAGGTGCGGTGCATCCTCGTGCATGATGAAAAACTGGCTGCCAGCGGAGTTGGGAGCCATGGAACGAGCCATTGAAAGCACGCCTCTGGTGTGCTTGAGGTCGTTTCTGACGCCGTTCATGTTAAACTCGCCCTTTATGCTGTAGCCGGGTCCGCCGATGCCGATGCCCTGAGGGTCGCCGCCCTGGATCATAAAGCCTCTTATGACTCTGTGGAAAATAACGCCGTTATAAAAGCCGCTCTTTACCAGGGAAATAAAGTTGTTGACGGTGTTGGGCGCAACTTCGGGATAAAGCTCAGCCTTGATAATGTCGCCGTTTTCCATCTCAATAGTAACTATGGGATTGCTCATTTTTATATCTCCTATCTTTCAGTATCGTTCCTTAAGGCCCCGCTCCATATCCCGGAGGGCGACCTTCTTTGCGTCGTCGTTTCGCTTGTCATAGAGCTTTTTGCCCTTGCACAGTCCGATCTCGACCTTGACCCGACTGTCCTTAAAATACAGCGACAGCGGAATTATCGCAACGCCGTCCTGCATGACGGCGGCGTTGAGCTTTGCGATCTCACGCTTGTGCATGAGCAGTCTTCTCGGACGCACGGGGTCTTTATTAAAGATATTGCCCTTTTCATACGGACTAATATGCAGCGAGCGGATAAACAGCTCTCCGTTTTTGACGGTGCAGTACGAGTCCTTCATATTGACCGTCCCCGCACGCAGGGACTTGACCTCGGTGCCGGCAAGCTCTATGCCGGCTTCGTAGCGTTCAAGGACAAAGTATTCGTGAAACGCCTTGCGGTTTGCGGCGATCTGCTTCGTTCCCGTTTGCTTCGGCATAAGCTCACCTCACTTTCAGTTGATTATATCATTTTACAAGGCTGAATAAAAGTACATTCTGTAAATTACTCTTTATTAAACTCACGCAGGCGGAGGTCGGGGTTTTTGGTGAGCGCCCAATTCACGCACCATTCGGAGGTGAACAGCAGGAGGTTGTTGCCCTTAAAGTCCTGCACCCACTTGGTGTCGCTCGTGAGGTTTAAGTCGTTAATGCTTATCTCCTCGTTTTCGACCCAACGCACCACCTCATAAGGCATACTGCGGCGGCGGACGTCAACGCCGTACTCGTTCTTGAGCCTGTACTCCAGCACCTCAAGCTGAAGCACGCCGACGACGCCGACGATGATCTCCTCAACGCCGGTAAACGGCTCGTGGAATATCTGTATCGCACCCTCCTGCGCTATCTGCATGATGCCCTTTTCAAACTGCTTGCGCTTCATGGTATCGACACGCTCCACGGCGGCGAATATCTCCGGCGCAAAGGTCGGGATGCCCTCAAACTCGATGCGCTCGGACTTGTCGCATATGGTGTCACCGATGGAGAAAATGCCGGGGTCGAACACGCCGATGATGTCTCCAGCGTATGCCTCGTTGATTATCGCCCTCTCCTGCGCCATGAGCTGCTGCGGCTGTGCAAGACGTATCGCCTTACCGCCCTGAACGTGGTAATACTCCTTGTCACGCTCAAACTTGCCGGAGCAGATGCGCATAAATGCGATCCTGTCACGGTGCGCTTTGTTCATGTTCGCCTGAATCTTAAAGACAAATGCGGAGAACTTCTCGTTAAAGGGGTCTATGATCTCATCCCCCGCTATTCTCGGCAGCGGCGGCATTGTCATGCGCAGGAAGCTCTCCAAAAACGGCTCAATGCCGAAGTTGTTGAGCGCAGAGCCGAAGAACACGGGGCTGAGCTTGCCGGAGCGCACCTCGTCTATCGAGAATTCATAGCCCGCTCCGTCGAGCAGCTCGATGTCGTCGGTCAGGCTGCGGCGCAGCTTTTCGCCGATAAGCTCGTCAAGCTTCTCCGTCTCGTCGAGCGTACACTCGATCGCCTTTATCTTGTTCTGACCTCTGTGGAATTCGTTGAACGCAAGTATCGCACGCTTCTCACGGTCGTACACACCCTTGAAGTCGATACCGCAACCTATCGGCCAATTCATCGGATAGGTGCCGATGCCGAACTCATTTTCCAGCTCCTCCATAAGGTCATAGGGACTCCTCGCCTCACGGTCGAGCTTGTTTATGAAGGTGAATATGGGGATATGACGCATGGCGCATATCTTGAAAAGCTTCCTCGTCTGAGGCTCGATGCCCTTTGCTGCGTCAATAACCATGACGGCGCTGTCCGCCGCCATGAGGGTTCTGTAGGTGTCCTCCGAGAAATCCTGGTGTCCCGGTGTGTCCAGTATATTGATGCAGTAGCCCTCGTACTCAAACTGCATGACCGAGGAGCTAATCGAGATACCTCTCTGCTTTTCAAGCTCCATCCAGTCGGATACCGCATGACGTGCGGTTGCCTTGCCCTTAACGGAGCCTGCAAGCTGTATCGCCCCGCCGTAGAGCAGGAGCTTTTCGGTCAGCGTCGTTTTACCGGCGTCCGGGTGCGAGATTATTGCGAAGGTACGCCGGCGGCGTATTTCGTTTGTCATATCTGCCATTGTATTCTCTCCAGTAATTTCATTAACTGATATATGTTATCACAATTTACCCGCAAAAGCAAAGCTTTTCTTCAGCGCAATAAAACTCCCGTCCGACGGACGGGAGTTTTAGTCAGAATCTGAAATAGATAAAGGGGTTATACGAGGAGCTTATTATAAACATGATGCAGACCGCAAGCAGCAGCAGACAGCCGATGTTTACAATTACGTTCGACACGGTACCGTCGCCCGCACGGAGCTTCTTTGCGACCGGGAAGCTGAACAGGATGGCGGGAATAATGAATATCGCCGAAAACAGCTTTGTGGTGTCGGCAGCAAGCAGCATGCTCCAATTAGTCGGCGTATACGAGAACATGATGCCGAGCGCATACTTGAGCTGAGTAAAGTCAGTCAGGTCAAACAGCACCCAGCCGACGACGACGAAAAACATCGCATACAGCCACTGCAGCAGCTTCGGAAGCTTTTGGAGCAGCTTGCCCCAAATAAGCTTTTCCGCAAGCAGCAGCACCGCATAGTAAAGTCCCCACAGCACAAAGTTCCACTGTGCGCCGTGCCAAAAGCCCGTGAGCGTCCACACGATGAGGATGTTCAGTATCCAACGTCCCTTCGGCACACGGTTGCCGCCCAAGGGTATGTACACATAGTCACGGAACCACGTTGACAGGCTTATGTGCCAGCGCCGCCAAAACTCGGTCACCGATCTTGAGATGTAAGGGTAGTTAAAGTTTTCGAGGAAGTGGAAGCCGAATATCCTTCCCAAGCCGATCGCCATATCGCTGTAGCCGGAGAAGTCAAAGTAGATTTGGAAGGTGTAGCACAGCGCCGCAAGCCAGTATGCGCCCGTTCCGGCAATATTGCCCACGGAGTATATGGTGACCGCAACCGCTGCTACGTTGTTTGCGATAATGACCTTCTTTGCCAGTCCGATTATAAAGCGCCGGACGCCGTATATGACGTCGTCCCAGTTCTCCCTGCGGCTGCTTATCTCCTCCTCGACAGTCTCGTAGCGGACAATGGGGCCTGCGATAAGCTGTGGGAAGAACGCAACATAGAGTGTAAATCTGAAATAGCTCTTCTGCACCTCTACCTTGCCCCTGTACAGGTCGATGAGGTAGGAAAGTATCTGAAAGGTGTAGAAGCTTATGCCTATCGGCAGCGCAATGGTGCGTATCTTAAGTGCGGTAACACCGAGCTTATACAGATTGTCGGCAAAGAAGTTCAGGTATTTGAACACCGCAAGGCTTCCGAGCAGCAGCACGACAGACAGCACGAGGAAGAAGCGGCTGCGCTTTTTGTTATCCGCAAATCTGCCTATGGCAAGACCGCAAAGCCACGCCGTGAGCGTGGATGCGAGCATCAGGAAAACGTACTTCGGCTCTCCCCACGAGTAGAACACGAGCGAGGCAACGAGCAGCACCGCATTCCGCCAGCGCCGTGAACGCAGCGCAAAGTACGCAACAACAACCACGGGGAGAAACGCATATAAAAATGTCAGGCTTGAAAACAGCATTTTTATCTCCTACCGCAGCGAAAATTCTGACATCACAAAGTAATCGACGTTGCCGATGAGCAGCACCTTGTCAACGTCATGCTCCGCAACGTATGCGTCAAAGTCGAAGTCAGTACCCATGCTTGCGGCATAGTAGCGGAGGTCGACGGAATAGGTCTTTGAAAAGTGCGATGCAAGCAGCTTTAATATCGCGTTATCGTAGGATTCACCGATAACAAGGAGGTTCTCCCCCTTCCTGCCGGTGTCGAAAACGATCTCTCCGAAGTCGCCGCCGTACACCTCGGAATATGTGGGCACCTCCAGCTCTCCGGCGGTAAGACCGCTCTGCGCACCGTAGTCATCGACGGGAGCGCCGTTTACGGTGATATTCATTGCGGGACAGTCAAAGCGGTAGATCGTCATTTCGTCCGTAAAGAAGCCGCCCATACCGAAGGTCTTGCTGCCGGAGAAGCAGCGCCCGGAATGGTACACTCCCTCAGGCTTCAGCGCCTCGTCGCCGCTCATCATGGAAAGCACCTGCGTATAGCCGAGGTAGGAGCCGAGATAGTTCCAGTGGTGGTCGGTGTCATAGAAATACTTCTCAAACACGTCAAAGGAGTCCACTCTAAAGCAGCCCTTGTTTTCTTCGGGGAGGTTTATCTGCGGCAAAAGGTACTCGGACAGTCCGGCTCTCACGGCGCCGATCATCTCGATGTCGGTGTCCTTTTCGATGTAGTACACGAAAAAGTCAAGCTCCGGATGCTTTGCGACGGTCTCGTTTATGTCCGCTATCCTTGCGTCAAAGTCTGCGGTCTCGTCGGCGAGTATCCTTGTATAAAACAGTATCTTCCCGTCGTAAAACTTCGAGCCGTTATAGTAGACGTAGCCGTCGGCGCCGAAGTAGTCTTCAAGTGACCTTGTTGCGGGTGCAGCGACAATACCGGTTGCAAAATAGTACGCCCTCTTTGCCTGTTCCGCAAGCTGCACCTGATCCGAAAGTGCGTTCTCAACGCCGTCCTGAAAGCTTCCGTCGGCAACCGTTGATAGCGTCGGATATGTGATTTTGTACGCATAGCGGTTCTCGTACCGGTTTATGTCGCCGGGGAAAAACAGCGTCGCAATAAGCCCTGCAAGCAGCAAAAGGAGCAGCAGAATTGCAAATATCTTGTTTGCGATCAGAGCCGTTTTCGTCTTTTCGGCATGCATCACAGCCCTCCCTGATCGTCGATAACGCTCACGACCTCGGCGGGAGTCGGATTTTTGCCGTGCTGCTTTTTGCTCAGCACCGCTGCGATCACGACGCCGAGAACAGCCCCGCCGAACGCCGAGGCTATGCACACACCCTCGCCTGCGCCCAAGAGGGCGGCGACAAAGTACGCCGCAAAGAGCATGACGAGCGGCAGTACATATATAAATACGGCGCCCTTCAAAACGCCAACGGTCGGCATCTCGATATAAACATGCTGACCACGGTGCGCACCGATGGGGTTACGGACAATCGTTTTCATAAGATTGTCGTAGCGGCAGCCGTCGCATTCGCTGCAATTTCCGCCGCAGATGCCCGACCTCTCGACCACGACCTCCGCAAGTCCGTCTTCTCTGATTTTTGTGATTATCGCTTCCTGAAGCATGGCTATCACTCCGTTATAAAATCCTGTCGATTATAACCCGTGCAAAAATAATTGTCAACATTGTGCATTTTTCTTGTGAGTCAATGCCGGATATGTTACAATGTATTTATAACGGCACGGAGGTAAATGTAAATGCCAAGTGTTCTGAAGCTTAAAAAGTCAAACTGCAAAAACTGCCATCGCTGTATTCGCCGCTGCCCCGTCAAGGCAATCCGCTTTACAGGCAACCAGGCCCGTATCATTGAGGACGAGTGCATTCTCTGCGGTCAGTGCTTCGTCGTCTGCCCGCAAAACGCCAAGGAGATAGTTGACGACACCGAACGGGTCAAGGTCATGCTGCAGGGCAGCTCCCCCGTTATCGCAAGCGTTGCTCCCTCCTTCTACGCCTGCTGGGAGGGCTGCGGTATAAATTCCATACGCAAGGCTCTGCGGGAGCAAGGCTTTGCCGACGCCGAGGAGACCGCCATCGGCGCCACCATCGTGAAGCGTGAGTACGAGCACATGCTCAAGGTCGGTCAGCAGGACATCATCATAAGCTCCTGCTGTCCCTCCGTCAATCTGCTTGTGGAAAAGCATTTCCCGGATTTGAAGCAGTACCTTGCTCCCGTCGTCTCCCCGATGATTGCCCACGCAAAGGACATAAAAAAGCGCATCCCCGACGCGAAGGTCGTGTTCATAGGTCCCTGCGTCTCGAAGAAGGAGGAGGCGGACGGCACCTGCGTTGACGCCGTCCTCACCTTTGAGGAGTTTGACCAGATGCGTCTTTCCGCAAAGATTGAGATTGAAAAGGAGTTCGGCGAAAGCGTCGCCGGCAGAGCGAGGAGCTTCCCCCTCACCGGAGGAATTCTCGGCTGCATGGATAAGCCCGACGGCTACCGGTACCTCCCCGTCAACGGTGCAAAGAACTGTCTGAATGCTCTGCGGGACATTCAGCAGGGCGGTATACACAAGTGCTTTATCGAAATGGCGACCTGCGACGGAAGCTGTATCGACGGCCCCATTATGGAAAAATACATAAACTCTCCCGTGCGTCACATCTGCTCTGTGCTCGTGAACGTCGGCAAGGAGGACTTTGACGTCGAGCAGCCGCCGGAGAGCGAGCTTTACACCACACACAGCGGCTCCCCCGTCAGGCTCCCGATGCCCACGGAGAGCGAGATCCGTGCAATACTCGCAAAGCTGGGCAAAAACAGCAAGGAGGACGAGTTAAACTGCGGCTCCTGCGGCTACGACACCTGCCGTGAAAAGGCGGTCGCCATTTACCGTGGCATTGCGGATTACAGCATGTGCCTGCCCTCCATCAAAGAACGCTCCGAGAGGATAAGCAGCAAGGTGCTGAACAATATGCCGAGCGGCGTTGTCGTGGTAAACGAAGACCTTGAGGTTCAGGAGCTGAACCGCCCCGCATTGAAGCTTCTGAACATCGGTCATGAGTCCGACGTTTTGGGTGAGAGTGTCGTCAGAATACTCGACACCGCTCCGTTTTTCACCGTTATCGAGACGGGCAAGTCGCTCAAAAAGTATCGCAGCTATTTCTCGGATTACAACAAATACTTTGAACAGACCATCGTGCATGACCGCTCCTCCAAGATGCTTATCGACATAATAAGCGACGTTACCGAGGAGGAAGAGGAATCGATAAGAAAGCACGAGATAAGCGTCAAAACCGCTGAGGTCGCAGATCGTGTGGTTGAAAATCAGATGAGAATAGTTCAGGAAATTGCCTCGCTCCTCGGTGAGACGACCGCCGAGACCAAAATTGCGCTAACAAAGCTGAAGGAGTCGATGAGCTTAGATGAAGATGAATAATCTCTGTGCCGACATCGGTTACCTGAGCATAAATCACTACGGTGAACAGCTCTGCGGCGACCATGTCGAGATTGCGGAAAATGACAACAGTACCATCATCGTCCTTGCGGACGGGCTCGGCAGCGGCGTCAAGGCGAGCATTCTCTCCACCCTGACCTCGAAGATTATTTCGACCATGCTCGCAGCCGGGCTTGACATTCGGGACGCCGTGGAGACCATAGCCGACACCCTGCCGATCTGCTCCGAGCGAAAGTCCGCATTCTCGACCTTCACGATAATCCGTCTCGTGAACAACGAACGTGCCGACATAATCCAGTACGAAAACCCGAACGTCATTCTGCTGCGGGACGGCAAAAATTACGAGATGCAGCTCAACACCATGCGCATCGGCGAAAAGACCATTTACCACTCCGGGCTTAATCTCCGTGACGGTGACACCTTTATCGCCATGTCCGACGGCGTTCTCTACGCCAGCAGCGACGGGGTGCTAAACGAGAACTGGGACCGTGACGGGCTTATCTCCTACGTTGCGCCGCTTTGGGATTCCGGCTTCACCGCAAAGACCCTCACCTCAATTATCCTCGACGAAACGAGTCGGCTTTACGGCGGCAAGCCCTTTGACGACGCCACCGTCTGCGTCGTAAAGATCAGGCAGCGCAAGCCGATGAACATTGCGATAGGCCCGCCCAAGAGCCGTGACGACAATCACAGAATGATGGCGCTGTTCTTCGCAAAGACCGGCAAGCACATAGTCTGCGGCGGAACGACGGCGTCGATCGCCGCCGAGTACCTGCACGAGACCGTGAAGGTGAACTACGTCTCCCCCGACCCCGAGATACCGCCGACCTCAGAGATTGAGGGCGTAGATCTCGTTACCGAGGGCATTATCACCATCGACCGCATACTCCAGTATGCAAAAAACTATCTTAAGGACAACGACAGCTTCAAGCAGTGGAGCTATAAAAAGGACGGCGCTTCCCTTGCGGCAAGGATGCTGTTCGAGGAAGCGACGGACATCAATATGTTTATCGGCTGCGCCGAGAACCCCGCTCACAGCGATCTGCCCATAAACTTCAATGTCAAGTCTTCCATCGTAAAGCAGCTTGCTGACTGTCTTAAAAAAATGGGCAAGCGAGTTAAGGTAATGTATTTTTGATTAAGCTGACGAAAGCAACAGGCAGGCGCTGTGCGCCTGCCTGCCGCTTTCGTCCCTTGTGTTTGAGTAAAGCTGCTCAATCTTCACTCAAGCGTCAGAGCCAAGCTTATTCTCCCCCCGTTTTGCAAAATGCTGCGGCGTCTGCGTAGCCGAAGCGTGATGTGCGGGAGCATGTATTTACGACATTGCGTCAAAATTCGAAGCATGACGGGAAGCAGGCACCCGCTCAAAGCGCTGTGCCACATCCTGCCTCGCAAAATCCGCAGTGCCGCAGCTATCTCAATTGGCAGGACGGATGTGGGGCCGTCCTTTAAATGAAATACAACGTAGCTGCAATATTCAGAATATCACAAGCCTAAACGAATTACAAGCGTCGGATTGAACAATGAGTATTTTTTTGTTTCCGCCGTCAGCGCTCAAATCGTATCAAATGATACGGAACGCAGTCAAGGCGCAGACAAATTTGCCTCGGTGTCCTTTTTTTCTTGATTTTTACACGGAAATATTGTAACATGAATATGATCATCAGTGAGTAATGTGAACTACTGCACCCTACGCAGCTATCGTTGAGCTTTGAGCGTTTTTCGTCGAGTCCCTTCGGGATGAAGCGCTGAGACGGCAACGGGTGATTCGTGTGCCGCACAGGGCAATTTCAGTGATCGTCCCTGCCTGATGTGATAACTGGAGAAAGGAGGAAATTGAACGACATGACAAATACTGTCAAGCGCACAAAGCTGCTTTTCGGCTTCGTCGTAGTGCTTGCGGTTATACTGATTGCTGCTTTTTCGCTGAGTTCTCAGGCTTATGCGGACGATATTTCGGACGACATCTGGGGAACGGTAGATGACGACTATCTTTCCACAGAGGGCTACAATTTTAAAGGCAATCCGCATTTCTATCTGCTGATAGAGAACTATATGCTCCTTCCCGATGATGCGACCATTACCTTTGATTGCCCCGTTTGGGGATATCATCAGACTCTCACCAAGCAGGATCTCGTCGGCAGGCTCGGCTATGTTCGCCTCCCCGCTAACGTCAGGGTTACGATCTCTTCCGCTACCTACACGGGTAACTTCTGGAAGACCGCCGATCTTACCGTTGAAGGCTCTCAGCTTTTCTATACCGGCACCATGGTGCCCGGCATTGACAACACCGTAAGAGCCGACTCCTGCGATATCCTGATGCTCGGCCCCGTGGGCGGCCATGTAGTCGGTCTTTGGGCAGGTCTCGGCGACCGCGTCGATTCAAACCCCGGTGGCGGTGACGATCCCGACAATCCGAACCCCGGCGGCGGTGACGATCCCGACAATCCGAATCCCGGCGGCGGTGACGATCCCGACAATCCGAACCCCGGCGGCGGTGACGATCCCGACAATC
>CAVFTS010000025.1:0-27463 GCA_963625655.1 Oscillospiraceae bacterium
GCAACGGTTTGTTTGCTGTGTTTTGAAATTTCTTCCCTATCAGCCCGTCGCATTAGCGGCAGAGAGTTTTTATAAACCCGAAAGGAGTAATCATCGTGCAGCAAACCAGCAAAAAGCTCAAGATCGCCGTCGGCGTCTTTGCCGGCATACTTGCGGCAATACTTATAGCGGGACTGGTGCTGAACATCTCGCTGCTCACCAAGGTAAAAGCCCAGAGTGAACTTTTAAACTCCGCCCTTAACAAAAACGGCGGCGCAACCGCCGAGGACGGGGTTATAATCGCCGACGAGTACGAGATAAAGTCCACCAAAAACATTTCCGACGCTTACAAGTCCGGCAACCGCAGTGACCTCAGTGACAAGGATAAGGAGACGCTCGACATGGCGTCGGAGGTCCTTGACGAGATCATTGACAAAAGCATGAGCGACTACGAAAAGGAGCTTGCGGTGTACGACTGGATGACCGCAAATCTCGACAGCGATACCGGCTCCTTCCTCGTCATACCCGACACGCAGGAGGACTGCGATAACCCCTACGGCGTACTTAAATACCACAATGCGGTCTGCGTCGGCTACGCCACCACCTTCCGACTGTTCATGCAGATGCTTGATATCGACTGCATGGTCGTACATAACATCGAGTGCTATCATTCATGGAACCTTGTAAAGCTTGACGGAGAGTGGTATCATACCGATATATACTCCGATGTCGGCAGCGGCAGCTACTCGCACTTTAACCGCAACGATACCATGTGCGCAACCGAGCAGAGCTGGGATACCTCCTATTTCCCCGCTGCGAACGGAATTAAGTATAACCACGCATACAGCAACCTCAAGACCTGCGACGACATTTACGCTCTGCCCGCAGCGCTCAGAGAGATGATTGACGAGCAGTGCGGCAGCGCAGCCTTTGCGTTCAAGACCGAGATCGGCGAACCGGAAGCGGCTATAGTCAACGAGATCATGTCCGACATAGAGTACCGCCTTATAAGCTCCGATGAGTACGGCTACCTCACTCTTTACCGGAACTGGTACAAGGTGCAGGAGGGCTATGTGCTGTTCGTCACCATCGACGGCTTTGATTATAACAATGACGATCCCGATATTGACGAGACTATTGACATACCCTCGGATGCGTATGATAAAATATATGATGCGATAGAAAATTCCTTCGGCGACATCGAAGCCTCGGACGATGATTGGGACGACGATTATATTGTCTGCAATGATATAGCAAATGCCATGGGCTGATACGGAGGCGCTTATGAAAAGAACAGTCTCGCTTCTGCTTGCGCTTTGCCTGTGCCTTTGCCTCTGCGCCTGCGGGGAGAGCCGTGAAACCGTGAGCATGTATGACCTTCGGGTCGAAATGCTCTCGGCTGCGGGCAAGCTTCCCGATATGCTTTCCGCTTCGAGTTCGGACGACAACGCAAGGAGCAGCTTTTCATACATTTCCGACATGGACTACGACAAGGTCGATGCGTACTTCGTGAGCTACGCAAACGAGCTTGCCTCCTATGAGATCGCCGTGATTGCAATCAAGGACTCAGGTGATGTTTCGCTCGCCGTCGACTCCCTGAAGCAGCACGTTCAGAATCGTGCGGACTTCTACAAATCCTACGGCGTGAGCGAGGTGCCGAGAGCGGAAAATGCCCTCGTTTTTGCCGACGGCAGGTACGCCGTGCTTATAATGACGGACGACAATTCCGCTGTCAGGGAAGCCTTTGAGAGCTTTGTAAACTAAACTTTAGGAGAAAACAGATATGGTATTCAGTGATTCGGTGTTCATATGCATATTTCTGCCCATCGTGCTTGCGGGGTACTATATCTGTCCCAAGCGTTTAAGGAACAGCTTTTTGCTGCTCGTCTCCCTCGTGTTCTACGCATGGGGCGAGCCGAAGTATGTGTTCCTGATGATGTTCTCCATTGCGATAAACTACGCCTTCGGTCTGCTGCTTGACCGCAACAGAAAAAACGTCCGTCTTTCAAAGGCGCTGCTTGCGCTCTCCGTCGTCATCGACATCGGACTGCTCTGCGTGTTCAAGTACACCGACTTCGTGATAACGAACTTAAACCGTGCCTTTAACGCCGACATCGGGCTTGTGAACCTTGCGCTGCCCATCGGCATCAGCTTCTACACCTTCCAGGCGATGAGCTACACGATAGACGTCTACCGTGACGACGTGAAGGTGCAGCGCAACATTCTGGATTTCGGAATGTACATCACCATGTTCCCGCAGCTTATCGCAGGCCCCATCGTCCGCTACTCCGACGTTGAGGCGCAGCTTAAAGAGCGCAGCGTCTCCGCCGAGGACTTCGCAAGCGGCATCTGCCGCTTTGTCGTGGGTCTCGGCAAAAAGGTGCTTCTGGCAAATCAGATCGGTGCGCTTTGGGACCAGATCTACGCTCTCGGCGGCGAGACCTCCGTGCTCATGGCGTGGCTCGGTGCGATAGCCTACACCTTCCAGATCTACTTCGACTTCTCCGGCTACTCCGACATGGCGATCGGACTCGGAAGAATGTTCGGCTTCAAATTCCCCGAAAACTTCCGCTACCCCTACGAATCCAAGAGCATCACCGAGTTTTGGCGGCGCTGGCACATCACGCTCAGCACATGGTTCAAGGAATACCTGTACATCCCTCTCGGCGGCAACCGCAAGGGCATGGCGCGGCAGATACTCAACCTGCTCATCGTTTGGACGCTGACCGGCTTCTGGCACGGCGCAGGCTGGAACTTCGTCATGTGGGGTCTTTACTACTTCCTGTTTCTTGTCCTTGAAAAGCTGTTCATGCTCAAGGCGCTGGATAAGCTCCCCGCCTTCGTGCGGCACATATATGCGCTGTTTATCATCGTCATCGGCTGGGTCATCTTCGCCTGCGACGACACGAGCGTGCTTTTGCCGTACCTCGGCTCCATGTTCGGCGCAAACGGGCTTACGGGCGGGCTTGACCTCTACTTCCTTACGACGAGAGCCGCACTGCTCGTTATACTCTGCATCGCATCGACGCAGCTTCCCAAGCGCCTTGCCGCTTTCGTCGGACGCAAGCTCTGCGTCGGCGAGGAGATCGTATTCTGCATCAAGGCCGCAGCGACGATACTGCTGCTTGCGCTGTGCATGATGTTCCTCGTTGTTGACAGCTACAACCCCTTCCTGTACTTCAGATTCTGAGAGGTGAGCGAAATGAAAAAACTGTACATCGCATTTATCGCAATATTCCTCGCAATCATCGTTCTTCCGGGCGTCTATATCCTCGCAACGCCGGACAAAGAGTTTTCCGACAACGAAAACCGAGTGCTTCAGGCGGCGCCGGAGCTTAACGGCGACACGCTGCTTGACGGCAGCTTTCAGTCCAAGCTCTCGAAGTATATAAGCGACCAGTTCCCCGCAAGGGATCTGTGGACGGCGGTCGGCACAAAGATAAAGCTCACGCTCGGCTTTGCCGACATCGGCGGCGCCTACATCTGTCGGGACGGCTACTACATGGAGAAAATCACCTCCGACGACTTTGAGCTTGACCGTTACCGTGAAAATCTTGCGTCGATAAAGAGCTTTATCGACACGCAGGGGCTTCCCTCCACCGTTGTTTTGGTCCCCGCAGCCGGAACGGTGCTTTCCGATAAGCTCCCCGCAAACGCCCAAATGTACGACGCAAAGCTCATGTACGGCATAGCACAGGACGTTTTCGGCGACAGCGCTTCGCTGCCCGATATATACTCTGCCCTGACCGAACACAGCGGAGAGTACATCTACTACCGTACCGACCATCACTGGACGACTATGGGCGCATACCTTGCCTACGACTGCATCATGCAGGGCAATGGCGCATACGAGGGCGAGCTTCAGAAGGTGAGTGATTCCTTCCTCGGCACGACCTACTCCAAGACGCTCGACTCCGCCGCCGTTCCCGACGAGGTGTACGTCGCTCCCGTTTCGGACTCCCTTTCCGTTACGGCCGACGGCAAGGACATTGAGGTCTACGACATGAGCAAGCTTGAGACGAAGGACAAATACACCGTGTTCTTCGGCGGCAACCGGGCAATGATGCTCATAGAGGGCGGTGCGCAAAACGGGAAAACGCTGCTCGTCATAAAGGACTCCTTTGCAAACTCTCTTGCTCCCTTCCTGACGGCGGATTACGAGAACATCCTCATGCTCGACCTGCGCTACTTTAACGGTTCGGTCAAGAGCCTCGTTTCCTCCGCCGGCGTCACCGACATCATGTTCGTCGGCGAAATGAGCAACGTCGCAAAGGACGAAAACCTGTTTAAGCTCCTGTTCTGAAAAAAAGAAATCAATTCAAAAACGCTCCGCCGTATAACAGCATACGGCGGAGCGTTTTGCCGGAATATGCGCAAAAATGCGTTTTTAGACCGTATTCGATATACTGCCCACGCTGTCCGAGGCGAAATATGGATGAATCCCTGCTGCGTATTGGGTTTGGCGCTATGCGTTCATTTTCTCTGCTCCCTAAAACGCTTTGAGACCGATGCTTTGGGGGAAGCATCGGTCTCTTGGGATGGGGGGATGGAGAAAGGAGTATTCGATTTGCGGGAGCTGATCCCCGCTAATCGAGGAAACTGTCAAATTTAATTCATTGCGAGGTACATATACTGCACAAGCTGCCATCTCGGGCAGGCATAGCCCACGCCGAAGATGCTGCCGCTCTCCGCAATGCCGTTTTTGTATGCCCACAGCACCGCTTTGTAATAGTAGTCGCCGGAGCTCACGTCGCTGTACGGCTCGGTTCCGCTTACCGCAGGCCTGCCGCAGTAGTTATATATCAGCGTTATCGCCTGCTGCTTGGGTATCGTATTGCTCGGCGAGAAGTGCCTTGCATCGGTGCCGTTTGTTATGCCGTTTTCGTATGCCCACAGCACCGCCTTGTAGCAATACGAGCCTTTCTGCACGTCAACGAAGGGATTCGTCGTACTCCTCGGCTCCGGGCATCCGGCGGTGCGCCACAGGAAGGTCACAACCTGACCTCTCGTGCAGCTTGCATTGGGCGAGAAATGCGTTGCGTCCGTGCCGTTTGTTATGCCGTTTTTCGTCGCCCACATGACGGCATTAAAGTATTCTGCGTCCGGACTTACGTCGTAGTACGGGCTTGCGCTCTTGCCGCTGCCCACCGTGACGTCAAGCATTTTTGAGTAGGCGCCGCAGCGTATCGTGAGCGTCGCCTTGCCGTCACGCAGACCCTTGACCGTTATCACGTTCACCTGCGTGTTCACAACGCAGACGGTGTTCGGATCGGAGCTTGTGCATATGACCTCCTCGGTCGCATACACCGGCTGCGGAACGCCGGTCACCGTGTCGGTGCCGTTTACGCTGAGGCTGAGGCTCGTCTTGTCAAGCGTGAGCCCCGTCGGTGCAACGTAAAACGTGTCCCTTGCGTTGGCATATGTCACCTTGCCGGCAAAAAGCTGTTCCCAGTGGTTTTTATAGCCGGAGTTCGAGTGGTAGTAACCGGAACCCATGTAGGTGTATTTTTCGTTCAATATGTTTTCGCGGTGTCCCGTGGACTCCATCCACGCATTCACGACACTGCAGGGGGTTGAGTAGCCGACCGCTATGTTCTCCGCCGCACAGCCGTAGCTGATGCCGTTTGCGGCAAACACCGTCGTCCAGCGTTGACCGTTGGGACGGGTGTGGTCATATTTCGTGAGCAGCTCCTTCGCCCTCGTATACGAGGCGCTGCTCAGCTCATCCGTCGTCTTGAGCGCCGCAAGACCGTGTCTTGCACGTTCGACGTTCGTCCAGTAAAGGACCGCATTTTCGTAGTAGTCCTCCTCGGAAATTGCGTCGGCTTTCGGGGTAAAGATTGCGCATAGCAGTATGATCGCTGCCAGCAGCACGCTCAGCACCTTCAGTAGGCGTGATTTATTTATTTCGGTCATAATATCCTCCGCTGTTATTTATTCGGCACCGTGCGCCAATCCCCCAATTGCGCGCTCACCAATAAAGACGGAGGCTTTTGCATAATCTTGCAGAAAAACGGAATTTTTATTTATGTTTACAAATTGTTCACTTTTAAAAATTAAAAAAGTCCGAGAAATCGGGCTTTTCGGCGCAAAAACGGTGCAGGTCAAATGACCTGCACCGTCAAGTTTATTCTGTTACGGTGTACGGCAGAAGATCAGATCTTCATGCAGACATCCCATGCACGCCAGATAGCGGTACGCAGGTTGCCGATTGCAACACAGTCACCGACACGGTGAATGTTCTTGCCCTTGCCGCCGACAGGCTGGGGAACGAAGCCGATGCCGTTTACGATGTTATCGTATTCGAGCTCGATGACGTTCTTGCCGTCCTTGGAAGCGACAACAATGGTCTTGTCCTTGATCTCCTTGATGGTGTGCTCGAGGTAGGTGGGAACCTTGTGGAACTCGAGAACATCACGCAGGAAGGATGCGTTGGACAGGCAGACGTTCTGTGCGGGAACGAGGTCCTTTGCATACTCTACGATGATGGGGTGCTTGCCCTGGAGAACCATCTCGTATGCAGCCTCACAAGCGGACTGGCCGCCGCCGAAGAACACGACTTTGTCGCCAACGGGGTACTTCTCACGGAGAAGCTGGGTGAAGGTCAGGCACTTCTCAAAGCCGGGAATTGCCATCTTTCTGGGAGTTGCGCCGGTTGCGACGATGATCTCGTCAAACTGACGTGCGATAACGCCCAGGTCGTTGATCTCGGTGTTGAAGCGGATGTCGATGCCCTGCTTCTTAACTTCGTTCTCGTACCAGGTGATGAGCTGCTTGTCGTTCTCCTTGAAGCTCATTGCGGAAGCGGTGAGGAACAGACCGCCGATACGGTCAGCCTTCTCGAAGATAACGGGGTTGTGACCACGCTGCTTGAGGACGAGAGCTGCCTCGCAGCCGCCGATGCCGGCGCCGATGATAGCGACCTTCTTGGGCTTGTTGGTGGGAACGATCTTGTAGCGGTTGTGCTGCATGGTGGGAGGAGTAAGAGCGCAGCGGCCAAGGTGCAGGGAGTCTTCCAGACCCTGGATGTTTGCGGTGCCCTTGTACTTTGCAAAGTTGAAGCAGCCGTTGTGGCAGCGGATGCAGGGCTTGATCTCGTCTTCCTTGCCTTCCTGAATCTTGAGGATCCAGTCGGGGTCAACGAGGTTCTGACGAGCGATTGCGATAGCGTCGAGACGGCCGGCTGCGATCTCTTCCGCAGCGGTCTCGGGAAGCATACGGCCTGCGCAAGCCACGGGCTTGTCGGTGTAATTTCTGATCATTTCGACGTCTGCGAGGTTGCAGTTGTCGGGCATGTACTGAGGCGGATGTGCCCAGTACCATGCGTCGTAAGTACCGTTGTCGCAGTTGAAGAAGTCATAGCCCATGTCGCCGAGGTACTTGATTGCCTTCTTGGACTCTTCGTAGTCACGGCCCCACTCTACGAACTCTTCGCCGGGAACTGCGCCCTTGCCCCAAGTCTTGGTGTAGGACTTGACGGAGTAACGGAGGGATACGGGGAAGTCTTCGCCTGCGTACTTCTTGATGCACTGTACGATCTCAACGGGGAAGCGGAAACGGTTCTCGAAGCTGCCGCCGTACTCGTCGGTACGGTGGTTCCAGTTTTCCATGGTGAACTGGTCGAGGAGGTAGCCTTCGTGAACGGCATGGATCTCAACGCCGTCAACGCCTGCGTCACGCAGCATCTTTGCGGTCTTACCGAAAGCGTCTACCATCTCGCGGATCTCCTTAACGGTCATGGGACGGGAAGGCATATCCTCAGCCCAGCGGTTAGGAGTCTCGGAAGCGGAAGCACAGGAGTACTGTACGTCAACGATGGGGGAAGCGATCTTGTTCAGGATGGGGTTCTTGCCCAGAGCGACCATCCAGGGGGTAACTGCCATGGAGCGGCCGAAGCCTGCTGCCAGCTGGATGAACAGCTTTGCGCCGGTCTTGTGGAACTCTTCCATGTAGGGCTTGAGCTCTTTGAACATCTTCTTGTTCTGATAGAGCCAACGACGGCCCATGGTGTCGCGAACGCACTGCATACCGGGAAGTATCAGGCCAACACCTTTCTGTGCTCTCTGGAGCAGGAAGTATGCGGCTTCCTTGTCGAAGTGGCAGGGCTCGAGCCAGCCAAACAGGGAGGTACCGCCCATCGAACACTGGACTATGCGGTTTTTGATTTCCACATTACCAATCTTGAAGGGAGTAAACAGGGCATTATACTTTTCGTTCATAGTATGTTTCCTTTCTTCTTATTATTAACGGTGACGATCCGTTAGTTTACTTGAATAGCAGCTTACTGCAACCCTATCATTAGGATTTTAACACAGTTTGTACACAAATTCAACAACAAACTTTGGCAAGTGTTAAAAATATTACCGATTTTAATCCCGTTTTTCCGATCCCTGCGCAGCAAGAACCGACGGAAAGAGCGCAGTGTCATCATTATGTTACCTTTTTGGAGGTTTGTCAAGAGTTTTCGGACGGGCGAAGGGAGACGGGTCACCGTCTCCCTTCGGAGTTTATCTCAGTCTTTGTCGAGGCTGCGCTGCATAAACAGCACCACATGCCAACGGACACAGGTCTCGCCGGGACGGAAATCGTTGTTTCCGTAGCCGACGGTGACTCCGGTCTCATACGCCCACATTATTGCGGGGAAGTATACGCTCGTATCGGAAACGTCGGTAAACACGTTCTCTGCCGATGATGCGGGCTTGCCCTCGCAGCGCCACAGGAAGGTCACGAACTGCGCTCTCGTCACGGGGTCATTGGGACGGAAGTGCCCGGCATCAAAGCCCTGAGCTATGCCCTTCTGTGCCGCCCACGTTATTGCGGTGCGGTAGGGGCTGTTCTCGGATACGTCCGCAAAGGGGCAGTCGCCCTCGACTTCCGGGCAGCCTGCGGCACGCCACAGGAAGGTCACGACCTGACCCCTCGTGCAGGGAGCGCCGGGACGGAATTCCGTCTCGGTGAAGCCGGTGGTTATCTGCTCAGGCTCGTGGTAATACGCCCACATGACCGCATCGAAGTACACCGCACCCTCGTCCACATCGACGAAGGGATTCACGGGCGTCGGCGGTACGGGAGGTGTTACGTCACCGAAGGTCCTGTAGTAGGTGGCGGAGGTGCTGCCGAGCTTATAGAGCTTTACGTCCATCTGATTGCTGGAATCGAGGTAGGTCGTGAATCTCGGAGAGCTTGCGTTGTAGCGCAGGACGCCGTTTTCGGCATTTGAATGCTCAAAGCGTCCGAGGCTCACGTTCCACAGGAAGGCGGTGTCGCTTTCCGAAACGCTGCTCACGCTGTTGTCGAGGCTTATCTTTTTAACGCCGTCGCAGCGCAGGTAGCTGCCGTTGTCGGAGCGGACGGCGTAGAAGCTGCCGACCTTAACGAGCGTGAAGTAGTTGCTCTTTGCGGCGTTCGTTATGCAGTTGTCGGCTATGGCTGCATCGTTGTACTGAAGGAACGTCCCGGCGGAGCCTGCCGTGTCGGACATCATGACGTCACGCTTCGGGGTGGGCAGCCCTATGACATAGGTGCCGCTCCAATCCTGCCGCTCCTCGGTCACCAGCGCTGCGCTGCCGCCGGGGGCGCTGCCCTCCTCGGTTCTTGAGAAGAGCGCATAGAGCGTCGTATCCGCAAAGGCGGTGTAGCTGCTGCCCGCCTCGTAAACGACGGGAGCGACGGCAGTCTCGTCCTTTATCTCGGCGGGAGTCCAGCCGACGAAGGTGTAGCCCTCGACGCCCGTCACGCAGGAGGGCAGAGTCACGCTGCCGCCCCGAGCCGTGCTTAGGGGCGCAATTTCGTCGAGCGACGCAAAGCTCACCGTCACGGCTGCCGTCTTTTCAAAGTACACCTTCACGGTGCAGCTGCTCTTTATCTCGCTGAGCGTGAACACGTTGCCGTCACGGGCGAGCTTTGCTGCGTCTGCGGGGGTAACCTCCGCACGGGAGACGACGTATCCGTAGGCGGGAGCCGCAATCACCTTGCTGCCGTTTACGCTTACGCTGCCCGTCGTCGGGTCCGCAGAGACGGCGGTGATCTCATACTTTTCCATATCCTTGCCCTCACCGGAGGGGGTAACGAGGTCTGCGGGGACCTCTCTGCCGAAGATGAGCCATGCGTATTCGGGGTAGTCGATGAATACGTTGCGGTTGCCCTGAATGCTTTCGATGCAGTCGTTACGGCTCATTTCCCAAGTGTCGACGGGATCCTCCGCACACCACTGAAGCAGGGTGTCAAGATCCTCGATAACGGCAAGGCCGTTATTCTGGCTGTCGTCGGAGTCAAACGCCGGAAGCTTTGAGGAATCCACCTCCTCGCAGAGGTTGGGCTGCTCCCAACGGACGTAGACGTACAGAAGGATGCGTGCAACGTCGCCCTTAATGTTGTCGTTTACCTCGACGAGGTCGGCGGCGGGGAGATAGTACAGCACGTTGTTTCCGTCGTATTGATAGGTGCGGTAGCCGTCAAGCACGCCCACGACGTCGCCCATCGTGTAGTTGGAGCGGGTGGAGTTTACGCTGCTGTTCTCCGGGCGCAGGTGGTGCAGGTCGCTGCCGCCGTTTTTCTGATAGAAGCTCGCACGGCTCTTGGGCCAAACGTGCTCTCGGCTGATGCTCGAATTGCTTTCGGCATCCGAGTAGCAGAGTATCTGACCGCCGTTTGCGGAGGCGTCGGTGTCCGTCCAATAGCTCGTGAGGTCGTTGTAGCTGACCTTACCCGTCATGGTATCGGACATAAGGTCGTTCAGTGCGTTGTACAGCTCACCGTCCATGGCTTCGAGCGACGAATCGGTCGCAACTCCGTCAAGTCGGCTTAAGCTGTCCCAATCGTACTTTCCGCCGTAGTAGCTCTGCGCCTGCTCACTGAGAGAGGTGCAGACCTCATGACGTGTGCCGGTGTTTCTGCTTGCGGCAAACGCCGTGCCGCCGAGCCCCCACAGAAGGGACAGGACGAGGCACAGGCAGAGCAGTCCGGCAAGCGATCTTTTGAGTACATTCTGCATGGCTTTCTTCTCCGTTTATATTTTTTGACGCCACTATTGTAACATGGGCTTCGGCAAATGAACAGCATTTTATTGAAAATCGCTTCGAGCTGTGATAATATTATGACAATATTTTTTATGGAGGTAATACCATGGATGCACTCGAAATGCTTTGCGGCAGACGCTCGATAAGGAAATACCGTTCGGAACAGGTAGATGCGGTCCTGCTTTCCGAGGTCACGGAGGCGGGGACCTACGCTCCCACGGCGATGGGCAGGCAGTCGCCCGTCATTATTGCGGTCAGAAACCCGGAGGACAGGGCCGCCGTTTCCTCGCTCAACGCCCGTGTCATGGGAAAGGAGGGCATCGACCCCTACTACGGTGCGCCCACGGTGCTGCTCGTCCTCGCAACGGAGGATGCCGCAACCGAGGAGATCGGCATTCTCGACTGCGCCGCCGTCTGCACGAACATGCTCAACGCCGCCTATGCCGTAGGTCTCGGCTCATGCTGGGTAAACCGCTGCAAGCAGATGTTCGAGTTCCCCGAAGGCAAGGCGCTGCTCAAAAAGTGGGGACTTCCCGAAAACCTGCGGGGCGTCGCTTCGATGGCGCTCGGCTATGCGGATTGTGAAAATCCCGCGCCCGCTCCCCGCAAGGAAGACTATACGCTGACGGTTTGATGTTCGCTTCTCGCCCTCCGACCTCGGTCGGAGGGTTTTTCAACATTTAATATATAAGTATAAGTTGAAAAAAAGCAAATATGTGTTATAATACGTTTTTAAGAAAAACATACGGAGGTATTTAAAATATGGGTAAAAAGCAGTTTAAGGCGGAGAGCAAAAGACTTCTCGACCTTATGATTAACTCCATCTACACAAACAAGGAGATATTTCTGCGTGAAATCATCTCCAACGCATCCGATGCGATAGATAAGCTCTGCTACCTGTCCCTCACCGACGACAAGGTGGGTCTTGAGCGCAGTGACTACCGCATCCGTATCACCGTCGATAAGGACGCCCGCACCGTAACGGTCTCCGATAACGGCATCGGCATGACCATGGAGGAGGCGGAGAAAAACCTCGGTGTCATCGCAAAGAGCGGCTCCTTCAAGTTTAAGGACGATATGGATTCCGACAAGGCGGAGAGCGAGGACATCTCCATCATCGGTCAGTTCGGCGTCGGCTTCTACTCGGCGTTCATGGTCGCCGACAAGGTCACCGTCATCTCCAAGGCCTACGGCAGTGACGAGGGCGTCAAGTGGGAAAGCACGGGAGCCGACGGCTACACCGTCACCCCCTGCGACAAGTACACCGCCGGAACCGACGTCATCATGCACATCAAGGAGGACACCGAGGAGGAGATCTACGGCTCCTATCTTGAGATATGGAAGCTCAAGGCGCTCGTCAAGAAGTATTCCGACTATGTGCGCTGGCCCATCGTTATGGACATCACCCGCACCGAGCAGCAGCCGAGTGAGGAGCTTGACAAGGACGGCAACCCCGTCATGCACAACGTCACCGTGACCGCTCCCGAAACCGTCAACTCAATGGTTCCCATCTGGCAGCGCAGCAAGGCGGATGTCAGCGATGAGGACTGCGCCGAATGGTATAAGGAAACGAACAGGGATCAGACCGACCCCGCCGCCGTGCTTCGTGTCAACGCCGAGGGCAGCGTGTCCTACAAGGCGATGCTGTTCATTCCCGGCAAGGACATCGACAACGCCGCAAGCGGCGCTGCGAAGAAGGGCGTTAAGCTCTACTGCAACGGCGTTCTCATCATGGAAAACTGTGACAAGCTTATTCACGATTACTTTGAGTTCGTCAGAGGCGTCGTGGACTCCCCCGACCTCAGCCTGAACATCTCAAGAGAGGTGCTTCAGCACAACAGACAGCTCAAGATAATCGGTCAGAACCTTGAAAAGAAGATAAAGGGCGAGCTTGAGAAGATGCTGCGTGAGGACCGTCCCAAGTACGAGACCTTCTGGAACAACTTCGGTATCCACATAAAGTGCGGCGTCTGCGACGAATACGGCCGCTACACCGACTTCCTCAAGGATCTGCTCATATACTACACCGGAGAGGACAAGCAGGTAACACTCAAGGAGTATGTCGACAATATGCCCGAAAGTCAGAAGGCGATATACTACTGCGCAGGCGATACGCTCAAGCAGGCGATGAGCCTTCCTCAGTGCGAGGACGTGCGCTCCAGAGGCTATGAGATACTGTACCTCACCGCCCCCATTGACGAGATGGTGCTTCAGCAGATACGCATGGTAGACGGCAAGCCCTTCATAAACATCGTCACCGACGACCTCGGCTTCCAGACCGAGGAGGAGAAGAAGGCGGCCGCCGAAAAGAGCGAGGAGGAAAAAGAGCTTCTCGACTTCATGCGTGACAGCATCGGCGACGAGAACCTGAAGCAGGTCGTCTTCTCCAGCAAGCTCGTCTCCTCCGCCTGCTGCCTGACCACCACCGGTGGCGTGACGCTGGAGATGGAAAAGTACTTCCGTGTAAGCCCCTCCGAGGAAATGCGGAAGATCCGTGCAAACAGAGTGCTTGAGGTTAACCCCGATCACCGTGCGTTCAGAGCGGTCAAGATGGCATACGACAGCCTTGAAAAGGACAAGGCGGCAAAGCTCTCGAAGATACTCTACGCTCAGGCGCAGCTTATTGCGGGTCTTGAGCTTGAGGATCCTGCAGCTTACTCCGATATGGTGACCTCACTCTTCTAAAGAACATGAGCCGACGGGGGTCTCTCCCCCGTCGGTGAAAGGAAGTCTTTCATGGGCAAACGCTTGGGAATATACATTCACATACCCTTCTGCGCAAGCAAGTGCGCCTACTGCGATTTTTACTCGCTCCCTGGCTGCGACCGCAAGATGCCGGACTATCAGTCGGCGCTGCTGTCGCACATATCCGAATCTGCGGAGGCGGCAAAAAGCTTTGAGGTGGACACCGTGTACTTCGGCGGCGGCACCCCCAGCTACTACGGCGCAAAGCGCATAGTCGAGATTCTCGACGAGCTGAAGCTTCAGGGAAATCTGCGTCTCGATTCGGAAATCACCGTCGAGGTGAACCCCGACAGCGTAAAGTACGACGACCTGAAGCTCCTGCGCAAGGCGGGCGTCAACCGTCTGTCCGTCGGCGTGCAGTCGGCAAACGGCGATCTGCTCAAGATCATCGGTCGGCGGCACAACTTCCGTCAGGCGCAGACCGCAGTCGAAAACGCAAGGCGTGCCGGCTTTGAGAACGTGAGCCTCGACCTTATCTACGGTCTGCCGAGTCAGACGAAGGGCGACTGGGCGGACACGCTGTCGAAGGCCTTGGAGCTGCACCCGGAGCATCTCTCCTGCTATGCGCTGAAGCTTGAGGAGGGTACTCCCATGTACCGCTATGTAGGTTCCCCCCTCATTCCCGACGACGACGAGCAGGCGGATATGTATCTCTACGCCGTCGAGACGCTTGAGCATTACGGGCTTGAGCAGTACGAGATCTCGAACTTTGCGGTACCCGGCTACGAGTCGAAGCACAACCTGAAATACTGGACCATGGGTGATTACATGGGCTTCGGTCCCGGTGCGCATTCGTATGTCGACGGCGTGCGTTACAGCTATGTGCGGGATCTTGACCGATACATTGCCGCCGTGATGGGAGACAGGCAGATAATCGACGAGTACGAGATATGCCTGCCCGTGCAGAAGGCTGCGGAATACATTATGCTCGGTATGCGTACCTCAAGGGGCATATCCGAGAAGGAATACCATAATATTTATCTCAGCGACTGGTCGCCCATGGAGCGCAAATTCGAGGAATTTGCGAAAAGGGGCTGGGCGGAAAAGCTCGGCGACCGCTGGAGACTCACTCCGTCGGGCTTTCTTGTGTCCAACTCGCTCATCGTCTCTATGCTCGAATCTCAGACGGAGGCGAAGGTCGAGTACACTCCGTGGATGAGGGACGCCTTCGATGCGGAGGAAAAGCAGCCGCTTCCGCAGGGCGATCTTGAAAAGTTTAAGGAATTTTACCGTAAGCAGGTCGAAAAGAACTGAAAGAGGAACCGATATGGCAAAGGGCAGACATCTTGCGAAAAGCAGCAAGCCGACCGAGAAAAAGAAGTCTCCGAAAAGAGAGAAGCGCTCAAAGCGGGGCAGAAACGTCGTTTTGGGCATCGTTCTCGGACTGACTGCGGTCATTGCGCTGTGTGCGCTCGGCGGCTTCATCGTCGGCAGCGGCGACACCGTATACCCGAACATCAGCATAGGCGGCGTTTCCCTCGGCGGCATGACCGTCTCGGAGGCGACGGCGGCGCTAAACGACGCCGGATGGAACGGAGGGAACATTTCCCCCGTCACCGTGTCGCTCCCCGGCGACCGTGAATTTACCGTTACGGCGGACGATGCCGGACTGCGGCTCAGCGCCGAGGAAGCGGCACAGGCGGCATACGCCTACGGTCACGGCGACGATCCCTTTGAAAACCTGCTTGCATATTTTAAATGTATAGCCGGAAGGACCGACGGCGCTGCGATAACCGCAGCAGTCGACGAAAAGGCGCTCAAAGCCAAGGTTGAGTCGGAGCTTTCGGAATTTAAAAAGCTTGCGTCGGAGGCTCAGATCGACGAGGAGGCGGCGACGCTCTCCCTCATTAAGGGCGCCGAGAGCATGAAGCTTGACGCAGATGAGCTCTGCTCGCTCATCGCAAAGGCGTTTGAAAACGGTGACGAGCGCATAAGCTATGCCGCCGAGACAGAAAACGCCGAGACCCCGAACTTCGCAAAGCTCCGTGAGGAGATAAAGTGCGATCCGGTCGATGCCGCATACGATGCCGAAAATCACTGCCTTACGCAGAGCAGGGCGGGGCTTGACTTCGACCCCGAAGAGGCGGCAAAGCTCTTTGACAAAGCCAAGCCCGGTGAGCTTGTAGTCATCCCGCTCACCGTCACTCAGCCGAAGCTCTCCTCCGAAACGCTCGGCACCGAGCTTTTCGCCGACTGTCTCGGCTCAAAGACGACGACCTTTAAAAGCAGCTCCTCGGATCGCTGCACGAACGTCCGCCTTGCGGCGGAGAAGATAGATGGCGTGGTGCTGAATCCCGGCGAGACCTTCTCGTTTAACGACGTTGTGGGAAAGCGCACCTCGGCGGCGGGCTTCAAACCCGCCGGAGCCTACGCCGGAGGCAAGGAGGTCACGCAGATAGGCGGCGGCATATGTCAGGTGTCGTCAACGCTCTACTGCTCCGCCCTGCTTGCAAACCTCAAGATAACCGCCCGTGACTGCCACTATTTTGCCGTGTCCTACCTGCCCTACGGCATGGACGCCACCGTTTCGTGGGGCGGTCCGGAATTCAAATTCAAAAACGACAGGGACTACCCCGTTAAGATAGTCGCAAAATGCGATATGACCGAGCGTTCGCTCACCGTGGAAATCTGGGGTACGGACGTTGACGGCAGCTACGTTGAGATAACCTACGCCGCCTCGACCGCATACGACAGCCGCTATCCCGACGTTGCGATCGGCACAAACGCCACCACCTACCGTAACGTGTACGCCGCCGACGGCACTCTATTAAGCCGCACCAAGGAGGCAACGAGCTACTACCACTACCACGAGGAGAACATAAAGTGGCCGGAGGAGCCGACCCCGACCCCGACGCCTGCGCCCACGCCCTCCGAGGAGCCGACTCCGACTCCCTCCGAAGAACCGACCCCCACCGAAACCCCGGCTCCGGCGGAGCCTTGACAATACAAAGGAGAAGAGAAACATGAACAAGGGAAAATTCTACATCACCACCCCAATCTACTACCCCTCCGACAAGCTGCATATAGGTCACACCTACTGCACCGTCGCCACCGATGCGATAGCCCGGTACAAGCGAATGTGCGGATATGACGTTATGTTTCTCACCGGCACGGATGAGCACGGTCAGAAAATCGAGGAAAAGGCGACCGCTGCCGGCAAAAGCCCCAAGGACTTCCTTGACGGCATAGTCGAGGGCGAAAAGGGTGTTTTGGATCTGTGGAAGCTCATGAACATATCCAACGACCGCTTCATCCGCACCACCGACGACTACCATTGTGAGGCGGTGCAGCGTATTTTCCGCAAGATGTACGAGAAGGGCGACATCTACAAGGGCGCATACAAGGGAATGTACTGCACTCCCTGCGAAAGCTTCTGGACCGAAAGCCAGCTTAAGGACGGCAAATGTCCCGACTGCGGCAGAGAGGTGCATTACGCCGAGGAGGAGGCTTACTTCTTCCGCCTTTCAAAGTACGCAAAGCCCGTTCAGGAGCTGCTTGAAAGCGGCACCTTCTTAGAGCCTGCCTCCCGTGTAAACGAGATGATAAACAATTTCATAAAGCCCGGCCTTGAGGACCTCTGCGTTTCCCGCACGAGCTTCAAGTGGGGCATCCCCGTCGATTTCGATCCGGGTCACGTCGTATACGTTTGGGTCGATGCGCTGTTTAACTACTGCACCGCACTCGGCTTCCTCAACGACGGCTACCCCGACTCCGACTACGAAAAGTATTGGCCCGCCGACGTTCACATAGTCGGCAAGGAGATAGTCCGCTTCCACTCCATCATCTGGCCCGCCATGCTCATGAGCATGGAGATGCCGCTGCCCAAGAAGGTCTACGGTCACGGCTGGCTTGTCATTGACGGCGGCAAAATGAGCAAATCCAAGGGCAACGTCGTCGATCCCTACCTGCTTGCGGATATGTTCGGCGTCGATGCGCTGCGCTTCTTCCTGCTGCGTACCTTCCCCTTCGGCTCCGACGGCAACTTCTCAAACGAGCTGCTTATCTCCACCATCAACACCGACCTTGCAAACGACCTCGGCAACCTCGTCTCCCGCACCACCGCCATGGTCGAAAAATATTTCGGCGGTAATCTTTCTTCCGACCGCCGTCCCGATGCGCTCGACGACGAGCTTGTCTCCATGATCGAAGGCACCGCCGCAAAGTACGAGGCGCAGATGGACAAGTTCCAGCTCCACCTTGCGCTTGAGGAGGTATTCCGTCTCATCCAGCGTGCGAATAAGTACATCGACGAGACCGCCCCCTGGGTGCTGGCAAAGAACGAGGAGGATCGCCCCCGCCTTGCAAGCGTGCTTTACAATCTGCTTGAAGCGCTGCGTGTGTCCCTCACCATGCTCCATCCCTTCATCCCCGAAAGCTGCGACAAGGCGCTTGCGCAGATCGGCGCATCCGATTTTGCGACTTGGGAAAATGCGGGAAAGTACGGCGTTCTGCCGCTCAGCGTTTCCGTCCGCAAGGGCGAGACACTGTTCCCCCGCATCGACGTCGCAAAGGCGCTTGAGGAGCTTGAGCGCCGCAAGAGCGTTCCCACAGCAGCCCCCAAGTTTCCGCCCGTGCTGCCCGACGTGAGCATCGACGACTTTGCGAAGTGCGATATGCGTGTGTGCAAGGTCATCTCCTGCGAGGCGGTCAAAAAGAGCAGCAAGCTTTTAAAGTTCATTCTCGACGACGGCTCCGGCACTCCCCGTCAGATCCTCTCCGGCATCCACGCATTCTACGAGCCGGAGCAGTTAGTGGGCAAGACCGTCGTGGCGATACTCAATCTCCCCGCCCGTAAAATGATGGGACAGGATTCCTGCGGCATGCTGCTGAGCGCAGTTCACGAGCATGACGGCAAGGAGGAGCTGCATCTTCTGATGCTCGACGACTCCGTTCCCGCAGGCTTCCGCCTCTGCTGATAAAGTCCAAGGAGAAACGAAGTGAAAAACGTAACTGACATATTCGGAACGATGGTGTTTAACGACTCCGTCATGAAGGCACGTCTCCCCGGCGAGGCGTACAGGCAGGTGCAGCTTTCGATAAAGCTCGGCAAAGGGCTTGACCGCAGCACCGCCGACGTGGTCGCAAACGCCATGAAGGACTGGGCGATCGAGAAGGGCGCAACGCACTTCACTCACTGGTTTCAGCCCATGACCGGCATAACCGCCGAAAAGCACGACAGCTTCATCGCTCCCGCCGACGGCGGCAGGATAATCATGGAGTTTTCCGGCAAGGAGCTTATAAAGGGCGAGCCGGACGCCTCCAGCTTCCCCACGGGTGGGCTGCGTGCGACCTTTGAGGCGAGGGGCTACACCGCATGGGATCCCACCTCCTACGCATTCATAAAGGAAGGCACTCTCTGCATCCCGACCGCATTCTGCTCCTACGGCGGCGAGGCGCTCGACAAGAAAACGCCGCTGCTGCGCTCGATGGAGGCGATAAACCGTCAGGGCATGCGTGTGCTGAGACTGTTCGGCAACGGCGATGCGGGCTTTGTCAAGACCACCTGCGGACCCGAACAGGAGTATTTCCTCATCGACGAGGACGTGTTCCTGCGCCGTCCCGACCTCGTGTACACCGGACGCACCCTGTTCGGCGCAAAGCCGCCCAAGGGTCAGGAGCTCGGCGACCACTACTACGGCATGATAAAGCCCCGTGTCGCCGCATTCATGGCGGAGCTTGACGAGGAGCTTTGGAAGCTCGGCATCCTTGCCAAGACCGAGCATAACGAGGTCGCTCCCGCACAGCACGAGCTTGCGCCCGTGTTTATGACGACGAACATCGCCGCCGACCACAACCAGATAACGATGGAGCTTATGCAGAAGATTGCGAAGAAGCACGGCATGGTCTGTCTGCTGCACGAAAAGCCCTTTGCGGGCGTGAACGGCTCCGGCAAGCACAACAACTGGTCCATGACTACCGGCACGGGTGCGAATCTGCTTGAGCCGGGCGAAACGCCCTACGAAAACGCGCAGTTTCTGCTCATGCTCTGCGCCGTGATACAGGCGGTGGACGATTATCAGGATATGCTGCGCCTGTCCATCACGAGCGCCTCGAACGATCTGCGCCTCGGTGCGGACGAGGCTCCCCCGGCGGTCATCTCCGTGTACGTCGGCGAGGAGCTGGAGGAGATACTGAATGCCATCGAGCGTGGCGAGCCTTACGGCGGCAAGGAGAAGGAGCTTATAAAGGTAGGCGTTCATGCGCTGCCGAAGCTCCCCAAGGACACCACCGACCGCAACCGCACCTCCCCCTTCGCCTTTACCGGCAACAAGTTCGAGTTCCGCATGCCGGGTTCGTCAAGCTCCATTTCCGGCGCAAACGTCGTTATAAACACCGCCGTTGCGGAGTCGCTGCGGCAGTACGCAAACGAGCTTGAGCTGTCCGACAACTTTGAAAACGACCTGCACGAGCTTATCCGCCGTGTCATCCGCAAGCACAAGCGCATTATCTTTAACGGCAACGGCTATGGCGAGGAGTGGCTCAAGGAGGCCGAACGCAGAGGACTTTTGAATCTCCGCACCACCCCCGACTGCGCTCACGCATACCTCGAGCAGAAGAACGTCGAGCTGTTTATACGCCACAGCGTCTACTCCGAGATTGAGCTTGCGGCTCGCTATAAGATGAAGCTCGACAACTACTGCAAGGTGCTGCGCATCGAGGCGGAGACCATGCTGCATATGCTGCGGCGTGACATTCTGCCTTCCGTGAGCGCATACTCGACAGAGCTTGCAAACGCCGCAATCTCAAAGCAGGAGCTCGGCATAGAGTGCGCATTTGAGAAGGACGGCGCTGCGCACATAAGCCGGCTCATTGCCGCCTGCTGCGACGTTGCCCGTGAGCTGGACGCCGCCCTTGCCGACGTGTCGGCGCTGCCGGAAAACTACACCCGTGCGGTCGCAGGGCGTGATCGGCTCATACCGCCGATGACAAGGCTCCGCAGTCTCGTTGACGAGCTTGAGGTACATACCTCTGCGGAATACTGGCCCATGCCGACCTACGGCGAGATACTTTTCAGCGTAAACTGACACATATACATATGAAAAAACCGAGGTGCTATCACCTCGGTTTTTCATTTCATTTTAATGTTACGCAACGCCGAACTTGGTCACAAGCACGACGACGTATGCGGCGTAGCCGACGAGCATCAGGATGCCCTGAAGTCTGTGCGTCTTGCCCGTGATGATGGGCGGGAGTATGGCAAGCAGCGTCATGCCGAAGCAGACGGGCATATCCAGTGCATACGACTGCCTGCCGATGGTGAGGCTGCCCTCGGACACGAGAGAGCATACCGGCAGAATGAGCGCAAGGTCGATGACGTTTGCGCCGATAATATTGCCGACGGACATGGAGGCTTCCTTCTTGCGGATGGCGGTCAGGGTCGTTATAAGCTCCGGCAGAGAGGTGCCGATGGCGACCATGGTAACTCCGATTATCGCAGCGGGAACGCCGAGCAGCTCCGCAAGCTTGCTGCCGTAGGTTATGAGAAGCTGCGAGCCGCCGACGATCGCCGCAACGCCGACGACAAACAGAACTATCATCTTCGGTGCGTCCTTCTTGTCGGCGGCGTCCACCGCCTCGGTGCCGATGTTCTTCTTTGCGTCACGAACGTTGTCGTAAATGTACACGGCAAGGATCACAAGCAGGATGATGCTCGGCAGAAATTCAAGTCTGCCGCCCCTGCAAAGCAGCCACAGAAGCGCCGCCGCAAGTGACATTAGCGTCGCCTTGAGCCAGAAGCTGCCCCGCTTCACGGCAGAGGGTATGCACACGAGCGAAATGCCCATGATAAGACCGATGTTCGCCGTAACCGAACCGACGGCGTTGCCGACCGCCATGTCGTACTCACCGTCAACGACGCCCAAAAGCGACACCGTAAGCTCAGGCAAAGTGGTACACATGCTGACTATCGTTGCGCCGACGATGAACTTGGGTATTCCCGTTATGTTTGCGATCCACACGGCGGAATCCACGAACCAGTCTCCGCCCTTGATGATAAGAATCAGTCCCGCAACAAACAGCAGGACGACTATTGCCGTATCCATTTTAACTCACTCTCTCCTGTTATTATCAGTATCTGCCGCTCATTGCCTCACGGCAGTAATGATTGAATCTCCGCTCACGCTCAAGCGTGGATGCGTCCATGTGTCCGGGGTACAGCTCATAGTCCCCCGGCAGCTCGCATATGCGCTTAATGGAGCGCATTTCGGCAGCCATGTCTCCGCCGGGGAGATCGGCTCTGCCGCAGGAGCCTCTGAATATCGTGTCGCCGGTGAACAATGCGTCCTCGCATATGAGGCACACGCTGCCGGGGCTGTGGCCCGGCGTTGACATCACCGCAAACTCAAGCGAGCCGACCTTCACGACGTCGCCGTCGGAGTAGGTCTTTCCGTTTTCGGGAAGCTTAAACATCATACCGCTCATGCCCACACGGTAGCCCTCGTCGGCGAGGTGTATATAAGTAACGGCGCCGGTCTCCTCGGCGACCGCCTGCACTGCGCCCACATGGTCAAAATGTCCGTGCGTGAGCAGTATCGCCTTGCAGGAAAGCTTGTTGTCCTCAAGATAGTCGAGTATGGTGTTGCTCTCGTCGCCGGGATCTATAACGGCACAGTCAAGGCTCTTTTCATCCGTAACGACGTAGCAGTTCGCCTCAAGCTGTCCCACGGGAAGTGTTTTAATAAGCATTTTCAAAGCTCCTTCGTGTCAAGAATTATCGTAACGGGACCGTCGTTTACGGAGCTGACCTTCATCTCGGCTCCGAACTCTCCGGTGCCGACCGAAAAGCCCCGATTGCGGCAGTTTTCGATCACTCTTTCGTAAAGCGGTACCGCCTTTTCGGGTCTCGCCGCATGGGAAAACCCCGGTCGCCGTGAGCGGCAGTCCGCAAACAGCGTAAACTGGCTGATGATGAGCAGCTCCGCTCCCGCCGTCTCCGGGTTGAGGTTCATTTTTCCTGCCTCGTCCTCGAATATCCTCAAACCGCAAATCTTGTCGGCGATCTTGTCCGCCTGCTCTGCGGTGTCGTCCTCATGGACGCCGAGCAGCACAAGAAAGCCCTTGCCTATGCTTGCCTTCACCTCGCCGCCGATGGCGACGGAGGCGCTGTCAACCCTCGTTAATACCGCTCTCATTATTTCTCCTTCCGTTTCTGCTGACCTCGCTGACGCCCCGTATCGAGGAAAGCCTGTTGATGACCGTCCGCAGAGCGTCAAGATTCTTCACCTCAAGCGTTATGCTCACAACGGATTTGCTGCCCTCGATGTCTCTTGCGTTCATGCTCCGCACTTTTGCGTTCAGGGCGTTGAGCGCCGTCGCAATGTCCATGATAAGGCCGCTGCGCTCGTGCGACACGACCTTGATTGTCGTGGTGTAGATCTCATTTATATCGTCCGCCCATTCGACCTTTATCCAGCGAGCCTCGTCCTCCGGGTGGGCGCTCCGGCGGAGGTAGTTTTCACAGTCGCAGCGGTGTATCGACACGCCCTGCCCCCTCGTAATGAAGCCTGCAATCTCATCGCCGGGGATGGGGGTGCAGCAGCGTGAGAATTTGATAAGGCAGTTGTCAAGCCCCTCGACAAGTACGCCGTGGACGGGCTTTACCTTCTTCTTCGCCTGAGTTTCACGCCGCTCCGCCGCCTCGGTCACCTTGTCGAGCACGGTCTTCTTCTCATTTGCGTGGTGCAGACGCAGAAGCTCGTCCTTCATGCGGTTGACGCTTCTCGTGGCGGTCATTCCGCCGTAGCCGATGGATGCGTACAGCTCCTCAAGGCTTGCGCAGGAGACCTTTTTAAGCAGCAGAGGCAGAACCTCCTCGTCGCTTATCTCCTCCGGGCGCAGTCCCCTGTTTTTAAGCTCCGCCTCGAACATCTCCTTGCCTCGGACGATGTTCTCCTCACGGCGCTCCTTTTTGAACCACTGCTTTATCTTCGTTCTCGCAGAGCCGCTTTTTGCGATGCTCAGCCAGTCACGGCTCGGACCCGGCGCATTTTTCGCCGTGCGCACCTCCACGATGTCGCCGTTTTGAAGGACGTGGTCAAAGGTGACTATCCTGCCGTTTACCGATGCTCCCACCATGCTGTTGCCGACGGCGGAGTGTATGCTGTAGGCAAAGTCGATCGGTGTCGCACCTGCGGGAAGATTTATAACGTCGCCCTTCGGCGAGAAAACGAACACCTCATCGGCGAACATATCGATTTTCAGGTTGTGGAAAAAGTCCGTTGCGTCGGACTCCTGCTGACTTTCAAGCAGCCTGCGCACCCATGCGAACTTCTCCTCGTCGCCGGACTTAACGCCGGTGTTGCCCATCTTGTACTTCCAGTGGGCGGCAATGCCGTACTCGGCAGTGCGGTGCATATCCCAAGTGCGTATCTGCACCTCAAAGGGTATGCCCTCGCTGCCTATGACCGTGGTATGCACGCTCTGGTACATATTCGGCTTCGGCGTCGAGATATAGTCCTTGAATCTGCCCGGTACGGGCTTGAACATATCGTGGATGATGCCGAGGACGTTGTAGCAGTCGGGTATCGTGTCCACGATGACACGGAATGCGCAGAGGTCGAATATGCCGTTTATGTCGAGCTTCTGCGCATACATCTTGCGGTAGATGCTGTAGATATGCTTTATGCGGCTGTATATCGTGACCTCCAGCCCATCGTCCGTGAGGCGCTTTTTGATCTTCTCCTCCATGGACGTCATAAAGCTCCTGAGCGTTTCCATACGCTCGTTGAGCACATCCGTTATCTCCTTGTAGCCCGTGGGGTCAAGGTATTTGAGCGCCAGATCCTCAAGCTCCCACTTCGCTCTCTGCATGCCGAGGCGGTGGGCGATGGGGGCGTATATCTCCATCGTTTCAAGCGATTTTATGCGCTGCTTCTCAGCGGTCTGATACTCCATGGTGCGCATATTGTGCAGCCTGTCGGCGATTTTTATGAGGATGACCCTGATGTCCTTGCTCATTGCCATGAGCATCTTTCTCAGGTTCTCCATCTGCTCGTCTTCCTTGCTGGTATACTGCACACGGGTCAGCTTCGTGACGCCCTCGACGATGTTGGCGACGCTCTCGCCGAACTGCTTTGCGATGTCGGCGTGCGTGAGCGGCGTATCCTCGACGAGGTCGTGCAGCAGGGCGGCGATGACGGAGTCCTCGTCAAGCCCCATATCGACTGCGATGTCCGCAGCGGCGACGCAGTGGGTCACATAGGGCGACCCCTCCTTGCGCTTCTGCCCGGCGTGGGCAAGCTTCGCCATCTCGTAGGCGGCTTTTATCCTGCCCAGTTCCATTTCGGGACAGTTGACCTGTATTTTATTTTCAAGCTCGGCAAACATTTCGTCGGGGTCAAGCGTTCCCCGCTCCTGCGCCGCATTACTTCTGTCGTCTTCCATTTTCTCTCCTGAGCCGTTTGATTATCCTTGAATCCTCAAGATTCACCTTTGCGGAGTCCCGTATTATGCCGGCGCCCAAAATGCCGCCGGAGCTGCCCCTGCGCATAAGTCCGAGCTCAAGCAGCACGCATAAGCAGATGCAGAAGCTCTCCGGGCGCAATCCGACGGGACACTGGCGCAGCACGTTCTCAAAGTCCTCCGCGACCGAGCCGCCGAGGGACTGCAGCCGTCTCCAAGCCTTTACGAAGTCCGACCTGTCGGGGCAGTACGCCGCCGCACGGCGCAGGACGAAAGCGTCCTCTCCCGAAAGCAGACTCCTGCACAGCTCCCTCGGATCGTGCCGCCGCACGGCGGTAAGCTGGAGTTGCACCGTTCGGCTTTGACGGAACTCGTTTATCTGCGGCGTAAAGGCTATGTCGATGCAGTCCCCGACGCCGACGTTCAAGTCCCTTTCGCTGTGCGAAAAGAACACACACTCAAAGCTTTTTCCCCGGTAGCTCACGCCGAGCCGAAGGTGACGCCCGCCGCCGATCTCGTTGATGCGGTCAAGCCGGCAGCCGAGGATGCACATGAGCGGCTTTGCGTTGCCGTTGCCGAAGGGCTCGAGTCGGGAAAGCGCCTCAACGCCCTCCATGTCGAGCGACTCCGGCTCCGTGATCTCAAGGTCGCAGCAAAGCTCCGGCAGCTCAAGCGGCTTGTTTTTCTCATAGTATTCCTCAAAGGCACGGCAAAAATCATCAAGCCGTTCACGGCGGATATTGAGCCCCGCCGCAAGCGCATGGCCGCCGAAGCCCTCAAGGTACTCGGAGCAGGCGGACAGTGCGTCAAACAGGTTGAAGCCGCCGCAGGAGCGGCACGAGCCTTTGCCCTTTTCCCCGTCAAGGCATATCATAACGGTCGGCACGGAGTATTGCTCCGCAAGCTTCGATGCGGCGATTCCGATGACCCCCTGATGCCATTTTTCACTCGACAGCACGATGGGCAGACCGGGGCTTTTGCGGCTCATCATGCCCTTTGCGTCCTCCCAAATGCTCGTTTCGAGCATCTGGCGGCGGCGGTTGAGGTCGCACAGCGCAGAGGCGAGCGAGCTTGCCTCCGCAGGATCCTTTGTCATTAAAAGCTTCAGCGCCACGGGAACGCAGCCGAGCCTTCCGGCGGCGTTCAGCCTCGGCGCAAGCGAGAAGCCGATGGTCGTTGCGGTGATGCGCTTGTCCCCCACTCCCGACTCCCGCAGCAGGGCGGCGATGCCGGGTCTGGGACGGTGCTCCATTGCGTCGATGCCGCAGCGGACGATGTAGCGGTTTTCGCCGACGAGCGGCACGACGTCCGCCACCGTTCCGACGGCCGCAAGCTCCGCATAGCGCTCGATGACCGGGGCGCTTTCGCCCTCGACGGCGCAGACGAGCTTCAATGCGACGCCGACGCCCGCCAGCTCCTTGTTGGGGTATGGGCAGTCCGGCTGCTTTGCGTCGATGACCGCAACCGCAGATGGAAGCGTCTCCTCCCTGCACTCGTGGTGGTCGGTGATGATGAGGTCGACGCCGATTTCTTTTGCGTGCTTCGCCTCCGCCGCTGCGGTGATACCGCAATCGACACTTATTATGAGGCTCACGCCCTGCGCCTTAAGCTTGTCGATTGCGGCGCAGTTTAAGCCGTAGCCCTCGGCTATGCGGTCGGGAATGTAGGTCAGGCACTCTGCGCCCTTCGAGCGCAGCCAGTCGGTGAGCAGACAGGTGGCGGTGATGCCGTCCACGTCGTAGTCTCCGTATACGGCGAAGGTCTCGTCTGCGCCGAGCGCCGACTTTATGCGTGAAACCGCCTTGTCCATGCCCTTAAAGAGCATTGGATTCCTAAGGCAGTCCGAACCTCCGTCAAGAAATTCCCTTGCCCTTTCTTCCGTCTCGATTCCCCGCACCGCAAGCATGGACGCAAGCAGCGGAGGATAGCCCGCCGCCAGCAGCGCTTCGGGTGCGTCGCCGCAGCAGCGTGCTGCGCTCCATTTACTGTAATTCATTCCCAACACTACTTCATAATATATTATAATAGAATATAATATCAAATTACGGCAGATAACGCAAGCATTATAATTGTTGACAGGCGAGGTGGCAAATGGTAAAATGAATCGGTAAAATGCCGGTGTGGTGGAATGGTAGACACGGCGGACTTAAAATCCTCTGATGGCAACATCGTGCCGGTTCGAGTCCGGCCACCGGCACCATAACGACGGTTGAAATAGGATTTAAGACTATTTCAGCCGTCGTTTTCTTTATGCCGGTGTGCTGAGCGACATCAGCTGTTTCGCTTCTGCCATACTGCTTGCACTCGGCATTTTGTACTGC
>CAVFTS010000026.1:0-26609 GCA_963625655.1 Oscillospiraceae bacterium
GTGCGGAGCAAGCGAAAAGGGGCAAAAGATATATACGACGCATATCTGGCAGGAGTATCTGGACTTAGTTGAGCAGAGGCGAAAGAGAAACACGCAATGCGTTATACACATCATCGAGGTCTGGCCCGAGTGACGAACCGGGTGAGGCTCAAATATGCTGCCATGAATCTGAAAAAGCCGGCAAATTGGAGTTGGAACAACTCCGCTTTTTCACTGTTTCATCGCTTTTTTCCACAATATACGCAAGAACCACCGTTTTCGCTTCCTGAAAACAGCGGTTCTTTGACAGGCTGAGGCACGGGCATCCGCCCGTGTCTTTTTGCCGTATTTCGACTCTGCCGTGTCACCGTAAAAAAATTTAACATTTGCGGGTAAAATGATGAAAAATGTTTGAAATATCATTGACGGTATAGTATATTGGTTACATACAAATTAAAATGGGGAGGTAGATAAACTTGGAAGAGCAGTTCGCCATAGAAATGCTGAATATAACTAAAGTCTTTCCCGGTATTATCGCCAACGACAACATTACCCTCCAGCTCAAAAAGGGTGAGATACACGCACTGCTCGGTGAGAACGGTGCGGGCAAATCGACCCTGATGAGCGTGCTGTTTGGTCTGTATCAGCCCGAAGAGGGTATTATCAAAAAGGACGGAGTTGAGGTCAAGATAAATAACCCCAACGACGCAAACGACCTCGGCATCGGCATGGTGCATCAGCACTTCAAGCTCGTTGAGTGCTTTACCGTCCTTGATAATATCATCCTCGGCGTGGAACCGAATAAGTACGGCTTCCTGCAAAAGAGCGAGGCGAGAAAGAAAATCCTCGAGCTGTCCGAAAAGTATGGCCTCCACGTTGACCCCGATGCATATATCGAGGACATCACCGTCGGTATGCAGCAGCGTACCGAGATACTCAAGATGCTCTACAGGGACAACGAGATCCTGATATTCGACGAGCCGACTGCGGTCCTTACCCCGCAGGAGATCGACGAGCTTATGCAGATAATGAAGAACCTTGCCGCAGAGGGCAAGTCCATCCTCTTTATTTCCCACAAGCTCAACGAAATAAAGGCGGTTGCCGACCGCTGCACCGTCCTTCGCAAGGGCAAGTACATAGGCACCGTCAACACTGAGGATGCCACCATTGAGGAGCTGTCCGCAATGATGGTAGGCAGAAACGTTAACTTCCACGTTGAAAAGACCCCCGCAAAGCCCGGCGATGTCGTGCTTGAGGTCGAGGGACTGACCGTTGCGTCCAAGCTCCATAAGAACAACGCAGTTAAAAACGTGTCCTTCAAGGTTCGTGCGGGCGAGATCGTCTGCATTGCCGGCATCGACGGCAACGGTCAGACCGAGCTTGTCTACGGCATTACGGGACTTGAACCCGTGAAGTCCGGTACCGTGAAGCTCAACGGCGTCGACATCACCAAGGCGTCCATCCGCAAGCGCTCCGTCTCCGGCATGAGCCACATCCCCGAAGACAGGCACAAGCACGGGCTGGTGCTTGACTATTCGCTGGAGGATAACCTTGTTCTCCAGACCTATTTCAAGAGAGATTTTACGACGCCGACCGGCTTTTTGAGACGCAAAAACATCCGTGAGTACGCTAACAGACTTATCGAAATGTATGATATCCGCTCCGGTCAGGGCCCCGTCACCAAGGCACGCAGTATGTCCGGAGGCAATCAGCAGAAGGCAATAGTTGCCCGTGAAATCGATAAGGATCCATGTATGCTCGTCGCCGTTCAGCCGACAAGAGGACTTGACGTCGGCGCAATCGAGTTTATTCACAAGCAGCTCATAAATCACAGAGATGCAGGCAACGCCTGCCTGCTGGTATCGCTGGAGCTGGACGAGGTCATGGACGTTCCCGACCGCATTCTCGTCATGTACGAGGGCGAGATCGTCGGTGAGCTTGATCCGAAGAAGACAACGCAGGAAGAGCTCGGACTCTATATGGCGGGCGCAAAGAGAGACAAGGTGGTGGCGGAATGAAATACGTCAAAGCTTTTTTCAAGAATAACGGAGTTCAGTCGCTGCTGTCCTCCATCCTGTGCGTCATTATCGGCGTTTTCCTCGGCTATATTGCGCTGCTTATCATCAATGCCGAGGGTGCATGGGATGCGATCACCGGCGTTCTGATGAACTTCTTCACATGGCCGGAGGAAGGCCCCTTCCGTTTGAGGTACTTTGCTCAAACCGTTGTGTACACCGTGCCGCTGCTCATGTGCTCGCTGTCGATCCTCTTTTCCTACAAGGTCGGACTGTTCAATATCGGCGCTTCCGGTCAGTACATGGCGGGCGCCGGAATTGCGATATACGCAGCCATAGCATGGCAGATGCCGTGGTACCTCTGCCTCCTGCTTGCGGTGCTGGCGGGTGCGGTGATCGGTGCGATCTCCGGCGCTCTGAAGGCGTACTGCAACGTAAACGAGGTCATTTCCGGTATCATGCTCAACTGGATCATCCTGTATTCGGTCAACATGCTCCTCTCCTCCGACGTAACCAAGGCTCCCACGGCGGAGACCTATCATATTCTCCACAAAAACGCCGACGCAATTCTCCCGACTCTGGGCCTTGAGGAGCTTGTCGGCGGCTACCAGTACTTTACCATTGCCGTTCCGATAGCGATACTCGTCGCCATTGCGGTGTCGATAATCCTCAGCAAGACGAAATTCGGCTACGAGCTTAAAGCTACCGGCAGCAACAAAAACGCCGCAAAGTACTGCGGCATGAAGGAAAAGCGCAACATCATCGTAACGCTGTGCATAAGCGGCGCTCTTGCGGGCCTCGGTGCGGCGCTGTTCTACCTGACCGACATCAAGCAGTGGGAAGTCAATGCCTCCAGCGTTAACTCAATGGGCTTCAACGGCATCGCCGCAGCCTTCCTCGGCTGCCTCGACCCCATCGGTGCGATCATTGCATCCTTCTTCATCCAGCACATCACCTTCGGCGGCGGTTACATAGACCTCTCCGTTTACAGCTCTCAGATATCCAGCCTTATCTCCTCCATCATCATCTATCTCTGCGGCTTCGTTCTGTTCTTTAAGTATTGCGTGAACCATCTCATCGACAGGTCGGAGGAGCGCAAAAAGAAAAAGGAGGAAGCGGCCTTAGCTGCCGAAGAAAATAAAGACGGAGGTGACGAGAAATGATATTACTTACTCAGTACACTCTCATCTTCGCCTCGATACTCATCCTCGTCGCACTCGGCGGCTGCGTTTCGGAACACTCCGGCGTCATCAACCTCGGTCTTGAGGGTATTATGGTCATCGGCGCACTCGGCGGCGCACTCGTCATGAAGTATCTCCCCTCAGGCACCAGCCCATTTGTCATCGTCATCCTTACCATGATGGCGGCGATCGTTGCCGGTACCGTTTTCTCGTCCCTGCTTGCGGTGGCGTGTATAAACTTCAAAGCCGACCAGACTATCATCGGCACCGCACTGAACCTCCTCGGAGTCGCTGCGGCGACGGTTGCGGTCAAGGCGATAAACATTGCCGAGGACCCCAACAACACCTCTTCCGAGATAATTTACCGTGAGGGCAGACAGGCATTTCTGACCGACATCGGCGGCTTTGAACTGAACGTGTTTATGATAATCGCATTCGTCGTGCTTATCGGCATTGCGGTCATGCTCTACAAGACCCGCTTCGGCCTGCGCCTTATGGCTTGCGGCGAGCATCCTCAGGCGGCAGCCTCTGTGGGCGTCAACGTTTACAAGATGCGTTGGGCGGGCGTGCTTCTCTCCGGTGCGCTCGGTGGCCTCGGCGGCATCGTCTACATCACCGCAGGCGTCAGCCAGTGGATGTTTGAAAACGGAGTTGCGGGCTTCGGCTTCCTCGCACTGGCGGTTATGATCTTCGGTCAGTGGAAGCCCAAGCATATCGCATGGGCGGCTCTGCTGTTCGGATTCTTCCGTGCGCTGGGCAACGTTCACTCAGGCTTCGACGTCCTCAAGGCTCTCGACCTGCCGAGCGGCGTATACAACATGCTGCCCTATGTGGTATCGCTTGTCGTTCTTGCCTTTACCTCCAAGCGCTCCAGAGCGCCCAAGGCGGAAGGCATCCCCTACGACAAGGGTTCAAGGTAAAGAAGTTATGCAAAATCCCGACGGGTACTCCCGTCGGGATTTTTCGGGTATTGGACATAAAAATCGCTGCAAAGCCAATGCTTTGCAGCGATTTTGCGTTTGCGTTTATTTGATGGTTATCATCAGCTCGCCTGCTTTGACGGACTGCCCCTCGGAGATGAGCACATCGTCAACGGTACCGTCCATTCTCGCAACGACGCTGGTCTCCATCTTCATTGCCTCGACGGTCGCAAGCACGTCGTTGATCTTGACGACGTCGCCGGGCTTTACGCTGACCTTGCAGACCATGCCAGGGATGGAGGCGCCGACCTGAGCCTTGTTGCTCGGATCAGCCATGACGGTGCGGGACACGCTCTCGGAAGCCTTGGGGTCGGGGACCGCAACCTCACGGCGCATACCGTTAAGTTCAAACTGAACATTGCGTGTGCCGTCCTCGTTGAGATCACCCAAACCGAGGTACTTGATGACGAGCGTTTTGCCGTCCTCGATGTTTATCTGATTCGTCTCGCCGATAGCCATGCCGTTGAAGAAAACGTGGCTGCCCATACGGGTGATGTAGCCGTACTCCTTGCGGTGACGGATAAATTCCTCATACACCTTGGGGTACATGGCGTAGGAGATGAGGGAATGGCGTGCCTCATAAGCGGGGTGAATCTTGCGAACCTCCTCTTCGAGCTTATCGAAGTCAACGGAAGGAAGCAGCTCGCCGGGGCGACAGGTGATAGGCTCCTCGCCCTTGAGCACGACACGCTGAAGATCAACGGGGAAGCCGCAGGGGGGCTGACCCATCATGCCCTTGAAATAGCTGACGACGGAGTCGGGGAAGGCGAGCGACTCGCCCTTTTCGACGATGTTCTCCGGGGTAAGGTCATTCTGCACCATGAATATCGCAAGGTCGCCGACCATCTTGGAGGAGGGAGTTACCTTGATAATATCGCCGAGCATGAGGTTTACGGTGCGGTACATCTCCTTGACCTCACCGAAGCGGTGACCGAGGCCGAGGGACTCGACCTGCGGCTGAAGGTTGGTGTACTGACCGCCGGGGATCTCGTAGCGGTAGATGTCGGTGACGGGGATCTTGAGTCCCTTGTCAAAGTTTTCGTAGCGCAGACGAACGTCGCTCCAGTAATCCGCAAGCTCCTGAAGGCGCTGCGGGTCGAAGCCGGGGTCACGCTCCTGACCTCTGAGCGCCTCGTTGAGCGCATTGAGACTGGGCTGGCTTGTGAGGTTTGCCATGGAGCCGATCGCAGTATCCACGATATCGCAGCCGGCTTCGGCGGCAAGCAGCAGTGTTGCGAGCTGGTTGCCGGTGGTGTTGTGGGTGTGGAGATTTACGGGGATGCCGATCTCCTGCTTGAGCGTGGATATGAGCTTCTTTGCGGCGTAGGGCTTTAACAGTCCCGACATATCCTTGATGGTCAGGATGTGAGCGCCTCTCTTTTCGAGCTCCTTTGCGAAATCGACGTAGTATTTGAGCGTGTACTTATCCTTTGCGGGATCGAGAATGTCGCCGGTGTAGCACATCGTGCCCTCGAGCAGCTTGCCCTGACGCAGTACCTCATCCATTGCGACCTGCATGTTCGGCAGCCAATTCAGGGAGTCAAACACACGGAAAACGTCGATGCCCTGCGTTGCGGCTTCTGCGATGAAGGCACGGACAAGGTTGTCGGGGTAGCTTGCGTAGCCGACAAGGTTGGAGCCTCGCAGCAGCATCTGGAAGGGAACGTTGGGGATCTTCTCACGCAGCAAGCACAGGCGCTCCCACGGGGACTCGTGCAGGAAACGGTATGCGGTGTCGAAGGTCGCACCGCCCCACATTTCAAGGGAGAAGCAGTCGGCAAGTATATCTGCGGTGCCGTCGGCAGCCTTTACCATGTCCCTTGTGCGCAGTCGGGTAGACAGCAGGGACTGGTGTGCGTCACGCATGGTGGTATCGGTGACGAGAAGCTTCTTCTCGCCGAGAATGTAATCCTTAACGGCATCGGGACCCTTGGTGTCGAGCAGCTCCTTTAAGCCGTCCTTGCGGCTTATGCTGCGCTGAGCCTTCGGAAAGCGGGGTGCGTCGTATTGATGACGCTCGGCGTCGGGGTTGTTTACCTGAATGTTCGCTATGTATTTGAGGACTCTCGTCGCACGGTCACGGCCTTCCTCAAACTCGAACAGCTCCGGCGTTTCGTCGATGAACTTGGTGTGGCACTTGCCCTCGATGAAGGTCGGATGCGTGAGTATATTCGTGACAAAGGGAATGTTCGTCTTGACGCCTCTGACGTGCTCCTCGTTTATCGCCCTCGTCGCCTTGCGGCAGACGGCGGGGAAGGTGCAGTCCCAGCTCGTGACCTTGACGAGGAGGGAGTCGTAGTAGGGAGAAATTGTGGAGCCGGTCGCAACGTTGCCGCCGTCGAGACGAACACCGAAGCCGCCGCCGGAGCGGTAGCCGATTATCCTGCCGTTGTCGGGTGCAAACTTGTTTGCGGGATCCTCGGTGGTGACACGGCACTGAATGGCGTAGCCGTTTATGTTCAAATCGTTCTGATTTGCAAGGCCGATTTCCGGGTGGCTCACGGGATAGCCCTGCGCAATGAGTATCTGCGCACGGACGAGATCGACGTTCGTTATCATCTCGGTGACGGTATGCTCGACCTGAATACGGGGGTTCATCTCGATGAAGTAGTGATTGCCGTCACGGTCAACAAGGAATTCCACGGTACCGGCGTTTACATAGCCGACCTTTTCGGCAATCTTGACGGCGTCGGTGTGGAGCCTGCATCTGATCTCTGCGGGAACGCTCCATGCGGGCGCAAACTCAACGACCTTCTGATAGCGGCGCTGAAGGGAGCAGTCACGCTCGCCGAGGTGACGCACGTTGCCGTACTTGTCGGCAAGGATCTGCACCTCAATGTGCTTAGGCTCGACGAGGTACTTTTCAATGAAAATGTCGTCGTTGCCGAACGCCTTCTGCGCTTCGCTGCGGACAAGCTCGAAGGACGGGATAACGTCCTCCTCCTTTGTGCAGAGGCGCATACCTCTGCCGCCGCCGCCGGCCGCCGCCTTTAAAATGACGGGGAAGCCGAAGGACTTTGCCATTTCGAGCGCTTCCTCACCGCTCTTTAAGGGAGCGTCGCAGCCGGGAACGACGGGAACGCCGCACTCGATGGCAATCTGCTTTGCGGAGAGCTTGTCGCCCATCTTGGCAAGCACGTCGCTGGGAGGTCCGATGAAGGTTATGCCGTTTTCCTCACAGGCACGGGCAAAGTCGGCGTTTTCGGACAGGAAGCCGTAGCCGGGGTGGATGGCGTCCACGTTGCGGCGCTTGGCAAGGCTGATAATCTCCGGAATGTCGAGATACACGCCGAGGGGACTTTTGTTCTCGCCGACGAGATAAGCCTCATCCGCCTTGATGCGGAAAAGACTGTAGGTGTCTTCCTTTGAATACATTGCCACGGTGTTTATGCCGAGGTCGTAGCAGGCACGGAAGATTCTGACTGCAATTTCGCCGCGGTTAGCGGCAAGCACTTTGTTAAAGCGTTTTTCGGGCATGGTCTTACTCCTTTGGGTATAGTTATACAACATATTATTTTTTATTTAATATAATTATAGTCCTGTAAATCCCGATTATCAAGCAAATTTGATATTTCGTTACAACCTTAAAAAAACTGAAGCGTTAAGGCGGTTTTTGTTGCATTTTAACTAAAAAATGCGGGCGCACCATTGTTTTGACATTGGAAATTGTGAAAAATGACTATTAAAATATAAAGAAAAGGCATACCGTGTTACCTGAACAAGGTACGCCTTTTTATGCTTAGCTTATTTATGCGATAAACAGGGGACTTAGAGAAATCAGAAGCTGCGCCGCCCAATAGAAAACGTGAAGCAGACGGTTCTTGCGGTTATCCGGGTGATCGGAGAAGCACTGCACGGAAAGTATGCTGTCGCTTATAATGAAACACACGCCTGCGATGGCGAAAAGCAGGGTGCCGACTCTGAAATTCATAAACGCCGCACCGACGGCAGAGCATCCCATAAAGCAGACGAAGGCACAGTAGATGCCGAGCGGAACGAAGAGCTTGCCCATGTTAAGACCATGGCGCTTTGAGTTTACAAACTCAAGGACGAGGCACAGCGCCGTCAGCGGAAGGGCTATCATCCATGCGTCGGCGGCAATGCCGTACAGCGCAACGACGTAGAACACATGACCGAGGAAAAACGCACCTGCGCCGCCGAGAAACAGCGAGGAAAAGCTGTCGGGGTACACGAAGCGCAGAGCCAGAAGCTCATCACCCACAAAACCGAAAAACAGACCGAGGACGACCACAGCGGCAAAGCGGTGGTTATCGGTGAGGAACAGAGTGATGCCGGCAATGCCGATGCAGCACACGGTGGCAAGACCCTTGAGCATTGTCGCTTTCAGATGCTCCTCCGATTCCATGGCCTTTATGAAACGGCAGGCGGCAACGGGGCAAAGCACCGCAAAAAGAATTATCGGGACATACTGCATAAGATACCTCACAGTGAGTATTTTTTGCTGTATTCTTCGTAATACTCATCGAAGCCGTGGGTATGGGCTTCGGCGAGACTGTTTATATATTCGTGAGTGTCGAAGGAGTCGGACTCCAGCTCTATCATGGCGACGGCAATGTTTGAACAGTGGTCGCCGATACGCTCGTAGTTCGTGAGCAGGTCGGTGAACACAAAGCCGTGCGACAGGGTACAGACGCCCTGCTGCAGACGCTCGATGTGGTGAGACTTCATTTCGTCACAGAGGTTGTCGATAAGCTCCTCGAGCGGCTCGACACGATAGGCAAGCTCAAGGTTGTTTTCGACAAACGCCTTGACTGCAATGGTGATGATTTCCGTAACGGCGGAGGTCAGCACCGCAAGCTCACGTGCCGCAGGCTCCGAGAAGCGGATGTGCTTTTCGTGTATCTCCTTGGCACACTCGGCGATGTTGAGGGAGTGGTCGCTTATGCGCTCGTAGTCGTTTATCGTATGGAGGTACTTGCTGACGTCCTCCCGCTGCTCACGGTTAAGCTCCTTTCCGGTGACCGCCATGAGATACGTGCCGATCTTATCCTCGTATCGGTCAATTATATCCTCTGCGTGCGAGATATGGTCAAAGCCGTCGTCGGAGTAGTTTTTCAGAAGCGCAAAGGAGTCGAACAGATTGGACTTTGCCTTTTCCGCCATGGAGTTTACGGTGAGACGGCTCTGCTCGATGGCGAGAGCGGGGTGCGCAAGGAAACGCTCCTCAAGTCTGTCCATATCCCGAAGCGCCTCGGTGTCACTCTCGTTGTCCTTAATAATGAGCTTTCCGAGCTTTTCAAGCTGAGGAATAAAGGGCGCAAGCAGTATGACGATTATAAAGCGGAACACGGTGTTTAAAAGCGCGAGGCTCACCGAGCTCATGGTCATGGACATAAAGGAAAAGTCAAAGATCGCATTTGCGGTGTAGAAAATGATGCTGAACAGCACAACGCCGAGAAAATCGACGAGCAGATACGAAAGAGCGGTGCGTTTGCCGCTGCTGCTTGCGCCGAGAGCGGAGAGCAGGACGGGAACCGATGCGCCGATGGCGATGCCCATGATGATGGGCAGAGCGGTATCAAAGCGGATGGCGCCCGTTACGGAAAGCGCCTGAAGGATACCGACCGCTGCGGAGGCACTCTGTATCACGCTGGTGAAGACGATGCCGAGAAGGATGCCGAGAAGGGGATTTGAAAATGCGGTGAGCATGTCAATAAAGGTACGGCTTGAGCGAAGCCCGGCGACGGCACCGCTCATGGTGTTTATGCCGAACATCAGGACGGCGAAGCCGAGCATGATGTCACCGACGTGCTTTTTCGTGCTGTTGCCGGAGAACATACGCAGAGCAATACCGATGACGGCTATTACGGCGGTGAGAGTATCGGTCGAGATAAGCTCCAGCCAACCGGTGGCATCTCCGCCGCCGACGTCGGAAAGGCAGATGATCCAGCCCGTGATACTGGTGCCGATTATGGCGCCCATCACGACGCCGATCGCCTGTCTGACCTTCATCATGCCGGAGTTTACAAAGCCGACCACCATGACCGAGGTCGCAGACGAAGACTGGATAACGGCGGTAACGCCGGTACCGAGAAGTATGCCTTTCAAGGGAGTGCTTGAAAGACGGTACAAAATAAGCTCGAGCTTATTGCCCGCAACGAGCTTTAACCCGTCTCCCATGAGCGCCATACCGAACAGGAATAGCGCAACGCCGCTCAGCAGCTCAAAAACGTTAGAAATCCCCAATGCTTTTCCCTCTGTTATCGTATAAGTTGAGCAGAATCCATAAATGCTCAATATAAATGTATATTAAAACACACACAAAATCAAGAATCAGTTTTCGTTTCTCCCATACAGACAGTTCGCGGAGCTTGATTTTGTCGATTTTTGTTTACTGTGCCGCAATTTTGTGTTAGAATATATACATTATTCACAGGAGGACGGCAGAATGTGCATTAAGGATAAAGAGAAGCTCGACAAGTGGATTGCAAGCGTCGTTGCGGCGACGGGGAAGGTGCTGTCCTTCCTCGAAAACACCTCTATGAAGCTCGATCCTCTCGTTAAGGTACCGTTTGTGGGAGACAGCATCGCACAGGCGCAGGACATAGTTTATATGCTGAACGATTATTACAGGGGAAATTACAAGCGTGTGCCGGTTACGGCGATTATCGGGGCGACGCTTATCGTTGCCTATCTTGCAAGCCCCTATGACCTTATACCCGACAATGTGCCTATCCTCGGCTTTGTGGACGATGCGCTCATCATAAACTTCGTCGTGAGCCTTTGCCTTGACCGTGAGCTTGAGGAGTACAGGCGCTGGAGGAGCGAAAACAATGAAGTACGGCAGCTCACTTAAAGTCGGTATCGCCTTCGGGCTTATGCTCGGACTGCTGACGTTGGGAGTAAGGCTCAGCTCCGGAGACACGTTTGTGCAGATCCTGCCGCAGGCGCTTGCCACCGCCGTGTTCGGCGGTCTTGCCATGGGGCTTTACATGAGGTCGCACAATTCGAGGATGAGCGCAGAGGTCGCCGCATTCGGAAAGTCGCTTCGTGAAAACGAAAAGGTTCTGCTTGAGGACGCAGCCGGACATTACCGCTCCGGCGAATGCGTTGCGGGCAGACTGTGGCTTGCCGAGACGGGGCTTTACTTCCGCTCGCATCCCGGCACCTTAAACAGCCATGCCCTGTTTGTGCCGACGGGCGAATTTGAAAGCGTCGTGCCGACAAAGATCGCCGGTATAACAAACGGCTTTCTGCTCGAAACGGAAAACGCAAGCGAGTGCTTTGCGATCAGCAGAGCCGCAAAATGGATAGAAGAGATCAAAAAAGTCGCCGACTGATGCCAGAATTAGTATTAACGGCGGCTTTTCGCTAAAAATACGAAGGGAGGAGCAGTCTGCTCAAAGGAGGAAAAACAATGAAAATACGTTTTACCGAAACCGTGCTTCGAGACGCAAACCAGTCGCTCATTGCGACGAGAATGCCCTATGACAGCTTTGAGCCGATCCTGCCGGCAATGGATTCTGCGGGCTTTTACTCAGTGGAATGTTGGGGCGGCGCCACCTTCGACGTGTGCCTGCGCTATCTCGGCGAGGATCCGTGGGAGCGCTTGAGGAAGATCCGGGCGAAGATGCCGAATACCAAGCTGCAAATGCTGCTTCGCGGTCAGAATATACTCGGTTACCGCCATTATCCCGACGATATAGTACGCAGATTCGTCCGTGCCTCCGTCAGAAACGGTATCGACATTATCCGCATTTTCGATGCGCTGAACGACCCCGAGAACATCCGTGTCGCACTTGAGGAGACGCTCAAATGCGGAGCCGAGGCTTCCGCCGCCATATCGTACACCACAAGTCCCGTGCATACGCTCGACAAATATGTTGAGCTTGTGCGTGAGTTTAAGAGCATGGGCGCTTCGACGATATGCATAAAGGACATGGCGGGAATACTCTCGCCGAAGAACGCCTATGAGCTTGTGTCGGCGATAAAGGATGCGGTCGATCTTCCCGTTGCGGTGCATACGCACTGCACGACGGGTCTTGCCTTTATGACCTGCTTAAAGGCTGCCGAAGCGGGAGCCGACATTATCGACACCGCAATATCACCGTTTTCCGGCGGCACCTCGCAGCCTGCAACTGAGACGCTCGACTACGCCCTGCGTGAGCTTGGCCGGGAAAGCGAGCTGAACACCGAGGTCTTAAACGAAATGGCGACCTTCTTTAAGGGCATACGCAGCGATGCGCTGAAGGACGGGACGCTCAATCCCATCTCCATGGCGACGGATACTCAGTGCCTGAGCTATCAGATACCCGGCGGAATGCTGTCGAATCTCTTGAGCCAGCTTAAAATGATGAATGAGCTCTCAAAGTTTGACGAGGCGCTTGAAGAAACGCCGAGGGTGCGCCGTGAGCTGGGCTATCCTCCGCTCGTTACGCCGACGAGCCAGATGGTCGGCACGCAGGCGGTGCAGAACGTGCTTGCGGGTGAGCGCTACAAGAACGTCGGCAGCGAAGTAAAAGCCTACTGCCGTGGGGAATACGGCACTCCTCCCGCTCCGATCGACGAGGCGGTGCGAAGAAAAATACTCGGTGACGAGCAGCCGATAAGCGGCAGATACGCCGACACCCTGCCGACGGACACCTTCGAGAGGGCGCAGAAGTATCTCGGCGACACCGCCCGCTGCGAGGAGGACGTGCTGAGCTATATCGCATTCCCGCAGGTGGCGGAGGACTTTTTCAAAAAACGCAGCGAGCTTGAGGAGAAGAAGGTTCGCTATACGATAAGCAGAATCTGAGGAGGTGCGCCGTGGTAAGCTTATTTAAAATGCCCCTCGGCGATGCGGCTCTGACCGCCGTTTTGGGCTATGCCGTCGTGTTCTTGGGGCTGCTGTTTCTGATGCTCGTCATATCCGCAATGGGAAAGATCATGTCGAAGAAAAAGCCCGCACCCGACGCCGAGCCTCTGCCGGAGGAAAGGCAGGCGACCGCTCCCGGCTCTGCCGGAGAGCTGAAGCTTTACGACACCGACCCGAAGGATGCCGCCATGATAATGGCTATCGTGGCGGACAGTCTCGGAAAGCCTTTAAATGAACTCCGCTTCATTTCCATCAAGGAGGTTCGCAACGAATGAAATACAGGGTTACCTTAAATAACAGAGTGTACGAGGTCGAAGTGGAGGAGGGCAGCGCCGTCCTGCTCGACGAGTACGAGGCAGCTTCCCCCGCTCCCGCTGCGGTATCCGCTCCCGATCCCAAGCGGGAGAGCGCTCCCGCACCCGCTCCGTCGGGAGACGGCAATGCGGTCAAGGCTCCCATGCCGGGCAATATACTGAAAATTTCCGTCACCGTCGGGCAGAAGGTCTCCGAGGGCGAGACGCTGCTCGTGCTTGAGGCGATGAAGATGGAAAACGAGGTGACTGCCGACAGAAGCGGCACCGTCACCCGCATAATCGCAGCGAAGGGGCAGACGGTGGAGACGGGCGATCCTCTTGTCGTGATCTCTTAAAGGAGGGTGCTTATGGATATTCCGGAAACCCTTCGCAAGCTTGCGCTCGAATCGGGCTTCGCAGCGTTCTTCACGACGGACGGCGGTTGGAAAAACCTCGTTATGATACTCATTGCCTTTGTACTGCTGTACCTCGGCATCGCAAAGAAATTTGAGCCGCTGCTGCTGTGCGGCATCGCCTTCGGCTGCCTGCTTACGAATCTCAGCTACTTCGTCGGGCAGGGCGACAATGCGATGTATCACCCGGAGCTGTGGACGGCGTTTATCGACGAGGCAAGCCCCTACTACCACAGCTACGGTCATATTCTCGCAAACGGCGGTCTGCTTGACTTCTTCTATATCGGCGTCAAGGCGGGGATATACCCCTCGCTCATTTTCCTCGGCGTCGGCGCAATGACCGACTTCGGACCGCTGCTTGCAAATCCCAAAAGTATGCTTTTGGGAGCTTCGGCGCAGCTCGGCGTGTTTGCGGCGTTTTTGGGCGCCATCCTTTTGGGCTTCGGCGGCGGTGAAGCGGCGTCAATCGGCATAATCGGCGGCGCCGACGGTCCCACGGCGATATTCACGGCGTCGAAGCTTGCGCCGTGGCTCTTGGGTCCCATCGCAATTGCGGCGTACTCGTATATGGCGCTCATACCCTTCATACAGCCTCCGCTTATGAAGCTTATGACCACCGAGAAAATGCGCAGCGTCAGAATGGAGCAGACCAGAGAGGTCGGCAAAAAGGAGAAGATCGTTTTCCCGATCCTCGTTGCGACCGTCGTTATTCTGCTTCTGCCCTCGACGGCGCCGCTTATCGGCTGTCTCATGCTCGGCAACCTGTTCCGTGAGTGCGGCGTTACCGACAGACTGTCCGACACGGCGCAGAATGCGCTCATGAACATCGTCACCATCTTCCTTGCGACCTCGGTCGGTGCGACAATGGTTGCGCAGAGCTTCCTAAACTGGGAGACGCTGAAGATAATCGCACTCGGTCTTGCGGCGTTTGCGGTATCGACCGTCGGCGGACTTTTGGGCGGCAGAGTCATGTACAGGCTCTCCGGCGGAAAGATCAATCCGCTTATCGGCTCTGCGGGCGTGTCCGCCGTGCCGATGGCGGCAAGAGTCGCTCAGGACGTGGGCAAGAGGTACAACAAGTCAAACTATCTGCTCATGCACGCAATGGGACCCAATGTCGCCGGAGTCATCGGCTCGGCGATCGCAGCGGGCTTCCTGCTCTCCGTGTTCGGCTGAGGAAATAGATAGAATACAAAAAGAGACAACAGAACGGAAAACCGTTGGGTTGTCTCTTTTTTATATAGCTTTTTTGACGCCGAACAGAAGCCTGTCCGAGACTGCAAACAGTCGCCTGAACAGATACGCAAGCAGTACGGTCACGGCAATGCAGGCGGCGTACCACAGGACAAGGCTCACGTTTGCAAGACCGAGCTTTGTAAACAGTATCATCGGCAGCCTTTGCAGAAGGTAGACCTCAAAAATGTGGTCACCGAGCCAGTCTATAACCGGGTTGCCGAGCTTTACCTTGAGCGAGACACAGAGCAGCAGGAGCATAAATGCGACGGCGGCAAGGTTGCCGACGAGCGCAGGAAGGAGCCTCGGCGAAAACTCCTTGAGGCAGGCGATGCAGGCAAGATAGCCTGCCGCCGCAAGAAGCAGCAGCGCTGCGATCTTCAAAAGACCTCGCTTCCATGCGCCGGCGCTTTGGGTGAGCTTTTCGGAAAAGGACTCCGACAGCTCGTAAAACAGCATACCGAAAACGTAGGAGATCACGGTGTCGTACCACCAAGTCGGCTTTACAAGCGACATCAAAGCGATGTAAACCAGCGTCAGCAGCAGACAGGACACGAGCGCCCTGCGCCGATCCTTGAACACCCCGAAGGAAATATAGGTGATAATGTACAAAACGAGTATCGAAAATATGTACCAATTGCTGTTGCCGAGACTCTCCCACAGCACGAGCGAGGAAAGCACAAAGCCAAGGTCGTAGTGCCGACCCAAGGCAAGCTGCAGGCACAAAAACAGCAATATGATAGGCGTTGTATGGGTAAGCAGCTTTAAAACACGCTGCTTTGGAATGGAGCGGATGTAGGCTTCGCCCTTGCGCTCGACGGAGTACCGCACACCGTAGCCCGAAAAGAACAGAAAGGGAACGACTATCATCTGACCGAATACGGTTTTCATGAGAAAAAAGGCGTCGGACAAAACGCCGTCCGGTGCGAGGCCTTTTATGTACTGCCACGAGTGCGACGCAAAAACGAGCATCACAAAAATGCCCTTGAGTGCCGCACTTTGCTTTTTCCCGAGGTACGAGTCGCTGCCGTCTGCGAGCTTTGCACCGTAAGCCGCAGTGATAAATATCGCTATGTATATCGCTATCATACGGAACCTCCGACGCTTTACTGCAATACAATATAATCGGAAAGCTCCGAAAAAGCAAGGGCGCTTTTTCTTGTACGTCCGCATACAAGGCGCAGGCGCTTTCGCCCTAATTATGGAGGGGAAATTTCATTGACGGAGGCAGCTATGAAAATATATCTTTCACCCTCGCAGCAGTATTACAACAAATACTCGGCGGGGGACACGACCGAAAAGGAGCAGTGCAACCGCATTGCGGAGCATTGCGAGAAAGCGCTCATCCGCTGCGGCTTCGAGGTGAAGCGTGCGGCCGCAGGCACCAAGACCGACGACGCAATAGCGGAGTCAAACGCATGGGGAGCGCAGCTTCACGTTCCCATTCACACGAACGCCGGCGGCGGGAAGGGCTGCGTCGTGTTCGTGTCGCAGCTTTCCGAAGATAGGCTCAGGTACGCTCAGGCGGTGTACGACGAGCTGGCGGAGATAACCGTCGCCGACGAGCGCTACGGCGTTCGCACGGCAAGGTTCGACGAGATCCGCAAGACTTCGGGCAAGTGTATCTACGTCGAGGCGGAGTTCCACGATTCCGTTGAGGGGGCGGAGTGGATAATCGAAAACGTCGGGGAGATCGGAGAGGCGATCTGCCGCGGCATCTGCAAGGGCGCCGACACCGCCTACGTCCCCGAAAATTACGAGAGCGAAGCGGAAAAGGCGAAGCGCTGGGCGGTGGAGACCGGACTTATACGGGGCTACAAGGACGGCTCCTACGGCTGGAGCGATCCGCTGACCCGTGAGCAGCTTGCGATCATCGAGTACAGAAAAGCGAAAGGAAGCAGTGAAAACAATGGATAAACCCGATAGGATCACCGAACTTCGTGCGTTCGTAACCGCAGCTTTTGCAGCGGTTACGGCGCTTATAGGCTGGGTGGGCTGGCTCGTCGTCATCATGCTCGTGTGCATGGCGCTCGATTATCTGACCGGGACTTGGGCGGCAATGTCGAAAAACGAGTGGAGCAGCAAGACCGCAAGGACGGGACTTTGGCACAAGCTGGGCGAGATATGCGCCTTGCTCGTTGCGGCGCTGTGCGATATTGCGCTGGCTCAGGTGAGCGGCAGCGGCGGCATCGGCCTGCCCTTTGAGTATACGGTGCTTGCAACGCCCGTCGTGGCGGTGTGGTACATATTTACGGAGCTTGGCAGCATCACGGAAAATGCGGCAAAGCTCGGTGCGCCAATACCCGGCTGGCTCAAAAGAACGCTGAGCAGCCTGAGGGATGCGGCGGACGAAACCGGAGAGAACGGAGGCAGGAAATGACGACGGTAAAGATAAGCGGGGCGACGGCTTCCGCAGCGGAGCGGGAGGTCTACACCTCCGGCACGGTGGGGGCAGCCCTGCGCTTTGAGTTTGACGGCGCTTGGGACGGGCTTGCGAAAACGGCGGTTTTCCGCTCAAGAAGCGTCACATACGACGTGCCGGAAAGCGAGTGGACGGACGGCAAATGCGTCATCCCGCACGAGTGCCTGGCGGCTTACGGGGACGAGCTTGTGTGCGGTGTCTACGGCGTGTCGCATGACGGCAAGACGGTCATCCCCACAGTGTGGGTGCGCCTCGGCTATGTGCAGAGCGGAGCCGACCCCTCCGGCGACGAGTCGACTGCTCCCACGCTTCCCGTGTGGGCGGCGCTTAAAAATGCGATCGGTGACCTCGGCGACCTCGACACCATGGCGAAGAATACGCTCGTTGCGGCGATAAACGAGGCGGTGAAAAAAGGCGGCGGCTCAACGCCCGTAAAGGGCGTCGACTACTGGACGGCATCGGACAAGGCGGAGATGGTCGAGGACACGAAGGCTGCAATAGACTTGTCGAGCTACACCAAGAAAAGCGACATTCCCTCAAAAATCTCACAGCTCACAAACGACAGCGGCTATCTCACCCTTGCAACACTTCCGAAGTACGGAGGTGAAAGCGAATGAGCGTGAATGTATCTTATAAGGGCAACAGTATTGCGGAGCTTACCGAGACAGGTACGAAAACGCTGTTGACTTCGGGTAAGTATTGCGAAGCAGATATTGTTGTCGAGAATACGGAAAGCGGTGGTGCCGCAGTGACGGACGGCATCGTCGTTAAGGCGAGGAACACGGACGGTTATCCCACCGAAGTGGATTTTTACGGCGAAACCTTGCACAAATATACATTCGGTTCGGTATACGCCAATAATTTTGGGTTTAAATATCTGAACAAAATAAACGCAAAAAACACGATAAAAACCATAAAGACCGGCGCGTTATACAACAGCTTGGTAACAACGATTGACGGGCTTGATGTTACCAAAATCACTACGCTTGATGAGGGGGCACTTAGCGGTGCAACCAATCTGCTGCTCGGAGATGCCGACTTTACGAATCTATCAAGCTGCGGCAGACAAAATGTTTTTATTGGCATTAGCGGATTGACAAAGCTGAAAATTCACATTCCCATTACGACTAACTATGCATTCTGCAATAACAATCCGAATCTCACGGAGCTTATACTTGATGGCGCAGTAACCTTCAATGGACAAAATACGGCTCTACAATATTCAACCTTCGGTCGCAACACCGCACTTATAAACTGTCAGCTCGGCGGCGTTGGAAATGCGTGCAGTCCTACTATATCGAGCCTGTTCATGGGATGCACACAGAGCGGATTGACGATAACACTGTATACAACCGGCAGTTATGCAGACAAAGCGATTACCGACATCCGCAACGGCGCAACGAAGGCGACGATCATTATCAAAGCAGCGGAGGACACGGAGTACAACGGCACGGCATATGCCGCCGGAGCGAATATAATCAGGTCGTCGGTAGCGGGGGAGGTGACGGCATGACAATAGGTAAAGTCATAAACACCGTAAACGGCACGGAGACGGAGCGCATCCTGCTCACGGCGGACGAGGGCATGGTGCTGCTCTCGCCCGAGGGAGAGCGGTGGAACTGCGTCGCCGTGGACTCACCGGACGGCTGGACGGAGATCACGGCTCCGGCTGACGATGGGGAGGAAGAAGCGGACTACACTGCGGGGGATGAATAAAGGAATCGGACTTTTGCTGCGGCAAAAGTCCGATTTTTTCATATGAAACAAAAAACAAACCTCTGCCGGTGGCTGAGGTTCGTTTTTGGCACGCCGTAAGGGATTAACGCAGTTTTGCAAAGCAAAACTGCCGGGCTTGAAGCGTAGCTTCTGCGCCCCTCGGAGCTAAAAACAGTCCACGGGACTGTTTTCTCAACGCTCCGACCCTTTCGGGTTCGAATCCCTTACTTGAGCTAAAATGAAAAAAACAAACCTCCGTCGGTGGCGGAGGTTTGTTTTTGGCACGCCGTAAGGGATTCGAACCCCTGACCTTCTGGTCCGTAGCCAGACGCTCTATCCAGCTGAGCTAACGGCGCTTATTGCTTTGCGCCTAAGTATATTAGCACAGCGGATTACAAATTGCAAGTCTTTTTTTGCAAAAGCGTCTGCATTTTTTCGAATTTACTTACTCATACTGCTTGATACGGCGTCTACTACGTCGCCCATCGTTTTGAGCGTCTTGCTGACGACGCTCTTTGCGCCCTTCTTGCCGGGCATCATTATGGCGCCCGCACAGCCGCCGACCGCTATACCGAGTCCCATGCCGATAAGGAAATTTGTCTTGTTCATTGTTTACACCTCCGTAATATATTATGTCCATTTTTGTTTTGCTACGGCGGTGAAATATATGTTATAATATCCTTTATAAACCGATCAAAAAATCGAAAGGAAATTTCAAAATGAGTGTAAGGATCCTTGCCGTGGGCGACGTCTGCGGGCAGCCGGGACTTGACTGTTTAAATACCAAGCTTAAAAAATTCAAAGCCGAAAGAAACATTGATTTCTGCGTCGTCAACGGCGAAAACGCAAACGTTGTCGGCATAACCCCCCGACAGGCGGATGCGATATTCAAGGCGGGAGCGGACGTTATAACCCTCGGCAACCACACTTGGACACGCACGGAGCTGCGTCCATATCTCGACGAGCGCCGCCGCATACTGCGCCCCGCAAACTTTGCGCCCCAGTGTCCGGGACGGGGTATCGACGCATACAAGACCGCCTTCGGCGACGTGTGCGTACTCAGCCTCATGGGGCGCTTTACGCTCGACACAAACACCGATAACCCCTTTGTCATCGCCGACGGCTACATGGAGGAGATCAGGGAAAAGATCATTCTCGTCGATTTCCACGCCGAAGGGACGAGCGAAAAACGCGCGATGGGCTTTTTGCTTGACGGCAGAGCCAGCGCCGTCTGGGGAACGCACACCCATGTGCAGACCTCCGATGCAGAGGTGCTGCCCAACGGCACGGGCTACATCACGGACCTCGGCATGACGGGCGCTGTTAGCTCCGTCATCGGCATCGACCCTGAGCAGTCCGTCGGAAAGTTCATGGGCGATCCGCCGAGACGCTACGACTCGCCCTCCGGCCCCGCAAAGCTTGAGGGCTGCATATTTGAGATTGACCCTGAAACCGGGCGCTGTTTGAGTGCGGAGGCGATACGACTGAAATGAAAAGGATAAAGCTGCTTCATGCCGCAGACCTGCATCTTGATTCGCCCTTTGAGGGGCTGAGCGGGAGCAAGGCGGCGCAAAGGCGCAGGGAACAGAGAGAGCTGCTCCGCTCACTGATGGAGCTTGCCAAGACCGAGGAAGTGCAGCTCGTGCTGCTGTCCGGCGACCTTCTCGATTCCGCTTCGCCGTATCTTGAGACCTCCGAGGAGCTTTTGCGGGCGCTGGGGAGCGTCAGCGTTCCCGTGTTCATAGCGCCGGGAAACCACGATCCCTACACGCCGGGCTCGCCATACGCAAAGCTGAGCTTTCCGGAAAACGTACATATTTTCAAAAGCAATCGCATCGAATGTGTCGAGCTGCCGGAGCTTAACGCCCGTGTGTTCGGCGCTGCGTTCACGGAGCGCCACAGCGCCTCCGTGCTTGCGGGCTTTGAGCCGCCCGCCGACGACGGTGTACTTAACCTCATGTGCATACACGGGGAGCTGTCACAGGACTCGGACTACAATCCGATAAGCGAGGCACAGCTTATGCGCAGCGACATGGACTACGTTGCGCTCGGACACATCCACAAGGGCAGCAATCTCAGAAAAGCCGGAAAAACGGCTTACGCATGGCCGGGCTGCACCGAGGGCAGAGGCTTTGACGAGACGGGCGAAAAGAACGTCTACATCGTCGGGATAAACGGTGACGAGTGCCGGATAAAGCCCGTGTGCATCGCAAAGCGCAGGTATGAGATACTGAACGTCACCGCCTCGGACGATGCGCTTTCGGCGATAAACGCCGTGCTTCCCAAGGACACGGAAAATGACGTTTACCGCATCGTGCTGTCCGGCGAGAGCGCCGAAAGCCCCGACCTTCGGACGATTTATGACGCACTGAGCGGGAGGTTCTTTTCCTTGCAGATCAAGGATCGCACGAGACCCAAGTCCGGTGTTTGGGACGGCGCCGGGGAGGACAGCCTTCGGGGACAGTTCCTTCTGCGATTAAAGAGCGCATACGACGCTTCCGCCGATGACGGCGAAAGAGAGCGCATAATGCAGGCTGCCCGCTGGGGGCTTGCGGCGCTTTGCAACAGGGAGGAGGTCGTCTGCCATGATAATAAATAAGGTAAGTGCGACCTTCGGGAAGCTGTCCGGCGAGAGCCTTGAGTTTAAGGACGGACTGAACGTTGTCTGCGCACCGAACGAGTCGGGCAAAAGCACATGGTGTGCGTTCATCCGTGCCATGCTGTACGGCATAGACAGCTCGGAGCGTCAGAAGGCCGGCTACCTGCCGGATAAAACCCGCTATGCCCCGTGGTCGGGAGCCTCCATGCATGGCAGCATGGAGGTGAACGTCGGCGGCAGGGACATTTGCATAAGCAGAACGACGAAGCAGAAAAACTACCCCATGCGGGAGTTTTGTGCGGAATATGCCGGGACGAACGTCACCGTCGAGGGGCTGAACTCCGCAAACTGCGGCGAAGCGCTCACGGGAGTGAGCCGTGATGTTTTCCGCCGCAGCGCCTTTGTTGCGCAGGACGGCATCGGCGTCAGCGCAAGCCCGGAGCTTGAAAAGCGCATTGCGACCATAGTCTCCACGGGTGAGGAGGGCTGCTCCTACTCCGAGGCGGACGAGCGCCTGCGCTCGTGGCTTCGCAAGCGGCGCTACCGCCGCAGCGGAATGCTGCCTGAGCTTGAGGACGGAATGGACGCCGAAAAGCGGCGCTTGGAGGAGCTTTACCGCTTTGCGGACGAGCGGGAGGCGCTGTCGGAAAAGCTTTCCGAGAGCCGCCGCCACTGTGACAGTCTTGAGCGGGAGATGCTTGAGAGCCGCAAAACGGCGAGAAAGGACGCACTTTCCGCTCTGCACGACGCACGGAGCGAGCGAAAGGCGGCGGAGGAGGACTGTGCCGCTGCGCAGCGCCGCTGTGCGGACGCAAGAGAAAAGCTCTGCGACGATCCGCTGTATGCCCTCGACCCCAAGCCGACGCAGGAGAGCTTTGACGCCGACGGTGCGGAGCTTACGAAGCTTTCCGTCGAGGCAAAGCGCAAGGTCAGCATCTTGCCCGCAGTCTGCGTGCTTGCGCTTGCGCTCATCTGCGCCGCCGTCGCCCTGATGACGGAGCCGCTGCTGCTCATTGCGGCCGGGGTGCTTGCGCTGCTTTGCGTGCTGATCTTTGTGCGGGTCGGAAAAAGAAAGCAGTCGATACGGGAGGCGCAGAGAAAGAAAAACGCAATTTTGTCACGCTACTCGGCGCAGACGCCGGAGGAGATGGAGCGCAGCTTTTTGAGCTACACGGAGAAGCTTTCCGACTGCCGCAATGCGGAAAAGAGCAGGGAAAGCGCCGAAGCGCACTTGCGTGAGCTGACGAGCCGCCTTGAAAAGACGGAGAGCGAGACGCTGAGCATCCTCGACTTTGCCGAGGGAGACAGCACTGCGGCGTATATCGGCAGACAGCTTGCGGCGGAGCGCCGTCTTTGCGACAGCATATCCGCCCGCCTAAACGAGCTTAAGGGCGCCGCCGCAGCGGTCGGCGATCCGCTCGTCATCGGCTCAAGGCTTATGGAGATGCAGGACGAGTATCGGGAGATCGACGCCGAGTACGAGGCGATAAGCCTTGCGGTCGAGACGCTTAAAGCCGCCGATGCGGAGATACAGAGCAGATTCTCTCCCGCACTCGGTAAGCTTGCGGCGGAGTATTTCTCACGCATGACGGAAGGAAAGTACGACAGCCTGCTCATCAACCGGGATTTCAGCGTCAAGGTCAGGGAAAACGGCGCTTCTGTAGCGGTCGATACCGCATACCTCAGTGCCGGGGCGGAGGACCTCATGTACCTTGCGGTGCGGCTTGCGGTGTGCAGACTTGCGCTGCCGGAGACGGCGGTATGTCCGCTCATCCTCGACGATACGCTCTCTAACCTCGACCCGGAGCGCACCGCCGCTGCGATGTCGCTTTTGCGAGAGATCGCAAAGGAGCGTCAGGTCATCCTCTTTACCTGCCGAGACCCCGAATAAACGAAAAGCTCCTGCAGCCGTGACTGCCGGAGCTTTTTCATGTCCTGTGAGGAAACGCTTCCGTGTCGAAACTTGACAATTTGAACAAGCGCGCCTATAATTATTTCGGATGTTTCCACCAAGTAAAAACAAATTTGACGGCGGAACTAAAGAGAGGAGAAAAAATGAAGAAAAGACTGTGGGTGCTGCTTCTTTTGGCGGCAATGCTCCTTACGAGCGCATGTGCGGCAAAGCACGAGCAGAAGGTCGACCGTGACCTTGAAGACGCAACGCAAAAGGCAAAGGACTTTGTGCAATATGCTTACAATACCCATCGGACGAGCTTTCCCGGCATCGGCAGCTACTATTATCCCGATGCTCTCTACGAGGCGGATTCAAGCGCAGATGAGGTGCAGGAAATTTATGAAAACTTATTCAATACCGTTACGAACAAGGGCGCTGACCTTAACAGAACGGATTATTACGAACTCAGCGACAGCGAGATAAGGTCATATATAAGCGAGATGGGCTACAGCTTTGACATCGAAAAAGCCTATAACATTCAGATCACAATAGGCGATGACGATGATGTTTTTGTTTATCCGATACACAATCTTGTGGCAAAGATTGACGGCAACTGGTACATAATGCCGAGGCTTGACGGCGATCGCCTCGTGGTCGGCGGCAATACGGCCGCCGAAAATGCTGCGATCGAGGACGACTGACGGAGTCTGCGGAGAGGATAAGCGTTATGATGAGAACGACTTTTGAGGTTCCGATGAAAACGGGCAACTTTGAGGCGGCGGTCGGCATTATCGGCGCCGAATTTGAGTCGGCTGGCTTTACGACAAGCTCGGCGGTGAGTATGATCTGAACGGATTCGTTGCGATAACGATGAAGAAAAAGCTGAGAGCAAGGATCGAAGCGACCTGCGCACGGATAGACTCCATGGCGCTGTGATAAACTTTACGATATGAAAAGCTCCTGCAATACTCAAGGTGTTGCAGGAGCTTTTATCACTTTATGCTCACTATCTCACGCACGGTTTCGGGCGGGATCTTTACGACCCTGCGGTCGTAGCTTACAAGACCGTTGACCTCATCCTCAACGTCTGAAAGCTGGGTGTACACGGCGGCGGCAAGACCCTGCTCGTGAGCGGGACGTATCTGCCCGCCGTAAAGCTTGCGCAGCGCCTCGGTCAGCGCCTCGACCGACTTGAACCTGCGGTAGCCGAAGTCGGTCTCGCCGAAGCTGTGTTCGTCGCAATAGTAGTTGTAGCCGCCGAACTCGCTCAGCAGCACGGCACGCCCCAATTTATCCTGACGGTGGACGTATTTCTTGAAGTAAACGTGCAGACTCTTGGTCTGACCGATCTTCTGATCGTGCCAGCCGGAGGCGTGGTCTATCGTTCGGGTGCCGTCGAAGTCCCGAATGAGCTTTGCGATGCGGGCGGCGTCGAACTGACCCCAGCCCTCGTTGAACGGCACCCACACCGAGATGCAGGGGCAGTTATAGAGCTGGTGCAGCATCTCAAAAAGCTCGACCTCGTACTGCTTTCTGCCAGCCTCATCCTGTCGGGCAAACAGCCCGTAGCAATCGTCCTTGAGGTGGATACCCGTCACGAGCGGGGTCGAGATGATGACGGGATTGTACTCGCCGCCGCCGTTTATCATATCCTGCCACACGAGCATGCCGAGGCGGTCGCAGTGATAGTACCAGCGCATGGGTTCGATCTTTATGTGCTTGCGTAGCATATTGAAGCCCATGTCCTTTGCGGTCTGAATGTCGAAGATCAGCGCCTCGTCGCTCGGTGCGGTGTACATACCGTCGGACCAGTAGCCCTGATCCAAAAGCCCGTTGTGGAAAAAGGGCTTGTTGTTCAGAAACAGGCGTTTTATGCCGTCCCTGTCACGGGCGACGGAGAATTTGCGCATCGCAAAATAGCTGTCTGCCTTGTCCTCGCCGCAGACGACGGAGAAGTCGTAGAGCTTCGGGTTGTCGGGCGTCCAAGGCTCAAAGTCCGGCACCGGTATGCAGCAGGGCAGGGGGTAGCTCCTTCCGTCAAATACGGCATATGCGTCCGATCTTCCAACGGTTTCGGCAATGATCTCAACATGTCCGGCGTCGAAATCCGGCGTAATGCGTAAGCTTTTGACGTAGCAGTCCGGCACGCACTCAAGCCACACGGTCTGCCATATGCCGCTTTGGGGGCTGTACCATATGCCGCCCCGCTTTGTGCGCTGCTTGCCTCTGGAGTGCCAGCTTTCGTCGCTCACGTCCTTTACGCAGACACAAAGCTCGTTTTTGACGGAAAGCAGCTCCGTTATATCGCATTCAAACGCCGTGTAGCCGCCGACGTGATGCGCAGCCTCCATGCCGTTTACATACACGGTTGCGGTCTGATCCACCGCACCGAAGTGCAGAATGACCCGACCCTTGTGCTGCGGCACCTCAAGCTCTCTGCGGTACCAAAGGTATTCGTGGGACTTAAGCATCCTGCCCACACCGGACAGCTCACACTCCGGGGAGAAGGGGACGAGTATCTCTCCGTCCCATGAGTCGGGCATGGAGTCCGACTCCGTAATTGCGTAATCCCAAACGCCGTTGAGATTCACATAGCCGCCCCGAACGAGCTGAGGACGGGGGTATTCCCGAAGTACACTGTTTTTGTCGAGTTTTTCACCCCAAACGGTAAGCATGGGCGCACCTCCGAATTTGAATAATAATTTGCCCTTATTTTAATATGTATATATTACAATACTTTTCGCCTTTTTCAAAGTACAAATTTTAAGCATAGGGGGAGTGGACAAATTAGTCCGAAATGGCAAAATGACACGCAATTGTCAACTATTTATCATTCAATTGTGGCAAAATAAACGAAAAATTGGCGAAAAATAGACGCAATCCTTGTAGACACGGTAGCGGGTTTATGCTATATTTAAGTTTGTCATAAAATAGAGAGGTGATGCAAATGCCCTTTAAATTCCGTGGCGGCGTACATCCCGACTACATGAAGGCTCCCAATGAGCCGGTCATCGTCGTAACCCCGCCGCCTCAGGTCATTGTTCCGATGGCACAGCACATCGGCGC
>CAVFTS010000027.1:0-25885 GCA_963625655.1 Oscillospiraceae bacterium
GGACGGCGCAATACTGTCCCGGTAATCACCAATGATGACCAGTCCATTTATCAGAAGATGTTGGATCAATATCTCAGCGAAAAGCAGATCGTCATGGAAACCGTGATGAATTTGGGAAGCGTTGAAACAGTTAAAGGCTGTGTTTCCAGTAATTTAGGAATTGCACTTTTGCCGCGCTACACAGTTGAAAAAGAAATGCGGCAGGGCACACTGCGCGAGCTGAAAGTGCCGGAACTGGCCGACAAAAAGCTCACGGCAGTATGCACCTGTCACAAGAATAAATGGATCACGCCTGCGATGGAGCTGTTCATCGAATTGATACAGCGGCGGTTTGAAGGCATGAGCGAAGGCAATTAAGAGCGATCCGGTTCAATATTTTCTGAAATTCAAGAACCGGCGTAATGTTAAGTATGTTGTAAACGACCTTCTGTCTGTTCTTTATTATTTGCTCTACCCCAACTATTGACATAGAAAAAACCTGATGCCGGCGGCATCAGGTTTTTGCATATTTGAATATCAGATCCCGGTATTGCGCTTTTGTCTGTCGTACAGCTTATTCAGCAGAGGGCGGACGCCGTAGTAAATAAGCTTGTTGTCGAGGTTAAACCAGTAGATCAGCATACTGGCGGGGATGATACCCGCAATGCCGATAAGAAGCGTCTTTTTCATATCTCTTACCATCCTTCGTAGTCGTCAAAGTCCACAAGGCTTGCGTCTATCGGTTCTTCACGCATAACGGCGGTCATAAACTCGGAGAATTGCCTGCGCATCTCGTTGCGGCTCACTGTGCGGTGGTCGAACATATCGTTCTGCACCCACACAAGGTGCTTGCCCTTTTCCTTTGCCTGATCGTTTACGACGCCCGCAAGTCCCATTGCGCCCTTGCAGGTTATGTCGTCGTACATAAGCACGATGTCGCAGTTGAACTTTTCCGCCTCGTCCCACACCTCAAGCAGATGATTATAGCCGCCGGTGAGGTGACGGCGCATGACGCCTCGCTCATAGTTGTGGGCAATGCCGATGAGCGCCTCGTCAAGGTCGTCCTCGGAGATTATGACGTTGCCGGAGAACATATCCATCTGCGCTGCGACCAAAACGCCCCAGCAGTTGTATGCCCAAGTGTTGAAATCGACATAGTAGCAGCCGGGACCGCCCCACGTTATCATGCGGTGGCGTGCCTTGTCGAAGCTCACCACTTTGTCACGGTAAGCCTTCTCGGCGATCTTCAGCGCCTTCTTTGCCGCCGTGTCGATGTACGGCATACTGCCGCCGGAGAAGGTGAAGTAGAAGGCATGGAACAGCGGTGAGATCACGTTGCCGTACACGGTGTACGGCGTTTTAATATACTCCCACGCCTCAAACTCGTTGCACACCTCTTTGTTGTGCTGCTTCATGACCCTGAAAAACGCCTTCTCGTCGAACTTCTCACCCGTGGTGTCCTCGATAAACCTGATGGTCTCCTTCATCTGAGCCAAGGCATAGCGGTCGGTCGAGGAATCCTCCCAGCGCATCGGGATGCCCGCCACGGCGGACGGGAGCTTTATGTGGCTGTCGATGAGCTGACTGTTCATCGTCGAGGAGTCACAGGGCATATTATTCGTTACAAGGCAGGCGCCGACCTGCGGATAGTCGTCGTTAATGGCAACGCCGGCTGCGTTTGCGCTAAGGCGGCAGGAGTCCGCCGGAAGTCCGACGCTCTCCATAATGTCCATATAAAACGGCGCAAGGTTCTGATCCATATAGGTGCCCAAAAGTCCCTGAAGCACCTCAAGCGGCAGCGATTTGAGATTCGGGAAGCCCGCCACGATTTCGGGACACATGGTCTGCTCAAGCATGACGAATTTATTGGCGTACTCGGTGTCACCGAAGCGTCGGTCGCCCTTCATGCTGTCGGCTATGAGGGTGGTCGTACCCTTCATAATTGCGTGCATCTGCGTGTGTGATACACGGAGTGCGGGGCCCTTCATTCCGGCAAGGCACTTATCTATCATATTGAGGCAGCCGAGGTAGGAGCCGAGCCAACGATATTCAAGCATGCCTCTTGCGATACGCAGCGGAGATTTTGCAACGAACTGCACCAGTATTCCGAGGTTTATCGCCCACTGGACATAGTCATAGAAGGTATCCTTAAGCCCACGCCACTCACGGTGCTTTGCGATGCCGCTGCCTTTAATAAAACGCTTTGCTTCGTTTGCCATCACATTTTACCTCCTTGGATCTTTTTAATTTCAATGCTCTCGACAAACGCCTGGAACCTTGTGCGGAGCTGTCCTGCGGACGCCATCGTGTACTCCTTCTCAACGCCGATGCACGGGATGCCCTCAATGTTGTTCATCTCGTGGACGCCCATAACACGCTCGTAGCTCCAAAATTCGCAGAACTTCATTTGCAGGTACAGCACACCGTCGGCGTTGTAATCCTTAACGAGCCGCTTTATGCCGCTGCGGCGCTGGATACGCTTTTCTGCGTTCATAAAACGGGGACACTCACTCGTGTCGATGTAGTGACGTGCGATCGCCGCAAGCGGACTTTCACCCTCACGGATTTCGATCTCCTCCCTGCCGGGCATCGAGCCGTAGCAGTAACGGTCGGCGGCGACATATATGCCGCAGTCCTCCAAAAGCTTCGTGAAGTCGGGGTCATCGATCTCCGAGCCGGTGACCACCAGACGCACTCTGTATGCAGGCTTTAGGTCTGTCTTGCGCTTTTTGACCTCTCGCAGAGTTTCCTTGAGCTTATCCTTTATGAGATATTGCGGGCAGCACTCGGATACGAGCTGAAGCACATGGAACTCATAGCCCGTTATCGGGGGATTATCGAGCTTGCGAAGCTCGCCAAGCTCGCTTATGATACGGCAGATCTCGTTATGCTCGGCAATCGCAGTTCTGAGTGCCTCGTCGGAAACGTCAATCCCGTAGACACGCTCCAAGGGCTCAAGGATATGCAGTCTGAGCTGATTTTCGTAATGCTCATAAGCAGCCTTCGTCGTGACAAACGGTACATCCATCATAGTGAGGAAAAAGTCGGGATTCTTATCCTTCACCAGTCCCATGATGTCAAAATACTCATGCGCACGGTGCATCATTTGGCAGGTCTCGCTTGACAGCATCGCCGACAGAAAATCGTAGCCACCCTCCATGCTGCGCTCAAGAACGCTTCTCGTAAAGGGGCAGGTCTTGTTCGTCATGTAGTATGTACCGATGTCGGTGTTGCTCGTTCCGGGCGCTCTGAGACGCACCGAGAAGCAGCCCGGCAGATTGAGCAGCACCTCAGGCACGAAGTAGCAGGTGTAGCCCAATGCGTGCTTCCCCTCGCCGATCGCCTGAGAAACAAGCTCGTTGTTTGCGTCTCTCAGCAGATTTTCAAAGAAAATCATGTGCTTTAAGTCTTTCATACTCTTCACCTCAATATAGTTGTAAGGCATCCGTGAATAATCACCGTTAAAACAATAACACATTCACCCGCATATGTCAACATTTTTCTTGACAAACAAAGAGTTTTGCTTCATAATACAGCCGTGATTGTGATTATTCAATCACAATCGCAGTATATTTACGGTGGTACAGAAATGACCTTTGATAAAATCACGGTTCCCTCGCCGAAGGAATGCTTCTTCGAGGACATGAAAACAAAAATTCTTACCGGGGAGCTTGCCGTCGGGCAAAGGCTTCCGTCCGAACGTGCGCTTGCGCAGCAGACAGGTATAAACCAGTCTGCCGTCCATCTTGCGATCAAGGACCTTGAGCGCACCGGCTTTCTTCGCATTGTGCCGAGGCACGGCACCTACGTCTGTGATTTTATCACAAACGGCAACTACGACACGCTCCACGAGATGCTCAAAAACGGCAGACGTCAGCTCACGGCAGAGCGTATTACGGAGCTTATCGAAACAAGGAATGCCCTTGAGGGCGGTGCTATGATCCGGCTTGCGGAGAAGCACTCCCCTTCCGACATTCAGATCCTCAAGCGGCACATCATGCAGTTTAAAAAGGTGCAGAACGACGATATCGGCGCTGCGGAGCTTGGCAAAATGACGAGGGATTTTCATTTCCTCATCTGCCGTCTCTCCGGCAACGAAGTAATCATACTGCTGATGAATTCCTTCTCCGAGATTTCGGATGATCTGTGGCGGCATTGCGCCGGACACTGGGGCGTCAAGGGGCTAATCGAGCAGAGCGAACACATTGTCCGTCTCATTGAGCAGCGCAAGGGACTTGAAGCTCAGGTTTACATAACCGAGAAATTCAACGAATACGTCCGTGATTGCGGCATCGACCTCTGACCGTGCTGCAAGCTATCAATGCCTCTTGAGGCAAAACATTCGCATATCTGCTTTAAATCACAACGGGGTTACCGCACATAAAGTGCGCTAACCCCGCTTCGCAGCTTCCGCTCCCTTTTACGCAAAAAGCAAGCCCCGCATAGCGGAGCTTGCTTTTTTGGTGGACCATAGGGGGATCGAACCCCTGACCTCCAGATTGCGAACCTGGCGCTCTCCCAGCTGAGCTAATGGCCCAAATCACTTACTCGCATATTATAGCACGTTTTTTCGATTTGTAAAGAAAATATTTGTTGATTATATTTAATTTTTGAGTTATAATGCTTTTGCGGCTTTTGACAAGGCTGCACTAGTTGGGGAGCCAGCGGTGCCCTGTAACCTGCAATCCGCTACAGCAGGAATGAATTCCCAATTTAGGATCTGTCATGTGTCGTCTGACTCCGGTAAGCAGCGTTGACGAGCCGGTCTCGCGCAACGGAAACCCGTGAACCATGTCAGGCGGGGAACCGAGCAGCATTAAGCGGTGCTTTTCGTGTGCCGTGAGGGTGCCGGTTCTGAGCCGGCTACCGGTGGGGCGGGCATATGGCATTATTCGAGGTTGGGTGTGCAGTCTTGTCAAAGGCCGCATTACTATACACAGGTGACTAAAATGTATCAGGCTTTATACCGCAAGTGGCGTCCCAAAACCTTTGACGAGGTCGTGGGACAGCAGCACATTACGGATACGCTGAAAAATCAGATAATAAGCGGCAGGCTCTCCCATGCGTACCTTTTCATCGGTACAAGAGGGACGGGCAAGACCACCTGCGCAAGAATACTTGCCAAGGCGCTCAACTGCCAGTCTCCCGTTAACGGCAACCCCTGCTGCAAGTGTCCCGCCTGTCTCGGCATCGACGACGGCAGCGTGCTTGACGTTGTGGAGATCGACGCCGCCTCGAACAACGGCGTTGACAACGTGCGTCAGCTTCGGGACGAGGCGGTTTTTTCTCCCGTTTCGGTCAAAAAGCGTGTGTACATCATCGACGAGGTGCATATGCTCTCCCCTCCCGCTTTTAACGCACTTCTCAAGATACTTGAGGAGCCGCCGGAGCATCTGACCTTTATTCTTGCGACGACGGAGCTTAACAAGGTTCCGGCAACCATTCTCTCCCGCTGCCAGCGTCACAGCTTCAAGCGACTCGACGCCTCCGTTATCGCAAAGCACCTCTCGTACATCGCCTCGCAGGAGCATTTCGAGCTTGAGGAAAACGCCGCTGCGCTTATTGCCGGACTTTCCGAGGGCGGTATGCGTGATGCGCTTTCGCTGCTTGACCAGTGTTCGGGTCACGAACGTATCGACACCGACACGGTGTACTCCGTCATGGGACTTACCGGCAACCGCCGCACGGCGCTGCTTATGGATCATACCATACGGCGTGACGCCGATTCGGCGCTCGCCCTCTTCTCCGAGCTTTGGAAGGACGGGAAGGACCCCGTCACGGCGCTCACGGAGCTTAACACCCTTCAGCGTGACTGCCTTATGATAAGTGTTGCGCCCAAGACGGGGCTTGACCTTGTTTCCGGCGCTTACAGCCCTAAGCTTTTGCGTTCACTTGCGGGGAAGCTCACCAAGGCGGAGCTTATTTCAAGGATCGACACCGTCGCTTCCTACATCATAAAAACTAAGGACTCGAAAAGTCCGAGGCTTATTGCGGAGCTGTGTATCATTTCTCTGTGCGACCCCGCCCTTGTCGAGGACGTCACGGCACTGCGTGCACGCATTGCACGGCTTGAAGCCGCCTTGACGAAGCGTCCCGTTTTTGACATTCCCGACGATTATGACGAGCCTGCTCCTCCCCGCCGCTTTGAGACCGGTGAAACGGACGACGAGCTGGAGGACGAGCTTGACCTCTCGCAGTTTGACGAGTATCAGCCGGAGGACGATCTTCTTGACAGACCAGCCGGCTCCCTCAATCCCGACGCTCCCGAAAATGCCGACGAGCTTCCGCAGGACAGTGCTTCCCTTTGGAAGCTCATCCTCGAAAGCGCCGAGGCAAGTCTCCCTGTGGGGCTTATCCCCATACTTGCAGACCCCGCAAAAATCCGGTGCTGCATTGACGCTTCCTCGATGAAGCTGTTCGTCGAACCGGGACTGTTTTTCAACATGATAAAGAGTCAGGACGTTATTTTGCGGCTGCGCTCCGCCGCATCACAGGTGACGGGACGCAGTCTTGCGGTCACCGTCGAAGAAGCGGGAGCCGCTCCCTCCGCCGAGAAAAAGCCGACGAGGGACATAAACGAACTGAGAAATTTTAAGGAAACACGTTTTATCTGAAACTAATTTACAGGAGGACATAAACATGGCAAAAGGCGGTTTTCGCGGGGGTATGCCCGGCGGCAACATGATGAAGCAGGCTCAGAAGATGCAGGAAGAGATCAGAAAGATGCAGGAAGAGCTTGAGAGCAAAGAGTTCACGGCTTCTGCCGGCGGCGGCGCCGTCAAAGCTACCATGATAGGCACCAGATCCCTCAAGAGCATTGAGATAAGCCCCGAAGCCGTGGATCCCGACGATCTCGAAATGCTTCAGGACATGATCGTTGCTGCCGTTAACGAGGCGATCGCCATGAGCGAGGACGCTACCAACAAGGCAATGAGCCGTATCACCCCGATGGGCTTCCCCTTCTGATCAAGTTACCCCCAAGGTTCTGCCTTGGGGGATTATTACGGAGTTAACACAGCAAATACAGGCAATTTAAAAAAACCGCCCAAGGGCGGTTTTTTTGATATCATTAAGACTTTTTCAGCGACTGTTTAAAGATTACGGCATACGCCGCCATTGCAAAGCACTCGACACCGAGTGGGTACAGCACCTCGGTGCAGTGATATTTACGCACAAAGAAGTAGCCCGTCACGACCAGCAGCACGGCTACCGCACCTATGACTGCCGGAAGCTGCCTGCTCTTGTAGCGCTTGTCGGCAATGCACCACACGGTAAGCGCCGCAAAAACAACTGCGGCTCCGATAAGCCCCATGCTGCTATGTCCGAGGAAATACCATGCAACCAAAGCGTTCAACGCCGTTCCGCCGTAGGAACAAAGCAGCGCAAAGGTGTAGTGCTTGTGTTCCGAGAGCCACTCTTTCGATACGATCTCACCGTAGTCTTTGTTCATTTAATAAATCCTCCGTCACTCGTTATGACCTGTCCGGTTATGAAGCCGGCCTCGTCCGACGCCAGAAATGCGACGAGCGCCGCAATATCCTCCGGCGTTCCGAGGCGGCCGAGAGGCGTGTCCTCGGCAAGCATTCCGAGGGTCTCGTCGCCGAGCACCTTCACCATATCCGTGTCGATAACACCGGGAGCGACGCAGTTGACTCTTATCCCCGACGGCGCAAGCTCCATTGCAAGGGAGCGGCTCAGTCCGATTACTGCGTGCTTCGATGCGGAATATGCCACCTCGCACGATGCACCGTGCTGTCCCCAAATGGACGATGTGTTGATTATGCAGCCGCTGTGCTCATGCAGCATATGCGGCAGCACCGCCTGTATCGTGTTAAAGGCTCCCGTGAGATTGACGCCGAGCATACGCTCCCAATGCTGCGGTGTCAGCTCCTGAAACAGACACTGTCCTGCGATCCCTGCGTTATTCACAAGCAGAGTGACGTAGCCGAGGTGCTTTTCGGTCTCCCGCACCATTGCCTCGACCTCCGCACGCTTTGACACATCGGCTCTCACGGCTATCGCCTCATGCCCTTCGCTTTGCAGAAGGTGCAGTGTTTCCTGCGCCTCCGCTTCGTGTTCGATGTAGTTTATGCACACGGCATAGCCGTGCCTTGCCAAGGCTATCGCTTCCGCCCTGCCGATTCCTCTGGAGGAACCCGTTATAAGTGCTACCTTTTTCATGCTCCGCCTCCCGCTCTTGCCGCATCGTCCTCTCTGTCAAACTGGCTGTTGTACAGCTCCGCATACAGTCCGCCCTTTCGCAGCAGCTCCGAGTGCGTCCCGCTCTCGGCAACGTCGCCGTGATCCATAACGAGTATGAGATCTGCGTCCTTTATGGTCGAAAGCCTGTGCGCTATGACAAAGGATGTTCGCCCGCTCGTAAGACGCCGCATCGCCTGCTGAACAAGGTGCTCGGTTCGGGTATCTACAGCGGACGTCGCCTCGTCAAGTATTATCATCGGTGCGTTTTCAGCCATTGCCCTTGCAATGGTGAGGAGCTGCTTCTGCCCCTCGGACAGACTTCCGCTTTCGCTGAGCATGGTGTCGTAGCCGTTGGGCTGGGTGCTTATATAGTGGTGCAGCCCGACCGCCTTGCAGGCCTCGATCATGCGCTCGTCGTCAAGGTCTTTCCTGCCGTATGCGATGTTTTCCCTGAAGCTGCCCTCAAAAAGCCATGCGTCCTGAAGCACCATGCCGAACAACGAATGTACCTCGCTGCGCTTCATGGACGATATAGGAACGCCGTCTATGCGTATCTCCCCGCTCCACAGCTCGTAAAAGTCCATAAGCAGGTTGACTATCGTTGTTTTTCCCGCTCCGGTATGCCCGACTATTGCAACCGTCTGCCCCGGCTCTACCGTTGCGGAGAAGTCATGGATCACGGGCTTGTCGGGTATGTAGCCGAAGCTAACATGGTCAAACTCCACCCTGCCGAGTATTTTATGCGGGGCATCGCCCAGCTCTGCGTCGCTGCGCATCTCGGTCTCGGAAAGGAAGCCGAACACACGCTCACTCGCCGCCGCTGCCGACTGGAGCCGTGTTGCTGAGGATGATATCTGCGAAAGCGGTGACGTGAACAGTCTGACGTATGCGACAAACGCCACGATGGTGCCGAAATCTATGCTGCCGTCCAGCGCAAGCGCCGCACCGACGACACAGACGGCGACGTAGCCGAAGTTGCCGATGAAGCTCATAAACGGGCTCATAAGCCCGGAGAAAAACTGCGATTTCCATGCTGTTTTGTACAGGTTGTCGTTTATCCTGTCAAACTCTCTCCCCGCTTCCTCCTGAGCGCCGTATATGCGCAGGGTATCGTGGCCGGAGTAGGTCTCCTCGATATGACCGTTGATCGCACCGAGATTTTTCTGCTGACTGCGGAAATACTTCTGCGAGCGCTTTATAACAATAAGCATGAACGCAAAGCCGAAAAGCGACGAACCTATCGCCGTCAGCGCAAGCACCCAGTTTGTGATGAGCATCACCGCAATGACGCCGACGAACTGAGTAAGCCCCTGCACAAGGCTCGTGACGCTTGAGTTGAGCGTCGAGGACAGCGTATCGACGTCGTTGGTTATTCTGCTCAGAACGTCGCCGACGCTGACCCTGTCAAAGTAGCCTAAGGGTATCCTGTTTATCTTCTCGGATATGTCCTTGCGGAGGCTCCACGATATGCGCTGCATCACGCTTATCATCAGGTAGTTTGACAGACATGTGCAAAGTCCCGCCGAGCAGTAGATTATCAGTATCCCGATTATCGCAGTCTTAACGCCGTCAAGGTCTATGCTGCCTGTAAGCCCTGCGCCGATAGAGTTTGTGAGATCCGCCATCTTGTCCGGTGCAATGATTGAAAGCACCGTGCTGCCGACGGAAAACAGCAGCGCCGCCATGATAGGTGTGTACCACGGCTTACAATATTTAAATATATCCCGCATCGCAGAGCGGAAGTCCTTCGGCTTCTGCTGGGTGCGGTTCGTTCTTCCGGTCGGGTGACTCATAGGGCAAGCTCCTCCTCCGAAAGCTGTGACAGCGCTATCTGTCTGTAAACCTCACAGTCGGACAGCAGTTCCCTGTGCCTGCCGATTCCGGCGATACGCCCGTCGTCAAGCACGATTATCTTGTCGGCGCCCATTATGGTGCCGATACGCTGGGCGACGATGATGACCGTCGTTTCTCCCAGTTCGTTTTTAAGTCCGTTTCTCAGCGCTCTGTCGGTCTTAAAGTCGAGAGCGGAGAAGGAATCGTCAAGTATCAAAATATCCGACCTGCGGCAAAGCGCCCTTGCGATGGAGAGTCGCTGCTTCTGCCCGCCGGAGAAGTTCATACCGCCCCGGGCAACGGGAGACGCCGCACCGTCCGGCAGAGAACTCACAAACTCGTCCGCCTGTGCAATGCGGAGCGCAGCATCGAGTCTCTCCGGGTCCGCCGAGCATCCCATTGCGACGTTTGACGCAACCGTACCCGTGAACATCAGCGGCTTTTGAGACGCATATGCTATCTTTTCGCTGAGCTGCTTCAGGGTGTAGTTTTTAACGTCCGTTCCGTCTACAAGTATGCGCCCCTCGGTGGGATCACTGAATCTCGGTATGAGGCTCACAAGCGTCGTTTTGCCGGAGCCTGTCGAGCCGACAATTGCGACCGTCTGCCCCCGTGCAATCTTAAAGCTTATATCGCTCAAAACGTCGCCGCTGCCGCCGGGGTAGCGGTAGGAAACGTGTTCAAATTCTATCATCTGCCGTGATGCCGCTTCGCTGCGTATGGTGAACACGGTGTCGCCGCCGAAAAACACCGTGCTGCCGCACAGATCAAGCACGGCATTCTCGCTGCCGTCGGGGTCAAGCAGGCACATACTTACCCAATCCTTGTCCTCCGGCTCACCATAGCCGTCCTTCACCGAAGGCTCTGTATCCAGCACCTCGTTTATTCTCCCGGCTGCGACAAATGCCCGCGGAGCAATGACAAGCACCGCCGCCATCATCAGAAACGACATTATCATCTGCATTGCGTATGACATGAACACTATCATGTCGGCAAAAATGTCTACTCTCTGCGCCAGCGCCTCGGCGCCGTTTAGAGCCACCGAGTTAATGAGTATTGCGCCGATCCAGTATATCGACATACTCAGCAGGTTCATGGACAGGCTCATTATCGGCGTTATGAAGGTCATCGCTCTGTTTGCAAAGAGCTGATTGTTCATAAGCTCGGTGTTGCTTTGCTGGAACTTGTCGTGCTGATACTTTTCGGCGTTGAACGCACGCACGACCCGAATGCCGGTCAGGTTCTCTCTTGCGGAACGGTTCAATCCGTCCTGGAGCCACTGCACTCTGCGGAAGCGCGGAAAGGTCAGCGCAAGGATGAGCGCCATGAGCGCCATGATTATTGCGATGGCGATCCCAGTCGCAAGCGACCACTGCCACGCCTTGCCCGCTATCTTCGTTATCGCCCAAATCGCCATGAGCGGAGCCTTTATGACCACCTGCATCGACATGACTATGAGCATCTGCACCTGCATGACATCGTTCGTGGAGCGGGTTATAAGGCTCGGCGTCGAAAAGCGCCCGATCTCGTTTTTTGAAAACGACTGCACCTTGTAGTACATGGCGCTCCTCAGACGTTTCGAGAAGCCGGCTGCGATATTGGACGCAAGAAAACAGACTGCCACGGATGACGCAAGGCTCCCAAGGGAGCAAAGCAGCATCATTCCGCCGGCAGTCCAAATGTCGTTCATTGCACTGCCTTCCGTCTCGACCAGCTTCGTTATCTCGGACATATAGTCCGGCAGCTTCAGGTCAAGCCAGACCTGCGCCGCAATGAAAACCAGGCTGAGAAGGAAAAACAGCCACTCTTTTCTTTTCAGGTACCTTAAAAGCTTTAACATCCGCTGTCGCAGGTCTCCTTCCTCATCTTTTCGAGATGCTCCTCGATCATACCCTGCGCCAGGTCCGCAGTTTCCCTTGTGGTGTGTGTTTTTGCGTATTCTGCGTCTATGACTCCGATTATGTCAAGATACACCTGAGTGTTGCGCCTGAAGGCGTTTTTCATAATATCGTCGGTATTCCTGACCGCCGCAACGACGACGGGTGCGCCCCCCTTCTGTGCGATCTTAAACGATCCCGCATGGAAGGGGTTCATGTTTTCGGTTTTGCTGCGGGTGCCTTCGGGGTATATGCAGATAGAGCCTATATCCTGCGTTATGATCTCCGTGGCACGCTTTATGACGCCGAGCGCCTGTCTGTTGTTGTCTCTGTCGAGGGCAAGGCAGCCGCTCTTGTGCATCAGCTTTCCGCCGACAAACACACGAAAATTGCTTTTTTTCGATATGTATATGATGCCGTGCCTATCGAGCGTCGCAACCATGACGGCAGGGTCAAAGAACGACCTGTGATTGCAGACGATGAGAAAACGACGGTCTGTGGGGATCTTCTCCTCCCCGCTAACGTGGATCTTCGCACCCAAGTAGAGACAGGCGGTCTTTGCGATCTGGTCGAGGTGCCAGCGGCAGAACTTTGACGGACGAGACTGCGGCTTATTAAGGTCGATAAAAAGCTGCGTCCCCAAGTACATGAGCACAACGTACAGTGCGTTGCTCGCAAGGAAACATCCGACAAGAAGCAGCGGCACTATCCACAAAAGATTCCATCCGGCTTCCGCCAGTGCGGTAAGCACAACGGTCAGCACCGTAGCGACCGCACTCAATGCGGCAAATATTTTAACAAGCATTTTCCCGCTTCCTTTGCACTTCTTTAAAATAATATTTAATGTCATTATATAATCATGGCGCAAAAATTTCAACGCCTATTCCAACAAATATTTTAAACATTTCCGGTTTTATATGCCGGAGCGTTAAAGGATTGACGTTAATTTTTTGACTTTTGTTATTTTTGCACACATTGTCGGCGTAAATCGACGTTCTTTCGTAAAATGTGATAAATTTGTAGAAACTGCACTAAAATACACAAGAATTAAATTGATTTTCAAAATTTCATAGTATAAAATACATAATTAGCTTAAGCTGACGGGAGCCGAACCTCTGTCGGTTTTGACGGGCGGCAGGGATTCGACTCCCGTCAGCTTATGAAAGCACAAAATTTTCAATCTGAAGAAATAGGAGTGAACTTCTGATGGATAAGATTATCTATCTGGCCCCGGTTATGGCGGTCCTCGCTCTGCTTTTCGCTGTCTACAAGATCGTTTATGTAGGCAAGCAGGACGCAGGCAACGACCGCATGAAGGAAATTGCCGGCAGTATCAGCGATGGCGCCCGTGCCTTCCTGTTCGCCGAGTACAAGATCCTCGTCATCTTTATCGCAGTACTTTTCGTTGCTATCGGTCTCGGCCTCCGCAACTGGACCACTGCTATCTGCTTCCTCTGCGGTGCAGTGTTCTCCATTCTCGCAGGCTACATCGGCATGAACGTTGCCACCAAGGCTAACGTCCGTACCGCAAACGCCGCTCGGCACGGAATGAACAAGGCTCTCGCCATTGCCTTCTCCGGCGGCTCCGTCATGGGTATGTGCGTCGTCGGTCTCGGTCTTCTCGGCGCAAGCGTTCTCTACATCATCACCAAGGACACCAACGTCCTCTTCGGTTTCTCGCTCGGTGCTTCCTCCATCGCACTGTTTGCCCGTGTCGGCGGCGGTATCTACACCAAGGCTGCTGACGTCGGCGCCGACCTCGTCGGCAAGGTCGAGGCAGGCATCCCCGAAGACGACCCCCGCAACCCCGCAGTTATCGCCGATAACGTCGGCGACAACGTAGGCGACGTTGCAGGTATGGGCGCAGACCTCTTTGAGAGCTATGTCGGCGCTATCATTTCCGCGATGACCCTCGGTCTGCTCGTTTCCGACAAGGCAGTTGTCTTCCCCATGGTAATCGCCGCCTGCGGTATTCTTGCATCCATCATCGCAACCTTCTTCGTCCGCGGCAAGGACGGCTCCAATCCTCATAAGGCACTCAAGATGGGCTCCTACGTTTCCGCTCTGCTCGTCGTTGTGGCTTCCGTAGTCCTGAGCAAGGTCATGCTCGGCAACTACGATTCCGCATGGGCGATCATTGCCGGTCTTGCCGTCGGTCTCGTTATCGGCATCATCACCGAGGTCTACACCTCCGGTGACTACAAATCCGTTAAGAAAATTGCCAATCAGTCCGAGACCGGCTCTGCCACCACCATCATCTCCGGCATTGCAGTCGGCATGATGTCCACCTGGATCCCCGTCGTTCTGATCTGCGTTGCAATCTTTATTTCCTACAAGTGCGCCGACCTCTACGGTATCGCACTTGCGGCAGTCGGTATGCTCTCCACCACCGGTATCACCGTTGCGGTCGACGCTTACGGTCCTATCGCCGATAATGCCGGCGGTATCGCCGAGATGAGCGGTCTCGACCCCTCCGTCCGTGAGATCACCGACAAGCTCGATGCAGTCGGCAACACCACCGCAGCAATGGGCAAGGGCTTCGCTATCGGCTCCGCCGCTCTGACCGCACTCGCACTCTTCGTTTCCTTCGCAGAGGCAGCAACGGTCGAAACTGCAGAGGGGGTTGTTTCTCTCAGCAAGGCGGGTATCAGCATTCTCGATCCCGCAGTCGTCATCGGTCTGCTCATCGGCGGTATGCTTCCCTTCGTCTTCTCCGCAATGACCATGGACTCCGTTTCCAAGGCTGCCAACAAGATGATCGAAGAGGTTCGCCGTCAGTTCCGTGAGATCCCCGGCATCATGGAAGGCAAGGGCAAGCCCGACTACAAGAAGTGTGTTGCGATCTCCACCACCGCAGCTCTCAAGGAAATGCTCGTTCCCGGTCTCATGGCAGTTATCGTTCCCCTCGCAGTCGGCTTCATTCTCGGGCCTGCCGCTCTCGGCGGTCTGCTTGCGGGTTCACTCGTCACCGGTGTTATGATGGCAATGTTCATGTCCAACGCAGGCGGCGCATGGGATAACGCCAAGAAGTACATTGAGGAAGGCAACCACGGCGGCAAGGGCTCCGACGCTCACAAGGCAGCAGTCGTCGGCGACACCGTAGGCGACCCGTTCAAGGACACCTCTGGTCCCTCCATCAACATCCTCATCAAGCTGATGACCGTTGTTTCCACCGTTTTCGCAGCTGCATTCGGAAGCGGTCTGCTCCACTTCTGATCCGTCACTTTAACACAGGCATCGCCGTTTGGCGGTGCCTGTGTTCTTTTAAGCTGAACCCCTGTCAGCTTATTTTTAAAACTATCTTAACAAACTCCTTGACAAGTAGTGTATAATAATAAAGTGATATGTTTTGTACTTAACCCCGACGACTACAGGAGACTAATATGTTTGGAAAGCGATTTAAATCAGCGGTTTCGGTTTTGCTCAGTCTGATGCTTATGCTCAGCTTGGTACTTTGCTTTGCTCCGACGGAAGCGAATGCGACAACCACGCAGGCGGAGATCGACGAACTCAAGGAACAGCGCAATCAGCTCAAGGAGCAGCAGAATGACATTCAGAACACCGTAAATTCCCTTCGGGGTCAGCAGGATAAGCTCATTGAGCTTAAAACCGCCCTTGATGAAAAGAACGCCATTACTCTCCAACAGATTCTGAACCTTGAGGAGCAGATCACGCTTCACGAGGAGCTTATCGAGCAGAAATCGGTCGAGCTTGAGGAGGCTCAGGCCGTTGCCGATGAACAGCTCAGCAAGCTCAAGGTGCGCATCCGCAACATGGAGGAAAACGGCAGATATAATTATGTTGCCGTCCTTTTCGGTGCCGAGTCCATCAGCGAATTCCTCAGCCTCATGGACGACATCGGCGATATTATGAAGAGCGACCGTGATCTCGAAAACTCCTATAAGGAAGCCGTAACCGATCTCAAGGCCGTAAAATCCGAGTATGAAGCGGCACGCCTTGAACTTAAAGAGCAAAAGGCAGAGCTTACCAACCTCTCGGCCCAGCTTCAGGAGGATATAGCCGAAGCCAATGCCGCTATTTCGGAAATTGAAGGTGACATTAACGCCAACTCCGCTATTCTCAGCCAGCTTAACGCTCAGGATAAGGAAATGCAGGACAAGATAAATCAAAAGATTCAGGAGCTTAACGATCAGAACAAGCCCTCGAATCCGTCCAGTCCTTCAAATCCCTCCACCCCCTCCGGCAGCGGTACGCTTACCGTTTGGCCCTCCTACTGCACCTACATCACCAGCGTTCAGGGCAACCGTAAGCATCCCATCACGGGTCAGTACGGCACACACGGCGGCACCGATATCGGAGCGAGCTACGGTTCCGCAATATACGCCGCCGGCAGCGGCACCGTCGTCACCGCTTACAACAACAGTGCTTATAACGGCGGTTACGGTAACTATGTAATGATAAATCACGGCAACGGCATTCAGACGCTGTATGCTCACATGAGCGTCTGCTCCGTAACGGTCGGCCAGAGCGTCTCCGCAGGTCAGACGATCGGCTACGTCGGCTCGACAGGCCGCAGCACTGGTCCTCACCTCCACTTTGAGGTCAGAGTCAACGGCTCCCGTGTCGATCCGCAGTCCTACTACCCCGGCATCACCTTCACCTACTCCAAGACCGCTTGGGGCGGCTGATAACAAATTGAACATTCAAAACGCCGAAGCCTGTGCTTCTGACTTTTACGAAGTATTGAATACGGCTTATCAGGGCGTTGTAAAGGCGAGAAAAAACCGAGATTAGTATCAATAAATACTATTCTCGGTTTTTCTATATGAGCAGGCAACCTTGCCGTTAATAAGAGCAATCCGCACATTCGATTCGTCCTCTCGATTCTAATATAATCGTGGTGAAATCGAAAAGAAGGGCAATCAACACGGACAAGTACATTTTTGACGAAAAGAACGGGCTTTGGTGCGAATTGCGGGGTAATTATTATCTGCCGTGCCTTAACGTGGTATGGGGACAGCGGCACGTGCGGTATCAGGGGATTGCAGCGTCATAACATATTTTTGGAACTTTTGCTCTTTTTGTGCAGAAAGCGGTCGAGGTTTCCCTCGACCGCTCTTTATTGATTGCTCAACTTTTAAATTTTATCATTTTGTAAATAACAGGATCGCCATGCCGACTGCCGAAGCGACCATGCCCAGCCTACCCATAAATCTATAAGCTCTTGCTGTGGCTTGATTTTTATTCATGGCTAATTTTATCCCGTTTATCCGTGTGTTATGCTATCGTCATCTTGACATACAGCACGGAGCCGTTGTAGGCGTTCATAAGCTCGTTTGCAAGTGCTACATACTTATAAAAGTCTGCGGTGTCGGCATTGACGATCTCGGAGAGGGTGCCGTCATAGTCGCCGAGGATGCCGTTCACGGTCATGGTAATGTTCTTCTTGAGAACGATTGTACCCTTGTCGGTCGTTACGGAGGTGCCCGCCTTGATGAAAACGGTCGCCTGATCGGTCTCGGTGCAGCCGGTTTTTACGGTGAGAGCCGCTTTCGCCGCATCGGATGTAGTTGTGTCGTTTATCACGAGGTTACCGCTGTAATCGTCCTTAAAGCACAGTCTCTCGGTGCCTATCTGAAGGTAGGAGCCGTTTGCGAGAGTGAAAGCGCTGCCTTTCGTCGTGAGGTCAAAGCTGATGTTATCGAGACTCATTATCTGCGCAACCGCAAGTGCGGCGTCGGAGCTTTTCGTCGGGGTCGCAAGCACATCCACGCTGCCGTCGTCAAGGACCTTGCTGTAGATGTTATAGATGCACTGTCTGTTGTTGACGTCGAGGCGGACGGTGCCGAAGTTAAAGCGGAATGCGTTATAGGCAAGCTCCTTGATGTCGTACTCACCGGTCATACCCGTGTCTATCTCGGTCTCCCTTTCACCGAGGAGTCCCTTTAAGATGTTGCCGAAAATGGCGGGAAGATTCACCACTCCGGGGAACGACTCAATATTCGCCCTGACGAGGAACTTGTCTGCGCTGATCTTTTTGTCGGGAACGTTCATGCTCAGGGAGTAATCTTTATATGCGATCATGTTCACGGTAACGTCCTCGACGCCGTTGTTGTTTATGATCTGCGCCGTGGCAAAGTTGCCGTTTGCGTCAACGAGAAGTCTGCTGATTATGACCATCATCTGCGCTCTCGTGAGGTTGTCCTTGGGTCCGAAATCGCCGTTGGTGTAGCCGAGGATAAGTCCCGTAAGCTCAAGCGCCGCAACCTCGCAGTCAAGCTTGGGAGTTATGTTTGCCTTGTCCTTAAAGCTCGTGGAAAGTCCGTCGGTGTGGAGCTTGAAGGCTCTGCACAGCATGGCGGCCGCTTGCTCACGGGTGATAGGCTGCTTCGGACGCATTGTGCCGTCTGAATAGCCGCCGAGAACGCCGGCCTTTACGCACAAAGCAACATATGGCGTGAGTACGCCGTTCGGATCAACGTCGGCAAATGCGCTGACATCTCCCTTTTCGGTGTAGCCCATAAAGTTTGCAACGACCTTTGCAAACTGCTCTCTCGTAATATATTCGTCGGGTTTGAAGCTGCCATCAGTATAGCCGCCGACGATACCTGCCCTCGCAACCAGATCTATCTGGTGCTCCGCCCAGTGACCCTCCGTATCCGAGAAATCCGCCGCAAACGCAGGAACGGTAAGCGCCGAAACAAGCAGTATACACAAAAGGATCGAAATCAATTTTTTTGCTTTCATTTTTGAGCTCCTTTCACATTTATGCTTATATTGTACAGTATAGCGCAAAAAATCTCAAGTCAAAGCTTTGTAAATAACGACAGGTCGAGCAAAATGTCTTTCTTACTCTTTTAAGATTTTTCAATCATTCTTCAAGCTTTCATGATATAATGCACAGCATAGAGGTGTTATTATGCGTTTGCTGCTTGTTGAAGACGAAAAAAGAATGGCGCAGGCTCTCTGTGAGATACTGCGTCTCGAAAAGTACGAGGTCGATCACTTTGACAACGGTCCCGATGGTCTGGCTGCCGCCGAAAGCGGCATCTACGACATCATTATTTTGGACGTCATGCTCCCCGGCATGAACGGCTACGAGATAGCAAGGCGCACACGGAAAAGCGGCATTCGCACGCCGATACTTATGCTCACGGCAAAGTCCGAGCTTGACGATAAGGTATGCGGTCTCGACAGCGGTGCCGACGACTATCTCACAAAGCCCTTTATGGCGAAGGAGCTGCTTGCACGGCTTCGGGCGCTCACACGGCGCAGCATCGACACGCCGGACGGCACTCTCAGCTATGGAGACATAGTCCTCGACTCGGCGGCGCCCACCCTGCGCTGCACCTCCAATGCGCAAAGCGTGAGGCTCGGCGAGAAGGAGTACCGTATCCTTGAATATCTCATCGCAAACGGCAACCGGGTGCTTACCCGTGAGCAGCTTGCGCTCAAAATTTGGGGCTACGACAGCGAGTCGGAGTACAACAACGTCGAGGTGTACATGAGCTTCACCCGCAAAAAGCTTGCATTTGTAGGCGCAAAGACAACGATCAAGGCCGTCAGGGGCATCGGTTATGAGCTGAGGTATGATGATGTTTAAAAAATCGAGAATAAGGATAGTTGCCGCAATAATGGGCGTTTTAACGCTGCTGTGGCTGGGTACGCTGGCGCTCATATATCTCTCCAGCTATTTCGAGGTCAACGCCACGAACCTTGAGATGCTCAAGGAATATTCGGCGCTGTACGCATTGGACAGACCCGACGACGGCGCACCCGTCCCGAACGGTCCTCTGCAGGACAAGGGGCCCCATGCCGACACCGATCGTTTTAAGCTCTCGACCTTCTACTCCGTTGCCGTTTCCTACGACGGTGAGGTGCTGAAAACCGAGAACGCCCAAAACGAGGTTCTTTCCGACGAGGAGCTGCAAAGCCTTGCGCAGAGTGTTTTGGGCGAAAGCTCCGCCGACGGAGTGATAAACGGGCTGATATATTACAAGGCCGACAAGGGCGGATACACGCTCGTCGCCTTCATGGACAACACCATCATTCGGGGCAGCATGGGTACGCTGTTCCGCTACACGCTCATCTTCGGCGGCGCTGCGATCGTGCTGCTGTTCTTCGTTGCGGTGTATCTTGCGAAGCGCATCGTTTCTCCCCTTGAGGAGAGCTACGAAAAGCAGAAGCAGTTTATCTCGGATGCCGGACACGAGCTGAAAACACCCGTCTCGGTGGTGAGCGCAAACGCCGAGCTTCTGTCAAGGGAGATCGGCGAAAATCAGTGGCTCGACAACATCCGCTACGAAAACGAGCGCATGGGAAGTCTCGTCGGTCAGCTTTTGGAGCTTGCCCGCACGGAGAACGTAAAGCCGCGGACGGAGGATCTGGATCTCAGCCGTCTCGTTTCCGGAGGAACGCTCGCCTTTGAAAGCATCGCCTTTGAACACGGTCAGCGGCTGAATACCGAGATCAAAGACAATGTTTCGGTCGTCGGCGACGCCGACAGACTCGCTCAGCTCGTGTCCATCCTTGTTGACAATGCGATACGCCACGGCAAGGGCGGCGGCGAGGTGCTGGTGCGTCTCACGCAGGCAAAAAACTCCGCCGTGCTTTCGGTCATAAACGACGGCGACCCCATCCCGAAGGAGACGGCGGAGCGTTTGTTCGAGCGCTTTTACCGTGCCGACGAAGCCCGCAGCTCCGAGGAAAAGCACTACGGTCTGGGGCTTGCCATCGCAAAGGCTATCGTAAGCTCACACAAGGGAAAGCTTGAGCTTAAATGTCACGATAACAAGGTCGAGTTTACGGCAACGATACCGCAAAAGCAGAAAATTTAAAAGCTTCAATCTTATTTCAATAAACCTTCCGTACAATGGTATCATCAACAGTACGGGAGATTTTTTTATGGCTTACAAGACGGTTTTCAAGCGCTATGAGCTTAAATATATACTGACTTCCGAGCAAAAGGAAAGAGTCGTCACCGCAATGAGCGAACACATGGCGCCGGAGGATTACGGCAGGACGACCGTGCGCAACATCTACTACGACACGGACAGCTACCTGCTCGTGCGGCGGTCGATCGAAAAGCCGACCTACAAGGAGAAGCTTCGTCTGCGCAGCTACAATCAGGCATCGCCCGACGGTACGGTGTTTGTCGAACTCAAGAAAAAGTACCGCTCCGTCGTTTACAAGCGCCGTATCTCGCTGCCGGAACGGGAGGCGGCGGATTGGGTCGCAGGCAAGGCGCACTGCAAAGCTCACACTCAAATTTCAAACGAGATCGACTACTTTCTTGAGCATTACGAGACGCTGCACCCTGCGCTGTTTCTCTCATACGAAAGGGAGTCCTACCGCAGCCGAGACGGCGGCGACCTTCGTGTGACCTTCGATGACAATATTTTGTGCCGTCAGGAGGAGCTTTCGCTCGAAGCCGAGGTCTACGGGACGGTGATACTGCCGCCCGGCACGGTGATCATGGAGATCAAATGCTCCGGCGGCATCCCGCTGTGGATGACCGAGATACTCTCAAGGGAGCATATCCGCAAGACCTCGTTTTCCAAGTACGGTACTGCGTACAAAACGCTCATCTTTCCGCAGCTTTGCGGAGCAAACAAATTCACTTCGGAGGTGGCTGTAAATGCTTGACAACATATTCAAAGGTATTTTCGACTCCGACCTTGTTTCGGTCATCGGGGTCACGGACTTTCTGCTTTGCATCGGGCTTTCGCTCGTGCTCGGTCTGCTCATGGCGCTGACCTATATGTACCGCACCCGCTGCACAAAAAGCTTCGTCGTAACGCTGGCGCTGCTTCCTGCGGTGGTCTGCGTCGTGATAATGATGGTGAACGGCAACGTCGGCACAGGCGTTGCGGTGGCGGGAGCCTTCAGTCTCGTCCGCTTCCGCTCGGTGCCGGGGACCGCAAAGGAGATCTGCGTGCTGTTTCTCGCCATGGGTGCCGGGCTTATCACCGGAATGGGCTACCTCGGATTTGCCGTGCTGTTCACGCTCATCATGTGTGCGATATACATTCTGTACAACCGCTTCGACCTCGGCTTCAAAAAAGCCGCCGACGCATACAGGACGATCTCGATAACGATTCCGGAGGATCTTAACTATTCCGACGTTTTTGACGACGTTTTTGCGGAATATACGCTTTCGCACGAACTTATCCGGGTGAAAAGTACGAACATGGGCAGCATGTTCAAGCTGACCTACAATGCGGTGCTCGGCGATGCGTCCGAGGAAAAAGAAATGATCGACAAGCTTCGCTGCCGCAACGGAAATCTTGAGATTGCCGTGTCCCGGCAGGAAACTTCGTCAAACGAATTATGATCGGAGGTAAAGTGATGAAAAAACATGTTTCGGTGCTGCTTGCGCTGATGCTCGTCCTGTCGCTTTTATCCGGCTGCGGAAGCTCCGGGGACGGCACGGACGGCGACGAGGCTTCCCTCCCCTCGTCCTCGGATATGTTCACCGACAGGGACAGGGACGCAAGCTACGACGAAAGCACGGCGGTCAAGATAATCTTAAACGGTGACTCTGCGACCGCAAGCTCCGACAGCGTTAAGACAGACGGCTCCGTCGTGACCATAACCGAGGAAGCGACCTATGTGATCTCCGGTGCTCTCGACGACGGCTCAGTTGTGATTGATGTCCCGGACGACGCAAAGCCGCACATCGTCTTAAATGGTGCGAGCATCACAAGCAGCGGCTCTGCGGCGCTGTACATAAACAATGCCGACAAGGTTTTCGTGACGCTTGCCGAGGGTACGGAGAACACGCTCACAAACGGCGGCTCCTTTGAAAACGCCGACAACGGCGTTGACGGAGCGCTGTTTTCAAGGGAGGATCTGACGATCAACGGAAGCGGCGCTCTTTCCGTCTCCTCCCCAGCCGGACACGGTATCGTCTGCAAGGACGATCTCGTGCTGACGGGCAGAAACTATGACATTCACTCGGCCTACCACGGCCTTGACGCAAACGACAGCATCAGAATAGCGGACGCAAGCCTCGACATTGAGTCCGGCAAGGACGCCCTCCATGCCGAGAATAACGAAGACGAATCATTGGGCTTTATCTACATCGAAAGCGGCAGCATCAGCACCGTGGCCGAGGGCGACGGCATATCGAGCGGCGCTTATATGCAGATCGAGGGCGGAAGCTTCACTCTCGTCTGCGGCGGCGGAAGCGAAAACGGCCCCAAAAACACGCAAAGCGGCGACGGTTTCATGGGCGGCGGCCCCGGCGGCAATCCCGGAGGCGGTCCGGGAGATAAGCCCGACGCAAAGCCCGGCGGCGACATGCCCGGTGAGATACCCGGCGGTGATCCGACGGGCAACTACGGCAGCGATGCAGACAGCGATGACGTAAGTACCAAGGGTCTGAAGGCGGGCGGCGATCTGTATATCTCCGGCGGTGAGTTTTCGATAAACTCCGCCGACGACGGCATCCACTCCAACGCCTCCATAGTCATCTCCGGCGGCAGCTTTGAGGTCTCTGCGGGCGACGACGGAGTACACGCCGACGACACCCTGACCGTCACCGACTGTGACATGGTGATAAGCGAAAGCTACGAGGGTCTTGAGGCTCTGCATCTTTACATCAAGGGCGGCGACATTACGGTCACGGCTTCCGATGACGGACTTAACGCCGCCGGCGACTCGGCAACCGGTGACCCCGGCAATTCGCCCGGCAACGGCAGCATAGTCATCTCCGGCGGCAAGCTGTACATCAAAGCCTACGGCGACGGCTTCGACTCAAACGGTACTCTTGAGATAAGCGGCGGTCACATTGTCGTGACGGGTCCGACTCAAGGCGACACCTCAACGCTCGACTACGACACGACGGGAGTCATCACGGGCGGTACCTTTATCGGAACGGGCGCTTCGGGTATGGCGCAGTCGTTCAGTGGTTCGGAGCAGGGCGTTATCGCTCTCAGGGTCGGAAGTCAATCGGCGGGAACGCAGATCGTGCTGAAGGACTCCGACGGAAACACGGTCATAACGCACAGCCCCGAGCTCGACTTTGAGGTCGTCATCATCTCAAGTCCCGACATCGTGAAAGGCGAGACCTACACCCTCTGCGTCGGCTCTTTCCAAACGAGCATCGATGCGAGCTGATACAAGCCGATATATGAAAAACAGGCAAGCCGCTGGCTTGCCTGTTTTTCATACTCCGAGATTTTATGTTCTGTCCTTTGCCTTTTTTCCCTGCTTGCGGGCTTCAAATGTGGAGAGCATTTCCTTGAGCTGATCATTCAAGGGACGCTCCGAGCGGAAGGGGCGGAAGAAGTGATGCCGCTGAGCAGCCTGATCCTGCGCTCTGCGGATGTGCGCCTTGATGTTCTCGTAATGCACGATAACGTCGTTGTCCTCCGCAAACTTTTTCAGCTTCACGACGAGCTGTGCGGAGTCTGCAAAGTCGATTATAAACACGCCGAAGAACAGTCCTATCACGAAGGAGAACGCCAGATTGTTGGACAGCCACGCCAAAGCCTCCAAAATGTGCGGATGCACAAGATAGGCATAAACGGCACCGAGGGCAGCCCACGCAAGCGAAAACTTCGGGCAGATGATGCCCTGTATGTTGCCCCACTCGTTGCTGTAATCCCACAGGCGTACCTTCATCACCTTCAGGCAGAGAATACCTGCGATGTACTCTATGACGGTCATCGCCACGGCGGACATGAAAAACAGGGCGAGCTTGCTCCAAACCGGGTCCTTTATGAGAGTGCCGGAGTCAAGCGAGGTAACGAGGAACAGTATGCACAGACCAAAGCCGTACAGCGGGACGTACGGTCCGGTGCAGAAGCCGGGGTTTATCCATTTCCGTTCCGGGTTGCGGCTTGAGAAGAAGCGTCGGAAGATAAGCTCCATGACCCAGCCGGCAGTCGAGCCGACAAAAAACAAGAATGCCAGCGCAAGGGGAAGATTCATTTTGCAATACCTCTTTCCTCGTGGAATGAATATGGAAATTATACAATTTTTGTGGGTAGCATTTCAATAGACAATCGGGCTTGGATAATGTCAAAGCAGCTCGGATTTATACTCTATCGAGTCCTTTTCGGTGATCTCACGGATCACTCTGCAAGGGTTTCCGGCTGCCAAGGAATGCGGCGGAATGCTGCGTGTGACAACGCTGCCCGCTCCGATAACGCAGCCCTCCCCTATCGTTACGCCGCCCGTGACCGTCACGTTGCTTGCAATCCAGCAATTGGAGCAGACGGTTATGGGTTTGCCGTATTCGTCGTCATACGGCGTGCCGTCGTCCCTGAATTTGATGTTGCGCTCCTGCCATCTGAACGGGTGGATCGGGGTTACGAGTGTACAGTTGGGTCCGAAAAACACGTTGTCGCCGATCTTGACGGGACAGGTGTCCAGTATGGTGAGGTTAAAGTTTGCATAGCAATTGTCGCCGAAGGACGTAAAAGCACCGTAGTCAAAATATATCGGCCCCTGTAGGAACAAGCACTTCCCCTGGCGAGGTATGAGCTCGTCCAAAATTTTCTTCCTTTCGGCGTCGTCCTCGCACAGGCTGCTGTATCTCTGTGAGAGTCTGTGCGCCTTGAGCCTCATCTCGGCTAAGGTCTTATCGCTCGGGTCGTAAATTTTCCCGGTGAGCATTTTCTCGGTCTCGTTCATGGTTCTCTCCTCCGATGTCGCACATTGCTGCACTTATTATACCAGCATTCACCTCATTGGGCAAGAAATGATATTTCAGTGCCGGCGGTCGGCCAAAAGCAGCCGCCACGTTGTGGTGACTGTTTCGGTCGGAGTTATATCAGAGAATTTCAGGCTGCAATTCATGTAACGCCAAATCACAGCCCAACGAAGTAGGTTTGATTTGGAAAGGAGAAGCAAGGCAGCGTGCGGATGATTTTCTTTTATTCTTTCAGAAAAAAGAAAATCGGAGCAAAGCGAACTTTGCTCCGACGTGGTGCGGATGTTCATAAGGGATTTAATAAAATAACCCTGCTGTCAAATCACATATTCAAAAATACAGACCGTCACCGAACTGAAACTTGCGCTCAGCG
>CAVFTS010000028.1:0-23378 GCA_963625655.1 Oscillospiraceae bacterium
CGTTTTCCTTATGAACGGCACTGATCAGCATACCGCAGGATTCGATGCCCATCATGGGACGGGGAGGAAGATTTGTGATGGCGATGCAGGTCTTGCCGACCAGCTCTTCCGGCTCGTAATAGGCATGAATTCCGCTTAAAATCGTACGATTTTCGCCTGTTCCGTCGTCCAGAGTGAACTTTAAGAGTTTTTTGGACTTCGGCACAGCTTCACAGGCGAGCACCTTTACGGCTCTGAAATCGGACTTCGAGAAGGTATCAAAATCGACGAAATCGGAGAAGAGCGGCTCGATTTGCACATTGGAAAAATCGATTTTTTCCTCCTGAACGGGAGTTGCAGGAGCAGCCTCGGCGGGTGCCTCTTCGGGCTTCTTCGCCTTCTTTTCGGAGTCAAGGGGTTTCATTGTCGGGAAGAGGATGACGTCACGGATGGAGCTTGCACCCGTGAGCAGCATAACGCAGCGGTCAATACCGATGCCGAGCCCGCCCGTGGGAGGCATGCCGTACTCAAGTGCATTGATAAAATCATCGTCCATCATGCCTGCCTCATCGTCGCCCTTGCTGCGCAGCTCGACCTGTTTTAAGAAGCGCTGCTTCTGGTCGATGGGGTCGTTAAGCTCTGAGAAGGCATTACCCATCTCGCTGCGGCAAATAAACAGTTCAAAGCGCTCCGTGAGTCTCGGATCCTTGGGCGAACGCTTCGCAAGCGGTGATACGTCCACGGGGTGCATGGTGATGAAGGTCGGTTGAATGAGCTTCTCCTCAACGAGCTGGTCAAAGCTCTCGTACAGTGCGTGACCCCAAGTCGGCTCGACCTTGTCCATGTCAACGCCCGCCTTCTTTGCGGCTTCGACCGCATCGGCATCGCTCTGTATTGCCATGAAGTCCACACCGACGTACTTCTTGACCGCCTCCGCCATGGTAAGGCGCTCCCAACCGGGAGTGAGGTCTATCTCCTCGCCCTGCCAGCTGCACTTATAGGTGCCGAGTATGCTCATTGCGGCGCCGCTTAACAGATCCTCAAACAGGTCCATCATATCGTTAAAGTCTGCATAGGACTGGTAAAGCTCGACCGTGGTAAATTCGGGGTTGTGCTTGGTGTCCATGCCCTCGTTGCGGAAAATCCTGCCGATCTCGTACACTCTCTCGATGCCGCCGACGATAAGGCGCTTGAGGTTGAGCTCGGTGGCAATGCGCAGGTACATATCAATGTCCAGCGTGTTGTGGTGAGTGATGAAGGGGCGGGCGGTCGCACCGCCGGAGATGGTGTTAAGTACGGGGGTCTCGACCTCCATGAAATCTCTGCCGTCCAAAAACGCTCTGACGTAGCTTATGAACTTCGAGCGGATGGTGAAGTTGCGTCTGCTGTCGTCGTTCATAATAAGGTCAACATAGCGCTGACGGTACTTAAGCTCGGTATTGGTCATGCCGTGGAACTTCTCCGGCAGAGGTCTGAGGCTCTTGGAAAGCAGCACGACGCTCTTTGCGTGGATGGAGATCTCCTCGGTCTTGGTCTTGAACACGAAGCCGGAAACGCCGACAATGTCACCGATGTCATACTTGCGGAAGTCGGCAAACTCCTGCCCCGTCAGATCGTCCTTGCGGACGTAGAGCTGGATCTGTCCCCTGTCGTCCTTTATGTGGCAGAAAATTGCCTTGCCCATGCCTCGTTTGGACATAATACGGCCTGCGACCTCAACGTTCCTGCCGTCAAAGGCGCCATAATCGGCCTTTATCTCCTCGGAATACGCACTTCTTACAAAGCGGGTACGGCAGAATGGGTCTCTCCCCTCCTGCTGAAATGCGGTCAGCTTATCTCTGCGTATCTGCAGCAGCTCGGAAAGCTCCTGCTTTTGCGTATCGTTAGTATTCTTCTCGCTCATACCTTACCTCGTTCAGTTATTCTCGACGGAGACGATCGTGTACTTCAGGGTACCGATTGGAGCCTCGACCTCAACGGTATCGCCTGCGACGTGACCGTACAGTCCTCTGCCGAAGGGAGAGTCGTCCGAGATCCTGCCCTCCATGGGATTTGCCTCCTGAGAACCGACCACGGTGTATTCCTCAACATCGCCGTCTGCGTCCTTTACCCTCACGACGCTGCCGAGAGTGACAGCACCCTTGTTCATATTGCCGTCGTTTTTGTCAACAATCTCCGCATTCTCAATGAGGTTTTTGATCTCTGCTATTTTCGAATAGAGCTTACCCTGCTCTGACTTAGCCTCGTCGTATTCGCTGTTTTCGCTCAGGTCGCCGAAGCTGCGGGCCTCTTTGATCTGCTCTGCGACTTCCTTTGCTCTGTCGGTTTCAAGGTAGTGAAGCTCCTCGTTCAGCGCATCATAGCGCTCCTGACTCATTTTGTACCTGTTATCGGTAGACATGACACGGTCTCCTTTTCGTATATTAAGAATGATTTTTATCTTTTTTAACGTTTAAGCTGGCTTATGGCCTTTTCGAGCTGACTGTCGTCCTCTCCCTCGTTGTGGATCACGATGTCCGGAGTAATGCCGCCCGCCTCGGCGAGATCGACACGCTTCGGCGTGAGATATTCCTTGGTCGATATATGCACCGCACCACCGTCGGAAAGCTCTATCGTTATCTGACTCCTCGATTTGCCGGTGGTCTGCTCACCCATGACCGTCGCCCAGTTATATTCCTGAAGCGCCGCTGCGAAAAATTCCGCCGCACTGTATGAGTTGCCGTTTACAAGCACGACCATGTCGTACTTTAAGCAGAACTTATCCGACTTCATCACGGTCTCGTCGCCCTTTTTGTCAACGCTGACAAAGAGGTCGCCGTCGGGCAGAAGATAGTCAAGAACCGTCACCATCTCGTTCACGAGACCGCCGGGGTTATCCCTTACGTCGAAGATGAAGGACTTTGCGCCGATATCGATGAGATACTCTATCGCAGCGATAGTCTCGTCGGCGGCGCCCGCCTCAAAGTTGTCGATCTTGATGTATCCGATGCTGCCGTCAAGCAGCTTGTTGCTGACAGGGCTTTTGTATATGATCTTGCAGTTCACGCTGACGGTCTTTTCGGTGCCGTCCGAGGAAATGAGCATCTGAAAATCGGTGTTCAACTTTGATCTCACGAGCGTTCTGACATCCTCAAGCTCCATGCCGTCAAGAGCTGTCCCGTCGACCTCCAGCAGAATGTCGCCGACGGCAATGCCCGCCGTCGCTGCAGGGGTGCCGTTCTGCACGGACATGACTTCAAAGTCACCGTCATCGTTCACCTGAATGGTGACACCGATGCCGGCATACTCGTTCGCCGAGGACAGCTTATATGTCTCGTACTGCTCCGGAGTCATGTAATAGCTCCACTGATCGTCGAGCGAGCGAACCATTCCGGCGCACGCCGCATCGTAAAGCGAATCCTCCGGCACGTCCCCGATGTAATATTCCGAGACAATTTTCTCGATCTCGACGTATTTTTTGGCATTATCAAGGTACTTTTTTGAACCGAAACCGCCGATCGTAAGCGAGTAGGTCGCAACGGCGGTCGCCACGACAAGCACCAGACAAATGATTATAAAATAGCTGAGCTTGATTTTTTTGCCGAAAAATGATTTGGGGTTTTTATTCACGGGCTTTCCCCTTTCTCTCTTAAAACAGTCCGTTGACGGACAGCCGTGCGACTGTCCGTCAAGCGCTTTATGTGCTTTAGCCCGCCATCACCATAGGCAGGACTAAGCTTAGTATCATGGTCACAACAAGAATGATCGCAAGCACAGATACGATAAGTCTCCTGTTCACGTTAATGCCCTCCGATCAAACCTTCAGGTAGTTTCTGATTGCGATAATGCCGCCGAAGGCGCCGACTATGATGCCGACGGCAATGAATATCACCAGTACCAGGGGCCAAAGCTGCGTAAACGGAACTATCTCTATGAAGGATATTCCCAGGTCGCTCGTCACTCTGCCTTCGAGTGCCGCATAAAGGCCCCACTGTGCGAGGAACGCAAGCCCGCCGCCGACGAGTCCGAGAATGAGACCCTCTACGACGAACGGTCCTCGTATAAAGCCGTTAGAGGCGCCGACCATCTTCATAATGGCGATCTCCTCACGTCTGCCGAAGGTTGCAAGCTTTATGGTGTTCGACATGATAAACAGGGATACCAGCACGAGGATGACGATAAGCGCCAGCGAAACGATGCTGATAACATTGCGGACGGAAACGAATTTCTCGGCGTATTCCGTTGGCGAGTTGACCTTGGCAATGCCGGCGACCTGCGAGATCTCCTGACCCGTTTCGTCCATGCGGCTGAGGTCAACGAGCTGAATGATGAAGCGGTGACGGAAGGTTTCGTCGTCTATTCCGTCCATGAAGCTCTCGTCGTAGTTCTCCATGAAGTTCTGTCTCGCTTCGCTGCGGTTCATAAACTCGACAGACGCAACGTTGTCTATCGCCTCAAGCTTCGCCTGGATCTGAGCCGTGGCATCCTCTGCGGTCATGTCCTCGTCGACAAACGCCATTATCTGATTCTGCTCACCGATGTCGTCGATTATCTTGTTTATGTTGACGTCAAGAAGCGTAAAGCTGCCCATTACGATAAGGCACGCCATGATAATTGTGATGGAGGCAAAGGACATAAACCTGTGCGTAAAGATATTGCGGAAGCCCTCGCCTATCAGATACCCGAATTTACTCAATCTCATAGTTGTAATACCCGTCCATTCCGTCGCTGATCAGGTGACCTCCGTCTATCGCAATGACACGCTTCGAGAAGGCGTTGACCAGCTCCTTTTCGTGGGTGACCACCAGCACGGTCGTCCCCATATCGTTTATCTTTTCAAGCAGAAGCATAAGCTCAAGAGAGCGAACCGGGTCAAGGTTGCCGGTAGGCTCGTCGGCAATTATCATCTTGGGATTATTGACGAGCGCACGGGCAATCGCAACACGCTGCTGCTCGCCGCCGGAAAGCTCCGTCGGCAGACGTTTTTCTCTGCCCTCAAGTCCGACCAGTTCAAGCACCTTCGGCACTCTTGCCTTTATCTCCTTGCCGGTGGCTCCGACAACACGCATCGCAAAGGCAACATTATCATACACGGTCATGTTCTCGATGAGTCGGAAGTCCTGAAAGACGACGCCGATGGTTCTGCGCATCTTGGGCATCTTGCGGCGTTTCATCTCGCCCATATTGAAGCCGTTGACGGTGATCTTGCCCTCGGTCGGACGGATCTCACCCGTAAGGAGCTTTATTATGGTGGTCTTTCCCGATCCGGAGGGACCTACCAGAAAGGCAAATTCACCCTCGCTTATCGAGAGGCTCACGGCGTCCAGCGCCGCAACGTCGCTGTTGCCGTAAACCATCGTCACATTGTTCATTTGAACCATTGCTTTTCCTCCTAAGTAGCCTCAGCCTTGAGTCACGCTCAGCGTCCGTTGCTGTTCACGGAGTCAAGGTATTGCTTGACCATCATTGCGACCTTGAACACAATCGCATGGTCAAACTCTCTTAGATCGAGTCCCGTGAGCTTCTTGATTTTCTCAAGCCTGTAAACAAGAGTGTTCCTGTGTACATAAAGCTTACGGCTCGTCTCGGAAACGTTGAGGTTGTTTTCAAAAAACTTGTTTATTGTTTCAAGAGTATCCTCGTCCAGTGTCTCAAGAGGATTCTTCTTAAATACCTCGTTTAAGAACATCTCGCACAGCGTCGTCGGAAGCTGGTAGATGATACGGCCGATGCCCAGATTTTCGTAGCTGATGATGTCCTTTTCGGAATCGAATACACGGCCGACGTCAATGGCTATCTGCGCTTCCTTGTATCTGTCGGCAAGCTCACGCAGGTGCCTCGCCGTGGTGCCGATGCCGATGATGCATTTTATCTGAAGCTCGTCGGCAAGCGTCTTTTCGACGTTCTCGGCAATGGACTGCACCTCGGCGGGATTCTCGCCTGCGGGCAGCTCCTTGATGATAACGATGTCGGTCTCGTTGATGCTGATGACGAAATCGTGCTGCTTATCGGGGAAGAGATTCTGCATGACCTCGACCGCAGCAACGTCCGATCTCTCGACCTGACGCACCAAAAGCAGCGCTCTCGGCACATCCGGCACAAAGTGCAGCTCCTTGGTCCTTACATAAACGTCGCCGGGGAGAATGTTGTCGGAAATTATATTTTTAAGAAAAGCAGCCTTATTGTGCTTTTCCTCGTAATTGGTCTTTGCCTCGTTAAAAGCAACCGACGCCATGATGCAGCTCACCTTTGCAAGCTCGTCACAACCCTCGACGAACACGGCATAGTCAAACTTTGCGTTGTTCGTGCCGAGTATTCTGTATGTGCGGATGCCGCTCACATAGACCGGCTCCGACAGATCGTAGTTATAGCTCTGGAAGTCCTCAAGCCTTGACCCGATCATAGGCAGCTCGCTGCAGGTGACGACAAAACCCTGCTCGTCGATAATACCGATACATCTGTCGGTGGCTTCTTTTATCTGAAGGATAACGCTTTGGAAAATTCTGCTTGACATATGTGTTTCCTCCCCTTGCGCTATGGGTAATTTTACTATAAGCCTGCATTGCACGCTTGTATTATAATAATCCCTTTTTGTGCGTTTTTCAATAGAAAACACCTCAAAATTTGTGAAGTTTCCAAAAAAACATCTAATTCACTTGATAAAACAGCCAAATTACAGCTTCAAATTTGTTCAATTTTGCTTCATCACTCTGCACAATTCTTCGGCACCAAGTTCCCTGTACTGCCCCGGCAAAAGGCTTTCATCGAGCAAAAGTCCGCCGACGGAAAGCCGATGAAGCTTCAAAACCGGCTTTCCGACCGCCGCAAGCATACGCTTTACCTGGTGGTATTTGCCCTCTGCGACCGTGACATAGCATCGCCCGCCGCAAGGCTCAAGCCTTGCGGGGAGGCACTTTGTCCCGTCACCGAGAACTATTCCCTCAGCAAAGACACGCACGTCGTCCTCGGTACAGTGCCCGTCGGTCTCGGCAAGGTAGCGCTTCATAATGCCCGACTTCGGTGAAATGACCTTGTGCGCAAAGTCGCCGTCGTTTGTGAGAATGAGCAGCCCGGTTGTGTCCTTATCAAGTCTGCCGACGGGAAAAAGTCCGAGCCGCTTATGCTCAGGCGAGAGCAGCGACAAAACGGTAGCCTGATCCCTGTCCTCGGTTGCGGACAGGATGCCTGCGGGCTTATTGAGCATAAAGTAGCGGTATTTTTCATAAGATAAAGCAGAGCCGTCAAGCGCAACGGCGCTCCCGCTGTCGATCTTCCTTGCGAAGTTCGTTTCGGCAACACCGTCTACCGTCACTCTGCCGCTTCTTATGATCTCCCGTATTTCCTTTCTCGATGCGATGCCGCAGTCGGAAAGATATTTGTCAAGTCTCAGAACCGACATACTCTCACCGTTTCAAAACATTTGAACTTATTTTAGCACAAATTTCTCCTTCAAATTTAAACTCCGTGTAAAATCTCCGATTGTAGGTGAAATGCATGAAAACCAAAAAGCTAACGAAAGCAAAAGCCGTCGTCATACTCATCCTCCTTGCCGTCGTACTCATCGCTGCGGTCATTATAAGCGGCCCCGCCTCCGGCTTCCTCGGCATCGGTGAGACGATCAACGTCTCCACGAGCGAGGGACGCATTGAATATCTCTCCTCCCTCGGCTGGTGCGTCGATAAGGCGAGCGAAACGGAGGCAGAGGTAACGCTCCCAAAAAGCTTCGACGGAGCTGTCGCCGACTACGCCGCAATGCAGTCGGAGCAGGGCTTTGAGTTTACCTCCTACGGCTGCTGCAAGTGTATGCAGTACAGCTACATAGTCACAAATTACGGCGACGGCTCAACCGTGTACGCAACACTCTTTGTCAAAGGCGGACGTGTTATCGGCGGTGACATTCATTCGGCGGACATCGGCGGCTTTATGCACGGGATAAAATGAAAAGCGGAGAGGTCTACCCTCTCCGTTTTTCATTTTATAAGGCGCTGCGCAAGCTCCTCGTCCGCTTCGGCGGTGAGTGTGCGCTGCTCCGTATATATCACCTTGCCTGGCAGCGCTCCGGCAGGCTTTTTGACATAGCGCAGCTCCGTGTAGTCGACCGGGGTCTTGCCGCCCTCCCTCGCTTGGGAGTAGTACACCGCAAGCGACGCCGCCTGCAAAAGCGTGCGCTCCGGCGGCTTTTCGCCGCAGGTCGAGATAATGACGTGACTGCCGTGTACCGATTTCGTGTGCAGCCAAATGTCGCTTCGTCTGCCGAGCCTGCAGCTTAGCTCGTCGTTTTGCGTGTTGTTTCGCCCGACGAGTATCTCAAAGCCGTCGTCCGACACAAAGCGCAGGGGACCCTGCTTCTTGCACTTTTCCAGCTTTGCGTTTTTCTGCTTTTTTATATAGCCGAGGTCCAAAAGCTCTCGCCGTATCTCGGCAAGGTCTGCCTCCGTCTCGGCTCTCTCCGTCTCGTCAAGAACGCTGTTTAAGTAGCTCAGCCGCTCCTCCCCGTCCGCAATGAGCTGTGTGAGGTGTGTGCGGGCTGCCTTGAGCTTATTGTACTCCTTGAACATTGCCGTCAGATTCTGCTGCGGCGTTTTGAGCGGGTCAAGCGTTATCGTGTAAGGCTCGTTATTCTCGTAATAGTTTTCCACCGTAACGCTGCGGTCACCCTTTTTGACACGATAGAGATTCGCCGTCAAAAGCTCGGCGCTGCGGCGTTTTTGTTCCCTGTCCTCGGTGCGCAGAAGCTCCTCCCTTTGCAGGGCAAGCTTCTTTGCGATCCTGTCACGATTCGTCTTTACAAGACGGCTCAGCTCCTTTGCCCTTCTGCGGCGGCGCTCCGATTTCTCACGCCTCGAGTAGTAGGCGTCAAGCAGCTCACCGAAGCTTGGGAAGCTCTGCTGCTCATATTCCGAACCGTACTGGCAAAGCCGCATAAAGCTGAAATCCGTCGGCTTGCCGTCCTTTGACGTCATGGTCGGCGTAAGCTCGCCCGCCTTCACCGTCTCGATGAATGCATCGAGCGCCTGCGGCAAAAGCTCAACGTCGCCTCGGCAGCGTGCGGCAATCTCTCTGCATATGAGCGGAGAAAGTCCTGAAAATGCGTCCATAAGCGACTTATCAATCGGCTTTTCCGGCTCAAAGCCGGAGATTATGCCGCATCTCTCCTCTGCGCTCAAGGTCATCACGAGCGGCTTTTTCTGCGGCGGAGGAAGCCGATATTTCATTCCCGGCAGCAGGACACGCTCTGCGTCGCCGCCGAAGTCCATACGCCGCAGGCAGTCGATTATCCGACCGTCGGCGCCTATAAGCACAAGGTTTGAGCTGCGGCCCATAAGTTCCACGGCGAGGCGGAGATCGACGCTGTCGCCGAGTTCGTTGCTTGACGTTATGTCAACCAACACAAGGCGTTCCCACCCCGCCTGCTCAAGCGAGACTATCCTGCCGCCGACGAGGTATTTGCGAAGAAGCATGCAGAACATGGGCGGCTCCTTGGGGTTTTCAAAGCTTGCGGAGCTTAGCTGAATTCTGCCGTTTCCCGCTCCGGCGCAGATAAGAAGCTTCAGGTTTTCCCTGCCGCAGCGCAGAGTCAGCAGTATCTGATCCCGCTCCGGCTGCTGCACCTTGTCGATCTTTGCTCCCTCAATCTTCGGCTTCAGCTCGGAAACCGTGCCGGAAAGCAGTATTGCGTCAAGAGCCATTATTCCTCTCCCGTTCCGGCGTCGTACAGCTCGCCTATTCTGTCAAGCCTGCCCAAAAGGTACAGCCAGCCGAACAGCGCCTCAAGCCCCGTTGCCGCATGGTACTGCGCAATATCCGCCTTCTGCGGGACGGAGTTTACTTTTGTATTGCGCCCACGTCTGTAGATAGCGGCCTCCTCCTCGGTGAGCTTCGGCAGTATCCTCTGCGCCGCCTCCGCCTGTGCGGGTGCATTCACAGTCGCAACGGTCATGCGGTGCAGCTCCGACACCTTCTTTACACCCATGCCGCAAAGTCTCGTCCTCGTGAGCAGCTCGTACACCGCATCGCCTATGTGGGCAAGTCCGAGCATGCTCATTGCCCCGACCTGCTTTTCATCCATGTTCGGTTTGAATAGATCCATATTTATTCCTCATACACAGTCGGGAGGGCGGCATACCGCACGCCCTCCCATACCTCTTATTCGTCGTCGCCGTCCGTATCGTCGGCAAACTCAATGTTTGTTTTAAGAACCTCTGTCGGGGCGGTGCCTCTGACCGTCTGCATTTCGAGCCACTGATCCCTTGTAATGAGGATCTGTCTCGGCTTTGAGCCTTCAAAGGGTCCTATAACGCCAAGCTCCTCGATCTGATCCACGATGCGGGCAGCCCTTGAGTAGCCGAGCTTCAGCCTGCGCTGGAGCATTGAGACGGACGCCTGCTTTGTGTCGAATATGACGTCGACCGCCTGCGGCAGCAGCTCGTCGTACTCCGACGTCTCGGCGACATCCTCGTGGTCGCCCTTCTTGCCGCCTGAGTTCTTTTCCTCGGCCGCCTTTTCAATCTGCGCCATAACGTCCTCGCTGTACTGCGGCGCAGCCTTTTCCTTTATGAAGCTGACAATCTGGTCACGCTCCTCGTCGCTGACAAAGGCGCCCTGGATACGCTGCGGCTTTCCGCAGCCGATGGGAGCGTAGAGCATATCGCCCATACCGATAAGCTTTTCCGCACCCGAATTGTCGAGAATTATGCGGCTTTCAAGCGCAGACGACACCGCAAATGCGATGCGGCTCGGAATATTCGCCTTCATAAGTCCCGTGATAACGTCCGCCGAGGGACGCTGCGTTGCGATAATAAGATGCACGCCGGCTGCTCTGCCCATCTGTGCGACACGGCAGATGCTCTCCTCGACCTCCTTGGACGCAACGAGCATGAGGTCAGCCAGCTCGTCGATGACGACGACCACGTTCGGCATCTTGCTCTGTCCGTTTTCTTCGAGGTAGGTGTTGTACGCCGACAGGTTCCGCACTCCGACCTCGGAGAACAGGCGGTAACGCTTGAGCATCTCGGTGACCGCCCACTGCAGCGCTCCCGCCGCCTTCTTGGGGTCGGTCACGACGGGGATGTACAGGTGCGGTATGCCGTTGTAAACGCCGAGCTCGACCATCTTGGGGTCGATCATGATGAGCTTTACCTCGTCGGGGTCCGCCTTGTACAGAAGGCTTATTATGAGCGAGTTCATGCACACCGATTTGCCGGAGCCGGTCGTGCCTGCGATGAGCAGGTGCGGCAGCTTCGATATGTTGCCGACGACGGGTTCGCCGCCGATATCCTTACCGACCGCAAACGAGGTGACGCTCTTTGCCGCCCTGAACTTGGGCGAGTCAATGATGTCACGAAGGTAGACGGTACTGATGACCTTGTTCGGCACCTCGATTCCCACCGTGGAAATTTTGTCGGGGATGGGCGCAACTCTGACGCTCACGACACCGAGGGCAAGCGCAATGTCCTCGGAAAGATTGGTAAGTCTGTTGAGCTTCACGCCCTGCTCCAGCTCAAGGTCGAACCTTGTGACCGTGGGGCCTCTCGTGTAGCCGATGATCTTTGCATTGACACCGAAGCTCTTTATGGAGCTTGCGAGACGGTCTTTATTGAGGCGCAGCTCCTCATCGGAGCTTGCGGACACGGCATGGCCCTTTTTGAGCAGGTAGATGGGGGGCTTTTCGTATTCGTCGGGATCGCCCTTTGCGGCGATCTCCCCGGCAATCGCCGCAGTCTCGGCGGCGATCTCATCCTTGGCGAGCTTTTTGGGAGGGTCGTTTATCTCCGCCGCTGCGGTTTTGCCGCTGCCGCTGAGCGTGACGGCGGAGCTTACTCCGGCTATTGCCTCCGCCTCCTCGATGCTCACGGGCTTCACGTTATCCGTGTGCCGTGTGCCGACGGGCGGGATCTTGCTGCCGAAAACGCTGGTCTTTTCGCTTGCGGATTCCTCCTCCGGCTTGTCGAAATCGTCGTCGAGAGGAATGTCTATCGCACTCTTTCTGTGCTTGGGCGCAGGTGCGGGCTTAGGCTCCTCCTCTTTGGGTATCTCCACGGGAGCGGGCTTTTTCTGCTTGGACTTTTTGACGGGTGGCGCTTCTTCCTCCTCGTCGTCCTCCGGCTCGTACTCCGGGCGTTCCCTGTTCTTAAACCACGCAACGACGCCGGAGGGTTTCAGATTAAATGCGCCGAGCATACACAGCAGAAGCAGCAGAAACAGCAGTATGCCCGCTGCGACCGAGGTGATGGCGCTCGAAAGTCCGTATGAGATCAGACCCCCCAAGACGCCGCCGCAGGAAAGTTCCTTGCCGCCTTCGTACAGCGTCTTGAATATCTCGGTCTGCTTCGAGAGGTTAATGGAATGGAAAATGTCCGCAAATGCGCCGGTAAGCACCGGCACCATAAGTGCCGCCGTCGTGCGCAGGGCAACGGGCTTCCCGTGGTGCAGCAGCAGTCCCCATGCGGCGATGAGCAGCATCGGCGGGAATACCCAGTAGCCGAAGCCGATAAGTCCCTTGACGACGGCACAAACACAGCTCACGAGAAACGCATCACCCGAAAAGTAGCCGATAAAGGTCAGCACGCCGAGCACGGCGAGGATCGCACCGAAAACCTCTCTGCGGATCGGCTTTTTCTCCGGCGCAGCGGACTTTTTCGCAGATGCGGCGCTTTTCTTCTTTGTTGTTGCAGATTTTTTCTTTTTGGTTGTCTGAGGCATATCGTTCACCCGTTATCAGAATATCATGGAAAGTATCACGGTAAGCACGCCGATGATAAGACAGTAGTACGCAAAGCCGCCGAAGCCGCTCTTTTTGCTCAAAAGCTTCATCGTGCTTATTGAAAAGACCCCTGCGATCATGGAAAACACCATTCCCAATATGTAAGCCGGAATGCAGGCGGGGTCGATGCCCGCAGAGGCGGCGATAACTATCTCATAAATTGCGGCGCCGAGCAGCGCAGGTATGCCGGAGAGCATCGCAAACTTCACGGAAAAGCTGCGTTCGGAGCCGACAGAGGCGCTCGCAGTCATGACTGCGGCAACTCTCGAAATTCCCGGCAGCACCGAGACGAGCTGACAAAGTCCGATGATGAGCGCATCCTTAAACAGCAGCTTGTCGCCGTTTTTGCCCTGCGCCGCAAACTTCGGGTACACGGCAAGGATACATCCCGTGAGTAGTATCGCAAAGCCGACGAACGCCGCTTCCTTCGTGAGCAGGAGGACGTATGACTCCACCGGCAGTGCAAGGGCAAGAGGCAGCGTTGCCGTGAGTATCAGCAGCAGAAGTCTGACGCCTGAGCCGGAGCGTTTTCCCGCAGAACGCTTATCCGCAGCTCTGCCGTGCAGCAGGTCGGAGGTCTCTCCCAGCATGAGCTTCACATCGCTCCAGTACACGAACAAAAGCGCCAAGGCTGCGCCTATATGTATCATTGCGTCAAGGAGCATATGTCCCTCGCCGCCGGCCATATTGAAAAGATCTCGCAGCACCGACAGATGTCCGGAGCCGGAAATCGGCAGGAACTCACCCGCTCCCCCGACAAAGCCCTGTATTATCGCTTCAAGCACCGACAAGGGCAATACCCCCTTTCCGAAATCAAGCTGTTCAACAGAATAAGATTTATTGTACCACAACACGCCAAAAAGTACAAGTCCCGAAAGCTCCGTTTTCAAGACTTGTACTCCTCGGTTCTGCCGTGAAGATAGCTCAGGGCATCGGATAGCGTTCCGATACGGTCAATAAGTCCGAAGGACACGGCCTCGTCCCCGTGGATGACGCTGCCCACGTCGTTTGCGATCTTGTCCGTGGTCATCATCAGCTCCGTGTATTTCTCACGGCTTATATGCGAATGTCCCGTCACGAATGACACTATGCGTTCCTGTATCCTCGCAAAGTAGTTGTAGGTCTGCGGAACGCCGATAACGACGCCGTTCAGTCTCACCGGATGTATCGTCATCGCCGCCGAGGGCGCAATGAAGCTCATGTCGGCTGCGACCGCAAGCGGTACGCCGATCGAGTGACCGCCGCCGAGGACAAGCGACGCCGACGGCTTCTTCATGCCGGCTATAAGCTCCGCAATTCCGAGTCCCGCCTCCACGTCGCCGCCGACGGTGTTGAGCAGTATGAGCAGCCTCTTTATCTCCGGTGCCTCCTCCACCGCCGCCAAAAGCGGCATAACGTGTTCGTATTTGGTCGTTTTCGTGTCGTCGGGCAGGATCTGATGCCCCTCGATCTGCCCCACTATCGTCAGGCACTGTATCGTGGCCTTTGCCGACGCACCAAGCTCCTTTATCTCGTTTACCTCGTCCAAAGAAATCACCTCAAAGCTATTTTTCCTGCTTTGAGGTGATTTTAGTCATTTAATACTTTTCGTTGTATGCGGAGAGAACCGCTTTGTAGGTCATGTAGCAGTCAAACTTCGAGACGACCTCAAACGGTGCGTGCATACTCAGAACAGGTACGCCTGCGTCTATGGTGTCGATGTTTCGGTTTGCCATGTACTGTGCTATCGTTCCGCCGCCGCCCTGATCGACCTTGCCGAGCTCGCACATCTGCCACACGACGGAGTTGTCCGCAAATATGCGGCGCAGGTGCGCAACGACCTCAGCCGATGCGTCGCTCGTGCCGGACTTGCCCCTTGCGCCCGTGAATTTGCAGATGCCGACACCGTAGTTGAGCTTTGCCTCGTTGCGCTTCTCGGAGACCTCCGGGAAGTTGGGGTCAAAGGCGTTATTCACGTCCGCCGAGATGCAGAAGCTGTTTTCAAAGCAGCGCCTGAGGCTTGCGCCCTGCTGCTCGCAAAGATCCTCCATGAAGCACTCAAACGCCCGGCTCTGCATACCGCTGACGCCCATGGAGCCGATCTCCTCCTTGTCCGCAAGCAGGCAGACGCAGGTCTTGGCGGGGACCTCGTCCATGTCGAACATCGCCTGAAGCTCCGCAAAGGCGCACACCCTGTCGTCATGTCCGTAGCCGCCGATCATCGAACGGTCAAGGCCGATCTCTCTGACGTCGAAGCCCGGAACTGCGGTAAGCTCTGCGGAAAGGAAGTCCTCCTCGCAGATGCCGTAGCGGTCGTTCAAAATACTCATTACCGCAAGCTTTACCCTGTCGCTGCCCTCGCCTGCGTAAGGTGTGCTGCCGATGAGGATATTGAGTCCCTCGCCGGTGATGCCCTCAGCCATGGTCTTTGAGACCTGATCCTTCGCAAGGTGCGGCAGGAGGTCGGTTATGACAAACTGCGGGTCGTCCGCATCACGTCCGATAACAATATCGACAAGCTCACCGTTTTTGAGCGCCACGACTCCGTGCAGCTCAAGGGGAATGGTAACCCACTGGTACTTCTTGATGCCTCCGTAGTAGTGGGTCTTGAAATACGCAAGCTCGTCCGTTTCGTAAAGCGGCTTCTGCTTTAGGTCTATGCGGGGCGCATCGACGTGCGCTCCGGCGATGACCGCACCCTCGCAGAGGCATTTTTCGCCGATCACGGCAAGCATGAGCGCCTTGCCTCGGTTGTTGCGGTAGATCCTGTCGCCGGGCTTGAGCTCGGAGCCGACCTTGTACTCCTTAAAGCCCTTTGCTTCGGCAAGCTCTATTGCCAGCTTCACAGCCTCACGCTCGGTGCGTGCGTCGTTAAGATAGCTGATGTAGGCTGCGCTGTAGTTCTCCATCTTAATACGCTCGTCGGTGCCTATGAGGTCATAGCCGTTCTTCTGCTCGTAAAAAAGCTCCTTTTTGATTTCATCCATTATTCATTACTTCCTTATATAGATTTCCGAATTTCTTAATAAGCTCCGCCTCGGTGCCGTCGTTTTTGATTATATGATCGCAATGCTGTTCAAAATATGCGTTCGGCTGCTGGGCGTTTATGCGCATCATCGCATACTGTGCGTCGATGCCGTCCCGCTTCATTATGCGGTTCATCCTCACCGCAGTGTCGGCGGTGAGGCCGATGACCGTCTTGCAGCGGGCGGAAAGTCCGCTCTCTATGAGTGCTATTGCGTCTATCGCCGCAAGCCTCATCCCACGCATTGCGCAGGTGCGCAGGCGCTTATCGACCTCCGCCTGAATGTGCCGATGCGTGATGGTGTTTAAATCCTCAAGCGCTTCGGCGTTCGAGAAAACGTAGGCTCCGAGGTGCTTTCTGTCAAGCACGCCGTCGTTCACCGTGCCGGGGAAGCAGCGGTTTATATCGGAAAGCAGCGCCTCATCGTAGCTCAGCATCTCGTGGTAGAGCTCGTCGCAGTCGATGACGTAGGCACCGAGCTTTTTAAGCTCGCTCAAAACCGTCGTCTTGCCGCAGCCGGTGCCGCCCGTGATGCCGAAAACCGTCAGCTCATCGGACAGCGCCTGTGCGATGCTCTCCCCCGAAAGTGCGCCCTTGCGCAGTATTTTGTACGGTGCTGCGCTCATGTCGATTATCGTCGACTCCGTGCCAATGCCGCACTCGCCGCCGTCTATGACGGCCGCTATCTTCCCGTCGAAGTAGCCCAGCACGCTCTCGGCGTTTTTGGGACTTTCCCTTCCCGACGGATTTGCCGACGGCGCCGCAAGCGGCAGCCCCGCCCTCTCTATAAGCTCAAGCGTCAACGGATGATCGGGGCATCGGAGAGATACCGTCTCCCCTCCCGCACGCACGATCTCAGGCACGCTCTGCTTTGCCTTCAAAACGATGCTCAGAGGTCCCGGCCAGAATCTTTTCGCAAGGCTCAGCGCCTGCGGAGGCACGTCCTCGCAATACTTTTTCATCGCCGAAGGGTCATGCACCATGAGCGCCAGCGGCTTTACCGCCGGTCTGCCCTTCACCTCGTATATCTTCTCGACGGCAGCCTCGGACATTCCGTTTCCCGCAAGCCCGTACACGGTCTCGGTCGGAACCGCAACAAGCTCTCCGGCTTTTATGAGCTTTGCCGCCGCTTCAATATCATCTTTTATAAGCTGTGTTTTCATATCATTCACCATGATTTTTGAGCTTTTCCGTCTGCTCCTCGAAGATGAGTACGTCGATTATCGGGTCGAGGTCGCCGTTTATGACGGACGCAATGTTGAAGTTACGCCTGTCCCCGGTGAGCCTGTGATCCGTCACCCGGCTCTGCGGAAAGTTATATGTGCGCACCTTGTCGCTCCTGTCTCCGGAGCGCACCTGACTGCGGCGCTCCGCAGCGATCTCCGAGTCACGCCGCTCCCGCTCGGCTTCAAGCAGCTTCGAGCGCAATATGCTCATTGCTCTGTCCTTGTTTTTGTACTGGCTGCGTTCGTCCTGACATTCAACGACCGTACCCGTCGGTATGTGCGTTATGCGTATCGCACTTTCGGTTCGGTTGACGTGCTGACCCCCGGCGCCGGAGGCACGGAAGGTATCTATCCGCAGGTCCGACGGATCAAGCTTAAAGTCCAGCTCGTCCGCCTCCGGAAGCACCGCAACGGTTGCCGCCGAGGTGTGTATCCTGCCGCCGGATTCCGTCTCCGGCACACGTTGCACACGGTGTACTCCCGCCTCAAATCTGAGCCGTGAGTATGCACCGGTTCCCTCCACCATGAAGGCAATCTCCTTAATGCCGCCGAGCTCGGTCTCGTTTATGTTGACGATCTCCGTTTTCCATCCGCACTTTTCCGCATACATCGAGTACATTCTGAAAAGATCGTGTGCAAACAGAGCGCTTTCCTCTCCGCCGACGCCGCCGCGGATTTCCATTATGACGTTTTTGTCGGCGTCCGGGTCCTTGGGCAGCAGCATGACGCGAAGCCTTTCCTCAAGCTCGGACGCCTCGGCTTTTGCGCTTTGATATTCCTCCCGTGCAAGCTCACCGAGGTCGGGGTCGGTCAGGAGCTTTTCCGCCTCCGCCATGCTATCAAGCGCACGCTTATAGTCACGGTACGCCGCAACCGTCGGCTCAAGCTCTTTAAGCTCCTTCGCTGCGGCGGTATATGCCGAGGGCAACGCAAAAAGCTCTCCGCTTGCCATACGGCTCTCGGTTTCGAGGTATCTGTTTTCGATTGTTTTCAGTTTATCCAGCATAGGCTCACCGATCAAATCATTACAATTTACAATTCGTTATATTTTAACACAGCTTCAGCCGCTTGTAAATTGCGTACATAAAAAAAGTAAGCACCCCGCCTCGTCTTTTTTCTGCTTGTTACAAGTGTTTACAACACGTTAACCAAAGACTTGACAGGTGTGATATAATATTTCACCGTGAACGGAGGTACATTATGTCAAACACTAAATTTCGATCCGTACTCTCGCTGTTCCTCGCATTGATCCTTGCTTTAACGCTTTTTCTTGCGTTCATTCCGGTACAGGCCAACGCCGTTACTCAGTCCGAGATCGACGATCTCAAGGAGCAGCAGAGCAGTCTCAAGGAACAGCAAAAAGATATTCAGTCAACGATAAATTCTCTGAAGGGTCAGCAGGACAAGCTTATCGAGCTTAAAACTGCACTCGATCAGAAAAACGCCGTCACCTTGCAGCAGATACAGATACTTGAGGAGCAGATCGCACTGCATGAGGATCTGATTGCGCAGAAGGCAAAAGAGGTCGAAGAAACTCAGAAGCTTGCGGACGAGCAGCTTGTAAAGCTCAAGAGACGTATCCGCAGCATGGAGGAAAACGGCAGATACAGCTACATAGAGGTGCTTTTCGGCGCCAACTCCATTGGTGAATTTCTCGGTCTTATCGACGACGTCGGCGATATTATGAAGAGTGACCGTGAGCTTGAGGATTCCTATAAGAATACCGTAACCGACCTCAAGGCGGCAAAGGCCGAATATGAACAGGCTCAGCTCGAAATGGAGGAGCAGAAGGCGGAACTTACAAAGCTTTCCGTTCAGCTTGAAAGCGACATTGCTGAAGCTACCGCACTTATAAGCTCCCTGCAAAGCGACATCAGCTCCAACTCGGCGCTGTTAAGTCAGATCAGCGCTCAGGATGAAGCTCTGCGTGATGAGATAAGCGCAAAGTCTAAGGAGCTTGCCGAGCAAGCGAAACGTGAGCAGGAGAAAAACAACAATAACGGCGGCGCTAACGGAGGCGGTCAGGTCGTTGGCACCGGCTCGCTTATGTGGCCCTCATACTGCACGACGATTTCAAGCCGCAAGTACGGCTACTACACCCACCCCGTCACCGGGCAGTACAAGCTCCACGGCGGCATCGACATTTGCGCTTCAAACGGCACTGCTATACTTGCCGCAGACAGCGGCACCGTCGTTAAGTCAAGTGACGGATGGAACGGCGGCTGGGGTAACTATGTCATGATAAACCACGGCAACGGTCTGCAAACGCTGTACGCTCACATGAGCAGTCGTGCGGTATCGACGGGACAGCAGGTTACCAGAGGTCAGACCATCGGCTACGTCGGCTCGACCGGCATGTCAACGGGGCCGCACCTGCACTTTGAGGTCTGGCTCAACGGTTCAAGAACAGATCCTCTGAACTATTTTGCAGCCGGAACCTACACTGTAAGATAGGAACACAAAAATGCATCGTTCGTTTGAACGATGCATTTTTCAGTCTGCCGATATAATTCGGCAGGATTCTTTGAAATGAAATTGTTTACAGCAGTCCGCAGATGACCTTGCACGCCTGCTCGCGTGTGGTATTTGCAAACGGGCGGTAGCTGCCGTCCCCATAGCCGCAGATAATGCCGGCTTCCTGAAGCGCTTTCACATAGCCGATGGCGTATGCGGAGATGCTGTCTTCATCAGTAAACACAGTCGCCGGGTTCACCTTAGGAAGTTCAATTCCCGCATATTCGCAGTAACGGCAGATTATCGCCGCCATCTGCTCACGGCTTATGTTCTGAGACGGCTTGAAGGTCTGTGCATCGTAGCCGTTTACTATGCCGTTCTGTGCCGCCCACTCGATATAGGGTGCAAACACGCTGCGGTTGCTCACGTCACCGAAGCGGCAGCTTGAGTACATGGAGGTGTCGATACCGTCAAGGCAGCCGAGCATCTTCACAAACTGACCTCTCGTCACGTTGCCCTTGGGATCGAAGGTGTCGGAGGTCTTGCCGTTTACTATGCCTTCCTGATACAGCTTATTTATGTAGTCATATGACCAGCTGTCCTTGGGAACGTCCTTAAACGGGAAGGGCTTTTCGGGTGTCGGATCGGGATCGGGATTTGCGGGCTTTGCGATCGGAGTCGTTGCCGCAATGTTATCCATTATCTCCTGATAGAAGGCTCTCGTCTCCTTGGGAGTGGACGAAACTCTCGGATCGAGAAGCCCGCCGCAGAAGCTCAGGTGATCGTAGTCCTTGTCGCTCCACTGCCAAATGCCCGGCTCAATTGCGTTCTTGTCGTAGGGCTTATTGGCGGCGCCTATGGGATAACGTGCGGAAATGGTGTTTACCATACCGTCGTTTGCCATCCACGATTTATCGGTGTTGCCCGCCCACTTGCCGTGGATGTCCTTGACCTGCTCGAAGCTGTAATCGTCGTGACCCATGTCAAACGACCATGCGGAGAACAGCGGCATGATGTCGGGATCGGGATTGTGGTAGCCGGTAAGAGAATCCTCATAGGTCTTGTCGCCGGCATAGGAGAAGTAGTACACATTGTCATAAGTATCCCAGCCCTGCTTGAGGTCGTTGGTGCCCATGATCGAGAGGTCGAACAGCGCGTTGTCGTAGCCGTCGAGGAAGCCCTGCTGCTTGAGGAAGCTGAAATACTCCTCGCTTGACTTCGCCTGACCGGGAGTCTTGGTGATGCCGAAATGCTCAAGCTGGAAGTCGTACAGGATCGTGAGGTCGGTAAGACCGAAGCTGTTTGCAATGACCGCAACGAGCGACATTATCGCATCTGCGGAGTTCTTGCAGGTGGAAAGGAAGGTCGTCCCGTTCAGAACGCCGGCAAGAGAGGTTATGGAGTTTATCAGATACTCTCCGTCGTAGTCGCCCCAGAACAGCGGAGAGACGTAATCGTGCCAGTCGCCGCCGTAAAGCGCCGCCTGCTCTTTGCCCCATGCGATCTCATCGGCGTCGCCCTCGGCAAGAAGCTGAAGGAACATCGTGATGGTCGGGCCGCCGAAGGAGTGACCGACGAGGTTGAGCTTGTTGTCGTACCAGCCTGTGACCTTGCCGTTTGCGTCATAGACGGGGCCCCAGCCGCTCGTTATCGCAGCGCCGGTGTAGTCACGTCCGTAACGGTCATGCTTTAAGTCGCTGTCGGCATTTGCAAAGCTCTCCTCGCAAGCCTTAGAATGGGCTGCGCCGTAGTCCGTTTTGGTGCCGGTAAGCTGTGCAAAAAGCTCACAGCAGCGATCCCAGCAGCTTGAAAGCGGACCGACGGATGCGTTAACCACATCGTAGCCCTTGCCTCCGAGATAGTCCATCATGTTGCCGGAAGTCATGCCCCAGTAGCACACAAGATCGCTCACCTTGTCGTTATAACCGAAGCCGAGCAAGCCATGCACAAACACGGTGGTATACTCCGTCCCGTCCTCGGCAGGAGCAGTCTCGTTCTCGGCGTATGCCGGAACCATAACGAGACTGCCTGCAAGCGCAATGACGAGCAGAATACTGAGTATGCGTTTTTTCATTTTCTCCCTCCTGTAATTTATTCCTGTATTCTTGTTGCTTTACAATTATATTACCGTTTTCTTTTTCAGTCAACGTCAAATCGTACATTTTAAGCAAAGTGTATAGATGAATTTCAAAGTCTAGCCTGCTCACACCTCGTCGGGGACTATCGTTTTAATCCACTTCCCGCTCTTAACCAAAACAAATCCGGCTATGCACTTCGGTATCTCGGTGAGGTACGAAATGATGTAGAGCGGCATTATCGGCAGATCGGTCAGATATGCAAGGATCGCCGTCACCGGAAGCATAACGCCCCAAACGTATCCGCTGTCGAAGAGCAGTGTAATGTTTGTTTTGCCGCCGGAGCGCAGAGTGAAGTAGCAGGCGTTCGAAAAAGCGTCAAGCACCATGACGAATGCGCCGACGATAAGCAGCCGGGTCGCAAGGCTTTTCACCTCGTCCGTGGTGTTGTAAAGCTGAGGGATAAGCCCGGAGACCGCCGCAAGCAGCAACCCGAGTACGGTACAGGACGCAACACTGAGCGCAATCAGCTTGCGGTCGGTGTCCGCCGCCTCCTCGTACTTCCCCGCTCCGAGCAGATTTCCGACGACGATGCCGATGGTCGCACCCATTGCAAGGAACACGACGTTAAACAGATTGGTAACAGTATAGCATATGTTGGTCGCAGCGACTGCGGCAAGTCCCCTCGTGGAGATACACTGGGTAAGAAGCGCCATTCCCGCAGACCACATGACCTCGTTTACCAGCAGAGGCAGACCCTGCTTTGCAATCTTCAGCGCAAGAGCCGGCGGAAGCTTCAAAGTCCTGTACACACCCTCAAAGAACGGGGCCTTTTCGGTGTGTCTGTGCGCCCACGATACGATGACCGCAAGCTCCACAAAGCGGGAGATGACCGTCGCAAGCGCTGCGCCCTTAACGCCCATTGCCGGAGCGCCGAGCTTTCCGAATATGAGGATGTAGTTGAGAATGAGGTTCGTTACGACCGCAGCGATGCTTGCGATCATGGGGCGCACCGTCTCTCCCGTCTCTCTGAGGGTCGTTGCGTACATCTGCGACACCGCAAAGGGCGCAAGCCCCCACATTATCATATATGTATATTCCTGACCGTAGCGAAGCGTCAGCTCAAGGTCTCCGGTGCTGCCGCCCTCGTGCAGGAACAGCTTGATAAGAGGCTCGTTAAATGTACCTATCACGAAAAGTCCTACCGCAAGCACGGCGGCGGCGATGTATATCTTGAAGCGGAAAACGCTGCGTATACCGTCGTTGTCGCCCTTTCCGGCAAACTGTGCGGCGAATATTCCCGCTCCGGACAGTCCTCCGAATATTGCGAGGTTATATACAAATATCATCTGGTTTGCGATCGCAACGCCGGACATCTGCTCGGTGCCGAGTCTGCCGACCATTAGGTTGTCGAGCATCGACACAAACTGCGTTATTCCGTTCTGCACCATAATGGGTATTGCTATCGCAAGCGCCATTTTGTAAAATTGCTTTGTTCCGATAAACGATCTGATGTTCATTTTGTCTCCGATTTTTTGCAAATTTTGCGGCATTGTCTATGATATATTATCACACGGTTCTCAAATAAATCAAGCTTATACTTGATTAGCGGAGAAAGCTGTGGTATACTTATAATGTTTGCAGGGTTAGTACATCGGTAGTACAGGAGCTTCCCAAGCTTCGGAGGCGGGTTCGACTCCCGTACCCTGCTCCATTTATGCGAAAATCCCGAAGTCGTTCAAACTTCGGGATTTTCTTTTTCAGCATTTGGATTTTTTATTACAAAACTATTAAGTTTTCGGCTGAATACTGGCAATTGCAGGCGGTGTATGGTATATTTAATCTATATATAATAAGTCTTACTCATTGGAGGCAATATCGTATGCGCAGATTCCTTG
>CAVFTS010000029.1:0-22898 GCA_963625655.1 Oscillospiraceae bacterium
ACGGTCTCCCGTACTGCTACCAGGTTCCGTCGACCAACGAAATGCTTTTTAACTCCTGAATATATCACTGTTTCGGGAAAGCTCCCTGTCAATCGGCAGGGAGCTTTTTCTGCTTTCTTATATTTAATATTGTAGGAACATTTGACAAAGCGCAAATGGGTGTTATATTATAATTCCTATGGAAAAGATTACATCGAGAAAAAATAATACGATAGTTCATCTGCGCAAGCTCGGCAGTGACGCATCATACCGCAGAGAATGCTGCGAATTTATATGCGACGGAGTCAAAACGCTGAATGAGGCGCTTGCGTCGGGGATGGAGATCAAAACCGTTCTGTTCAAGGGAACGCCCGATACGGAGCTTGCGGAGAGACTTCCGCACGCTGCGGCATACTACGCTCCCGACGAGCTGTTTGACTATGCGTCGCCGCTCAAAAACTGCCCCGGACCGCTGTTTTCGGTGCGAATGCCGCAGACGGTCGGGGAGCCCGTACACAGCGCCGTCGTGCTTGAGAACCTGCAGGACCCCGGCAACGTGGGTACCGTCATCCGAACGGCGAACGCATTCGGGATAAGTGCGGTCGTGCTTGTCGGTGACTGTGCGGATTTGTACAATCCCAAAACCGTGCGTGCGACCATGGGGGCAATCTTCCGTCAGCGGGTGATGAGCATTGAGCTTTGTGCGCTGCGAGACTTCTGCACGGAAAGCGGGCTTAAGCTGTACGGCGCAGCGCTCAGCGATAACGCAGTCGAGATAACGGGTCTCGACCTTAAAAACACAGCAGTTGCGGTCGGCAGCGAGGGCAGGGGCCTTTCCGAGAACCTGCTGCGGCTTTGCGATGCGGAGCTCATCATACCGATGCGCCCGGATTCGGAGTCCTTAAACGCTGCGGTGGCGGCGTCCGTTATCATGTGGGAAATGTCAAAATGACCGAGGGAGTGAGCAAATGTCGGCACTGAAATACTGGCTTTGGCTGTCAATGGCGCCGGGGCTCAGCCCAAGGGCCTGTCATGCGCTGCTGGACTACTACGGCAGCCCGGAGGCGATGTACTTTGCGCCGTTTGGCGAGATGAAGCGCCTCGCCGGACGTCACACCGAGGGACTTGACGCACTCGAAAAGCGTGATCTTGACTCCGCCTTGCGCATAATTGACGCCTGCAACGATCAGAATATTACGATACTTACCATGCAGGATGCAGGGTACCCCGACAGGCTGCGGTCGATAAATCTGCCGCCGAAGGTCATATACGTCAAGGGCAAGCTTCCCGCCGTCGACGACGAACCCGTCATCGCAATAGTCGGCACGAGGAGAGCCTCGTACTACGGTCTGAAAATGGCGAGGCGCTTCGGCTACGAGATATCGAAATGCGGCGGCGTGGTGGTTTCGGGGCTGACCGTCGGCATTGATGCGAGCGCAGCAGAGGGAGCGCTCTACGCCGGCGGAACGGTTATCGGCGTCCTCGGCGTTCCGCATGAGCAGGCGAGGGGTCATCTTTGCCTTGACGTGCTGCACGCCGGCGGCGCTTTGGTGAGCGAGTATCCGCCGGGAACGCCTGTGTATTCAAGCTATTTCCGTGCGAGAAACCGCATAAGCGCAGGACTTTCGTTGGGCGTTGTAGTCGTCGAAGCACCCGAAAGAAGCGGTGCGAGACTGTTCGCAAACGAGGCGGCGGATCAGGGCAAGGAACTGTTTGTCGTTCCCGGAGATGCGGACGAAGTCCGCTGCGCCGGGAGCAATGCGATACTGAAGGAGGGCGCAAAGCCCGTGACCGAGGGATGGGACGTTATGTGCGAATATGCGCCGCTTTATCCCGAACGTGTACACAGGAGTATCGAGCGTTTTCGCCCGGAAAACTTCATGGCGTCGGCGAATGCCAAAAGAAATCCGACTCCAGAAACAGAAAAAGTTTCAAAAAAAGTCATTGACAATGAAAACGTCAAAGGCTATATTGACTTGAAGAAACGGCTTGAGGGTCTGAGCGAGATCCAACTCAAGCTGATTTCGGTGATTGACAGACCGTCCGTGCAGGTGGATGAGATAATCGAGAAGAGCGGATACACTGCGGCAAAGGTGCTTTCGGAGCTTACGATGCTGCAAATCGAGGGTCTTGTCAAACAGGAACCGGGCAAAAGGTTTACATTGATTATAAAGTGAGGACAGCAAATGCCTACTGCAAAAAAGAATCTTGTCATAGTCGAATCACCGGCAAAGGCAAAGACGATAGAGAAGTATCTCGGCTCAAACTACAAGGTCGTGGCGTCGATGGGCCATTTGAGGGATCTTCCCAAAAGCACCCTCGGCATAGACATTGAGAACGATTTTGAGCCTAAATATATTCCCGTCAGGGATCACAAGGAAGTCATCGACAACCTGAAAAAGCTCTCAAAGACTGCCGGTACCGTCTATCTCGCAACCGACCCCGACCGTGAGGGAGAGGCGATATCGTGGCACTTAAAGGAGCTTCTTGCGCTTGACGACGAGCGGGCAAGACGAGTGACCTTCAACGAGATCACGAAAAAGGTCGTCACGGAGAGTATCGAGCATTCGAGAGACATAGATCAGGATCTCGTGGACGCACAGCAGGCACGCCGTCTGCTTGACCGCATCGTGGGCTACAAGCTCTCGCCGCTGCTTTGGAAGAAGATAAGGCGGGGACTTTCCGCCGGCAGAGTGCAGTCGGTCGCAACGAGAATGGTCGTCGACCGTGAAAAGGAGATAAACGACTTCGTGCGTGAGGAGTATTGGCTGCTCGACGCCGTACTCGGCTGCGAAAACGGCGCAAGCTTTACCGCCCGTTTCTTCGGAAAGGACGACAAAAAGCTTGAGCTGCACAGCGAGGACGAGGTAAAAAAGGTCATTGCCGAAACGCAGGATCACAAGTTCTCGATAAAGAGCGTAAAGCGTGGCGAAAAGCACCGTAGCCCCTCGCCTCCGTTTATCACCTCGACGCTTCAGCAGGAGGCGTCACGCCGCCTCGGTATGACGCCGAGGAGGACGATGTCAGTCGCCCAGCAGCTTTACGAAGGCGTCAACATCACCGGGCAGGGTTCGGTCGGCCTCATAACCTATATGCGTACCGACTCGCTCCGCCTGTCCGACGTTGCACTTGCTGCGGCGAAGAATTTCATCATCGGACGCTACGGCAAGGAGTATTACTACGGCTCCTACCGTATATATAAATCCAAAAACAGTGCTCAGGACGCACACGAGGCGATTCGCCCCACGAACGTCGAGCTTACGCCGGAGCTGGTGCGAAAGGATCTCACACCGGAGCAGTACAGGCTCTACCGCCTCATTTGGGGTCGCTTCACGGCGAGCCAGATGGCAAACTCCGTTTATGACAATGTCGTGATCGATGCCGAGAGCAACGGCTATATATTCCGCTCCAACTACTCGGAGCTTAAATTCCCCGGTTATACCGCAGTTTACGAGGAGAGCAAGGACGAGGAGTCCGACGAGATACGCAGCAAGCTGCCGGAACTTTCCGCAGGCGAGACCGTGTACCTTGAAAAGATGCTGCCGGAGCAGCAGTTTACGCAGCCGCCCGCACGCTATACCGAGGCGACGCTTATCAGAGCGATGGAGGAGAAGGGCATCGGCAGACCATCTACCTATGCACCGACGATCTCCACGATCACCTCGCACGAGTACGTCGTGAAGGACGGCAAATACCTCAAGCCCACGAACCTCGGCACGGTGGTCACCGAGCTGATGATGGAGCGCTTCCCCGACATCGTTGATCTGAAATTTACGAACAACATGGAAGAGAACCTCGACAGCATCGAATCCGGCAAGCGCTATTGGAAAGAGATAATCCGTGAGTTCTACGGTGAGTTTAACGAGGAGCTTGAAGCGGCGGAGAAGGCGCTTGAGGGTACGAGAATCAAGGTACCCGACGAGCTTTCGGATGAGCATTGCGACATTTGCGGACGGCAGATGGTCGTAAAGTCGGGCAAATTCGGCAGATTCCTTGCCTGTCCCGGCTATCCCGAGTGCAGCTTCACAAAGCCGCTCGTCATTGAGATGCCGGGTAAATGCCCCAAGTGCGGCAGCCGCATACTCAAGAGAACCTCCAAGAAGGGTTACACCTTCTATGCCTGCGAAAGAGGCACCGACTGCGGCTTTATGACATGGTACGTCCCGACCAAGGACTACTGCCCCTCCTGCGGTAAGACGCTGTTCAAGCCGAGCGGCAAGGGCAGGCTCAAGAGCTTCTGCATAAACGAGGAGTGTCCCGCATTCGTGCCGGAGGACAAGAGAGGCTATAAGAAAAAGAGCGACGGCGAAAAAAAGCAGACCGCAAAAAAGAGCGGCGCCGGAAAGAACAAGGAATAAACGATGAGGAATGTAACGGTTTTGGGAGCGGGGCTCTCCGGGAGCGAGTGCGCATGGCAACTTGCGAAAAGGGGCATAAAGGTTCGTCTTGTGGAGATGAAGCCGAAGAAAATGACCCCGGCGCATACTTCTCCGTACTTTGCCGAGCTTGTCTGCTCCAATTCTCTAAGAAGCGACGAGCTTACAAACGCCGTCGGACTGCTTAAAGCCGAGATGCGTAAAATGGATTCCCTGATTCTCGAAAGCGCCGACCGCAACCGTGTCGCCGCAGGCGGAGCGCTTGCGGTAGACAGAGAGGGCTTTGCAAGCTACATAACCGAAAAGCTCAAAAATCACCCGAATGTTGAGTTCGTCTCCGAGGAGGCGACCGACTTTCCCGAGGGAGAGCTTGTGGTCGCAACGGGTCCGCTCACCTCGGATGCGTTGGCAGAGCGCATCGCAAAGCTGTGCAATGACGACGGACTGCACTTTTACGATGCCGTCGCACCCATCGTCACGCTTGAGAGCGTTGACATGGAAAGTGCGTACTTTGCCTCACGCTACGACAAGGGCACACCGGATTATGTAAACTGCCCGATGACCGAGGAGGAGTACACGGCATTTTGGAAGGAGCTTTGCGCCGCCAAGGAAGCGCCGGTGCACGGTTTTGACGACACCGGAGTGTTTGAGGGCTGTATGCCCGTTGAGGTCATGGCACGCAGAGGAATTTCGACGCTGTGCTACGGCCCTCTAAAGCCCGTCGGACTTAAAGATCCGAGGACGGGGAAGGAAAGCTACGCCGTGGTGCAGCTTCGCCGTGACAATGCGGACGGCACCATATATAACATGGTCGGCTTCCAGACACATCTCACATGGGGCGAGCAAAAGCGTGTGTTTTCAATGATCCCGGCGCTTAAAAACGCCGAATTTGTGCGCTACGGCGTGATGCACCGCAATACCTATCTGAACAGCCCGAAGCTGCTCGACCGTTATTATCGTTTAAAAACCGAGCCTCGCATAAGCTTTGCGGGACAGATGACGGGTGTTGAGGGCTATGTGGAGTCTGCCGCATCGGGTATGCTCGTCGGCATCGAGACCGCAGCAAGGCTTCTCGGCACGGAAGCAGTGGATTTCCCGCAGGAGACCGCCATCGGCGCACTCGGATTGTACATTTCCGGCGGCAGCGTGGGCGATTTCCAGCCCATGAACATCAATTTCGGTATCATTTCACCGCTCGGATACAGAGTGAAGGGCAAACGCAACAAGAATGCGGAAATCTCGGCAAGGAGCCTTGCGCTCATTGACGAGCTGATGAAGAAGGAGATTTTTAACTGTGAAGATAATTGTTGACGCAATGGGCGGTGACAACGCTCCGCAGTCTGCGGTAAAGGGTGCTCTGTACGCAAGGCAACGCCTCGGCGTGGACATTGTACTTGTCGGACGCAAGGAGGATATAAGCGCCTGCCTTGAGGGAAGCGACACCGACGGAATAAGCATAGTGGACGCACGGGAGATCGTGACGATGCACGACGACCCCAGTACCGCCACACGTAAAAAGAAGGATTCGTCGATGACCGTTGCCCTGACGATGCTGAAAAACGGCGAGGGCGACGCAGTGGTTTCGGCGGGCAGTACGGGTGCGCTGCTCACCGGGGCGACGCTTATCACCAAGCGCATAAAGGGCATACGCAGGGCTGCAATGGCTCCCGTTTTCCCGAGCATGGAAAGCGGATTCATGCTCATGGACTGCGGTGCAAACGCCGACTGTACACCGGAGTATCTGCTCCAGTTTGCGTATATGGGCAGCTTCTACGCCAAGCGCCTCATGGGTATCGCAAATCCGAGGGTCGCACTTTTAAATAACGGTGCGGAGGAAACAAAGGGCGGTCAGCTCCAGCAGAGCGCATATAAGCTTTTAAAGGCGGCAAAGGACGAGGGACACCTGAACTTTGTCGGCAACATCGAGGGAAGCACCATGTTCATGGGCGGCGCCGACGTTGTGGTGACCGACGGCTTTTCCGGCAACATTGCGCTCAAGACCACCGAGGGTGCGGCAAAGCTGCTGTTTAAGGAGCTCAAGGGCGTACTTAAAAAGAACCCGATAAACAAGCTCGCAGCGGCGATACTTTACAAGGACATTAAGTCGATCGCAAAGAAGCTTGACCCCAACGAGGTCGGCGGAACTCCGATGCTGGGCATCAGCAGACCCGTCATAAAGGCGCACGGTTCGTCCAACGACGAGGCAATGTTCGCTGCGATCCGTCAGGCAAAGGCATTTGCGGACTCCGGCGTTATAGACGACGTTGTAAGCAATATCGAATACATGAAGATCGGTGAGGAAGCGTAAAAGTGTACGAGCTTGAAGAAAAAATCGGGTACAAATTCAAAAATCGGGAGCTGCTTATAAACGCTCTGACGCACTCCTCCTACGCAAACGAAAACAGGGGAGACGGCATATCGAGTAACGAGCGCCTTGAGTATCTGGGCGACGCAGTTTTGGAGCTTATAAGCGCAAGGTATATCTTTGATCTCAAGCCCGCAATGCCGGAGGGCAAGATGACCCGACTGCGCTCGGAGCTTGTGTGCGAGCAGAGCCTGCACAATGTTGCGCTGTACCTCGGACTCGGAAAGTACCTGCGCATGGGCAAGGGCGAGGACAAAAACGGGGGCAGACAGCGTCCGTCAATCCTTGCGGATGCGGTTGAGGCGGTGCTTGCCGCCGTGTATCTCGACGGCGGTTTTGACGCTGCCGACGCATTTATCAGGCGCAGCCTCCTAAACCCCGACAGCATAAGCGAGAGCCACAGCCGTGACTATAAGACCGAGCTTCAGGAGCTTGTACAGCAGAAGCCGGGCAGAGTTATAAGTTACATTCCCGCCGGAGAGTCGGGACCCGATCACGCCAAGCTCTTCCTGTTTAAGATCTGCCTTGACGGTGAGACCGTGGGTGAGGGAAGTGGACGTACTAAAAAAGAAGCGGAGCAGGCTGCAGCCTGCGAAGCGCTGAAGAAGATGAATAAATGACAGCAAGAAACAGCATAATTCCCGTTTTTGTGCCGCATTTGGGATGCCCGAATGACTGTGTGTTCTGCAATCAGCGCCGTATTTCCGGGGAAAAGGAAGCGGCGACGGCGGAAACGGTGAAGAACGCCATAGAGAAAGCAGCCGCTCTGACCCCTTCGGGGACAAAGCGGCAATTGGCGTTTTATGGAGGCAGCTTTACTGCGATACCGAAAGCCAGTCAGACGGAGCTTTTGAGGGCGGCGGCGCCCTATCTTGAGGACGGTACCATAGGCTCGATACGCCTATCTACACGCCCTGACGCAATAGACGGCGAGGTACTAAAAAGGCTCAAGCACTACGGCGTAAGGACGATTGAACTCGGCGCTCAGTCGATGGACGACAGGGTGCTGGCACTCTCCGGCAGGGGTCACAGCGCAAAGGACGTGGAGGACGCCTCACGGCTCATCATGGCGGACGGCTTTGAGCTTATCCTGCAAATGATGACGGGACTTCCCGGAGACAGCGAGGAGACGGCGATCGAGACCGCACGGCGCATGATAGCTCTGCATCCGAACGGGGTTCGGATATACCCGACGGTCATCGTGCGTGACACGGCGCTTTACGATATGTGGCGCAGCGGCAGCTACACGGAGCATGACGTGGAGGCGGCGGTAAGCGTGTGCGCACGTCTTGTGCCGATGTTTGAGGAGGCGGGGATACCGATAATCCGGCTCGGTCTGAATCCGACGGAGGAGCTGTCGGGGGGAGCCGCAGTAGGCGGAGCGTATCACCCGGCGCTCGGCGAGCTTGTGTATTCACGCATCATGCTCAATTCCGCAAGGAAGCTGCTTTCCGACGTTCACGGAGGCAGCGTGACGCTTGGAGTAAATGCAAGCGACGTTTCGAAAACGGTCGGACAGCACCGCTGCAATGTTGAGACGCTTAGGCGTGAGTATTCGCTCGATGCGCTGAAAATCAAAAGCTGTGACACGGAAAAAGGCAAAATCGTTATACTCGGTATTGAATAACGACAAGGTTTATTATATAGTATAATTTACGCAATATTGATGTACAGAGGTAGAACGCTTGTATTTAAAGGCATTGGAGATTCAGGGCTTTAAATCCTTCCCGGAAAAGACCCGAATCGTATTTGAAAAAGAAATAACCGCAATAGTCGGGCCCAACGGCTCCGGCAAATCGAACATATCGGACGCCATTTTGTGGGTCATGGGCGAGCAGCGCTCAAAAACTCTGAGAGGCGGCAAGATGGAGGACGTCATTTTCAGCGGAACGGAAAAGCGAGGCGCTTTGGGATTTGCGCAGGTGTCGCTGATAATCGACAACTCCGACCGCATATTTGACTTTGACTGCAATGAGCTTGTACTCACGAGGCGCTATTACCGCAGCGGAGAGAGCGAATATTATATAAACAGGGAAGCCGTGAGGCTCAAGGATATAAATAACCTCCTGATGGACACCGGTCTCGGCAGAGACGGCTACTCCATCATCGGACAGGGCAGAATAGCGGAAATCGTGTCCACCAAGAGCACCGACCGCAGAGAAATATTCGAGGAAGCGGCGGGCATTTCGAGGTACCGCAGCCGCAAGGAGGAGTCCGAGCGCAAGCTTGAAAAGACGGAGGAGAATCTTCTCCGTATCAGTGATAAGATCGACGAGCTTGAGCTTCAGGTCGAGCCGCTTAAAAAGCAGTCGGAGACTGCGAAGAAGTACCTTGTCCTGCGTGACGAGCTGAGACTGAGGGAGATATCGCTCTGGATGGCGACGCTTGACAAGCTCCGTGCGCAGTCGGGCGAGATAAACGAGGCGTATAACGAGGCAAAGGCGAGGCTTGACAATGCCCACAGAAGCCTTGAGGCGCTGTATGCGTCGTCCGAAAATCTGAGCGGCAAGATGCGTGAGAAGGACATCGAGGTCGAAAACGCAAGAGCAAGGCTCTCGGCGGAGGAGGCAAAGGTCGCCGACGCAGACGCCGCTGCTGCGGCTCTGCGTGCCAATATCGAAAGCAGCGAAGCGGCGATTGCCCGCATGAAAAAAGACATGGCGGAGGCAAGCGAGCGTGTGCTTGAGGTCAGCGGAAAGATCGACCTCAACAACAAGCGCATAGCGGAAATTGATGCCGAATTGATGGAGCTTGCCGAAAAAGCCGAATCGACTTCAAACGTTATCGACGGCTGCCGCATGAAGCTTGAATCGAGAGAGCGGGCATACCGTGAGCTTGAGGAAAAAACGTCGAGACTGAGCGTTGATACGAGGAGCCTTGACGCCAAGATCAATATGCTCTCGGAGATGGAAAAGGACTACGAGGGCTTTTCCAAGGCTGTCAAGACCGTCATGCGTGAGAAAAAGCGGGGCAACCTCCGAGGCATACACGGCCCCGTCGCAAACCTTCTGCGCACGGATGACGAGTTTGCGCTCGCCATTGAGACTGCGCTCGGCGCCGCAATGCAGAACATTGCGGTCGATACGCAAAACGACGGACGCAGCGCAATAGAGCTTTTAAAGCGCAGCGATTCCGGAAGGGCGACCTTCCTGCCGGTCGATACGATAAGGGGCAGCGTGATGAAGGACGCTCCCGTAAACGATCCCGGCTTTGTCGGCGTGGCATACGACCTTGCGCACTTCGACGAAAGATACGACGGCATATTTGCGAATCTGCTTGGCAGGACCGTGGTTGCGGAAACGCTGGCGGATGCCGTCCGCATTTCCAAAAACAGCGGCAACCGTCTGCGCATCGTGTCGCTGGACGGTCAGCTCATAAACGCCGGCGGCTCCATGACCGGCGGCTCGGCGGCAAAGGGTACGGGCATACTGTCGAGGGCAAACGAGCTTGTGAAGCTCAGAAAGCTCCTTGAGCAAAGGATCGGTGAGCTTGATGCCGCAAGGGACGAGCTTGCAAAGTCTGCATCAGCAATGAGCGCACTCAGATATGAGCTTGAGATGGCAAACGACGACCTCAATTCCGTCAAAAGCGAGATCGGTGCGCACAATGCCGAAAAGCGGGCGACCGAGTCTGCGATATCGCAGCTCAACGCACTCCTCGGCGCACTCTCCGGCGACGGGGAGGCACGCAAGGCGGCGCTTAACGCCGCCGACGCAGCAAGGGCCGAGACGGAGCGCAGACTCTCGGAGTGCCTTGCATCCCGCAGAACGCTCAGCGAAACGGCGGAAGCCGTCAGAGCAAGCATTGCGGAGATAAACGCAAAGAAGCTTGAGCTTGAGGGCAGACGCACGAAGGCGGACAAGGACGCACAGGATAAAAACCGAGAGCTTTTGGAGCTTGAGCGGAGCTGCGCAAGACTTGAGCAGAAGAAGGTCACTGCCGATCTTGAGGAAAAGCAGATTCTCGACAAGCTGTGGGACAACTATGAGCTGTCGCACACGGCGGCGCAGAGCCTGCGTCAGCCCATCGAGAACCTGCAGAAGGAGAGCCGCAGCATAGCGGATCTCCGTCGGCAGATAAGCGCCCTCGGCACTCCAAATATCGGAGCCATTGAGGAGTACGAACGTGTAAGCACACGCTACGACTTCCTTACGGGTCAGCGTGACGACGTTGAAAAGGCGAAGAAGGAGCTGCTCGGCGTTATAAACGACGTGACGGGCGAGATGAAAGAGGTCTTTACAAGAGAGTTTAAGCTCATAGACGAAAACTTCAGAGAGACCTTCCTTGAGCTGTTCGGCGGCGGCAAGGCGCAGCTCATTCTTGAGGACGAGAGCGATCCGCTTACCTGCGGCATAGACATAAAGGTGCAGCCTCCGGGCAAGGCGGTGTCGAACATCAGCCTGCTGTCCGGCGGCGAAAAGGCGTTCGTTGCCATAGCGCTGTACTTTGCGATACTCAAGGTCAGACCGACCCCGTTCTGCGTTATGGACGAGATCGAGGCGGCGCTTGACGAGGCAAACGTCGTGCGCTTTGCGGAGTATCTGCGGCGTGTCTGCTCGAAAACGCAGTTCGTCGTGATAACGCACAGGCGAGGCACGATGGAGGAAGCGGACTATCTTTACGGTGTGACGATGCAGGAAAAGGGCGTGTCCAAGGTCATAGAGCTTGACCTTGAGGCGGCGCAGAGATCCGTTGAGGAAGGCTGAGGAGGCTTATATGGGTATATTCGACAAAATGTTTTCCGGGCTTACTAAGAGCCGAAAGAATCTTGAGGACTTAGAGGAGCTCTTCCGTGACTTCGACCCCGACAGTGAGGACTTTTACGACGAGCTTGAGGAGCTTCTCGTGATGAGCGACATGGGTGCGGAGACGACGGCGCAGCTTCTGTATGACTATAAGCGCATGATCTACCGTCAGCGCATCATGAAGCCGAGACCCGCAAGGGAGGCGCTCGTTTACCTCCTGATGCAGATGCTCAGCGACAACGACCCCGAAATGAAGCTTACGACCAAACCCTCGGTCGTGCTTATGGTCGGAGTAAACGGCGTCGGAAAGACTACGACGATCGGCAAGCTTGCATCCCGCTATAAGGCGGAGGGCAAGAAGGTACTGCTTTGCGCAGGGGACACCTTCAGAGCGGCAGCCGCAGAACAGCTCGACGTGTGGGCGGAGCGCTCCGGCTCCGATATAGTGCGCCACGAGGAGGGCAGTGACCCCGCATCCGTGGTGTATGACGGAATATGCGCAGCCAAGGCGAGAGATGCGGATATCATCATCATCGATACCGCCGGAAGGCTGCACAACAAGGCAAACCTCATGAACGAGCTTAATAAGATAAGCCGTGTGGTGCGCCGTGAGCTGCCGGATGCGGATATCGAGACGCTGATGGTGCTTGACGCAACGACGGGGCAGAACGGACTCATACAGGCAAAGCAATTTCTTGAGACCGCAGGCATCACCGGCATCGTGCTGACAAAGCTGGACGGCACCGCCAAGGGCGGCATCGTGTTTGCGATATCAAACGAGCTGAAGCTTCCCGTGAAATATGTCGGCATCGGCGAGGGGATAGACGACCTCATTCCCTTTGACGCAAAGAACTTTGTGGAGGCGTTGTTTAAGGAATGAAGCTGATTTTAGCGAGCAACAACAAAAACAAGCTGCGTGAGCTGCGTGAGCTTATGTCCGATACGGGCATCGAAATTTTGAGTCAGAGCGAAGCGGGCTGCAACTTTGAGGTCGAGGAAAACGGAACGACCTTTGCCGAGAACGCATACCTCAAGGCGGAGGCGGTGTATAAGGCAACGGGACTTGCGTCCCTTGCCGACGACTCCGGGCTTGCGGTCGATGCGCTCGACGGCGCACCGGGCATATATTCCGCACGATTTGCGCCCGGCGGACACTCCGCCACCGACCATGAGCGCAATGTTTATTTGCTTTCCGTGATGGAAAATGCGGAACACAGAGACGCAAAATTCGTCTGTAGTATATGCTGTATTATGCCCGGCGGCGACATTATACGCACCGAGGAATACTGCTACGGCGATATAATCCGTGAGCAGAGAGGCACCGGCGGCTTCGGCTACAACACCGTGTTTCGTCCCAAGGGCTATGACATCACCATGGCGGAAATGAGCGACGAGGAACGCTACTCAATATCGCACCGGGGCAAGGCGCTTCGGGAGTTTAAGAAGAAACTGAGGGAATACAATGACACTAAGCAGTAAGCAAAGAGCACAGCTTCGGGGCATCGCCATGACCGAGGATACGATAATCCAGATTGGCAAGGCGGGCATTACCGAGAACACGGTGACGGAGGTAAACAATGCGCTGGCGGCCCGTGAGCTTATAAAGGGCAGAGTGCTTGAAAATTCGCTGCTCACGGCGGCGGAGGCGGCAAATGCGCTGGCGGAGGCCTGCGGCGCCGAGACCGTGCAGGTCATAGGCAGCAAATTCGTGCTGTTTAAAAGAAACATAAAAGAGCCGAAAATAGAATTGGTGAAGAGCAGGAAGAAATGAAGATTGCCATATACGGCGGCACGTTTAATCCGCCGCACAGGGGTCATGTCGAGTCACTGCAAGCAGTTTACGAGCAGGCAAAGCCGGACAGGGTGCTGGTCATCCCGGCGAGCATACCGCCGCACAAAGAGCTTTCGGCAGGCAGCCCCGACGCAGAAGAGCGCCTTGAGCTTACGAGGCTTGCGTTTAAAGAGCTTCCGTATGCCGAGGTGACGGATATGGAGCTTACGAGGACGGGCAAAAGCTACACTTCGGACACCGTGGCGGAGCTTTTGCGTGAGTACCCGGACGCCGAGCTTATGCTCGCCATGGGCACGGATATGTTCCTCAGCTTCGAGACATGGCACGAGTACCGCTATCTGATAGAGAATGTGACCATGCTCGTTTTCACCCGCAGGGAGGGTGAGGACGAAAAGATATTCAAATACGGGGAATATCTCGAAAGCGAATACGGAGCCAAGATAAAATACATTATGCACGACCCGCTGCCGATCTCCTCAACGGAGATACGCAGAATGCTGCCGAAGAGACTCGGTAGAGAGCTTCTGCCCGGCGGAGTTTTCGCAAGGATCGTGAAAAACGGTGACTACGCCGCAAAGCCGGATTTCCCATGGCTTCGGGAGCAGTCATATGCTTACCTTTCCCCGAAGCGCATCCCTCATGTGCAGGGCTGCGAGTGGGAGGCTGTGCGGCTTGCAAAGCGCTGGGGCGAATCCGAGGAGGATGCCGCAGAAGCCGGAATTTTGCATGATATAACAAAAAAACTTGTGCTTTCCGAACAATTGATATTAAGTGAAAAATATGGTATCATTAACGATGCCTATGAAACGGCGAACGTAAAGCTGCTGCACGCAAAGACGGGTGCGGCGCTTGCAAGGGATCTTTTTAGCATAAGCGACAGGGTGTACTCGGCGATACGCTGGCACACGACCGGAAAGCCGGACATGACGCTGCTTGAGAAGATAATTTACATGGCGGATTACATCGAGCCGAATCGGGACTTTACGGGTGTGGACAAGCTCAGGGAGCTTGCGTACGAGGATCTTGATGCGGCGATGGTGCTGGGGCTCGAGATGAGCCTTGAGGATATAAGAAGTTATGGGGCGGAGCCGTATGAAGTGACGGTTTCGGCGTATGAGTGGTATAAAGCAAAGCTGACTGAGAGAGGAAAATGAAATGCAGTTATACGGAAATAAAAACAACGGTAAGCACACCGGGGAGAAAAGACAAAAAAGCGAGGAAGAGCTTATTGCCGAGCAGAGAGCGGTGGACGAGGCCATGAGAGGCTCACGCTCAGGCAAACCCAAAAAGCGCAAGAAAAAGGGTTCCGTAGTTAAAAAGATCCTGCTTGCGATACTGATAATCGCAGCGCTGCTTGCCGCCGCATGGTTCATCTTTGTTGAGTTCTTCACCGAAGCGCCCGAAGTCGCACCCGAAGGCAGGGAAGACGGTAAGTTCACCTTCCTCATCGTCGGACTTGACAAGGTCGGCAACAACACCGATACCATCATGGTCGCACGCTTTGATACCGAGAACGACAATATAAACGTCGTGAGCCTTCCGAGAGACACTCTCATAAACTCCGAATCCAGCGTCAAGAAGATAAACAGCGTGTACCCCGCAAGCATCAATAACGGCGGCGACGGCTACACCGCTTTGGCGGCGGCGGTCGAGAAGATGCTGGGATTTGAGATCGATCATGTTGTCGTTATCGACATTCAGGCGGCTGCCGAGATCGTGGACACCATCGGCGGCGTTGAGTTTGACGTTCCCGTCAACATGAACTACGACGATCCCACTCAGGATCTGCATATCCACATAAACAAGGGACTTCAGAAGCTCAACGGTGAGCAGACCGTTCAAGTGCTGCGCTTCCGTGCGACCTACGGCATGGGTGACATTGACCGTATCGATGTCCAGCAGGATCTGTTCCGCACAATGGCCTCTCAGATCATAAGCCTCGGCAACATTCCCAACATCGACGAGCTTATAGGTATTGCGGAAAACAGAGTCGTGACCTATAATACCCATACGGGCGAGCCGCTTACCGGCGACAATATCCGCTATTTCCTCAAGGAATTCCTTGACCTGAGCAGTGAGGACATCCGGTTTATGAAGATGCCGGCACTGAACTCTTACTGCGGTGAGATATGCAAGGTCAGCTATGTATTCCCGGACATCGGCGCATGGGTCGATATGATTAACGAGTGCATTAACCCCTACGACGAAAAGGTAAGCTATGAGGACCTCGACATGGTGACGGTGATGAACGGAAACTTCTACTACACTACGGAGCCTTTGCGGGGCGGAGTTACGAGCTTCTATCTTTACAGCAGCTATCCCAATGTTGCAGACTACGGTATTTTGCCGTATTCAAGTATCCTGACAGATGAGGGTGATAATTGATGATGACACCGAAGGAGGTCGTTCAGATTGCCGCAAAAGCGCTGAACGATAAAAAAGGAAAGGACATAAAGATCCTTAAAACACACGATCTCACGACACTGTGCGACTATTTCGTGATATGCACCGGAACCTCCTCCACACATATCAAATCGCTTACCGATGAGATCGACAGAGCAATGAGCGAGGCGGGGGAACCGCCCATCCGCAGAGAAGGCTACCGCAGCGGAAACTGGGTGCTGCTTGACTTCGGCTGCGTCGTCGCTCACGTCTTCACCGAGGACGCAAGAGAATTCTATAAGCTCGAAAGGCTCTGGTCCGACGCAGAGGAGATCGACCTCTCATCCCTTATCGGCCCCTGCTAAGGGGCCTTCGGACATTATTACTATGATAAGGGAGATATAAAAATGAAATACGATTTTGCCGCAATAGAAAAGAAATGGCAGGAAAATTGGGAAAAAACAAAACCTTACGCCGCAATTACCGGCGATCCGAGACCTAAGTTTTACGGACTTATCGAGTTCCCCTACCCTTCGGGTCAGGGACTGCACGTCGGTCACCCCAGACCCTTTACGGCGATCGACATCGTGTGCCGCAAAAGGAGAATGCAGGGCTACAATGTTCTGTTTCCCATCGGCTTTGATGCGTTCGGTCTGCCCACCGAGAACTATGCGATAAAGACACATATCCACCCCGCCAAGGTGACGGCGGCGAATATCAAGACCTTTACATCTCAGCTCAAAATGCTGGGCTACGGCTTTGACTGGGACAGAGTAGTCGATACGACAGACCCCAAGTACTATAAGTGGACCCAGTGGATATTCCTCCAGATGTACAAGCACGGTCTTGCGTATAAGGCGACGATGCCCGTGAACTGGTGCACCTCCTGCAAGTGCGTGCTTGCAAACGAGGAGGTCGTGGACGGCGTATGCGAGCGCTGCGGCAGTGAGGTCGTGCGCAAGGAAAAGAGCCAGTGGATGCTGGCAATCACCAAGTACGCACAGCGTCTCATCGACGATCTGGACGATCTCGACTACATTGAGAGAGTCAAAATCCAGCAGAAGAATTGGATCGGACGCTCCACCGGTGCCGAGATAAGCTTTTACACCAACCTCGGTGAAAAGGTGACGGTGTACACCACGAGACCCGACACGCTTTACGGTACGAGCTATATGGTCATTTCGCCGGAGCATCCGCTCCTTGAAAAATGGCTGCCCGAGATTGAAAACCGTGACGAGGTCGAGGCGTACCGCATCGAGGCAGGCAGAAAGTCCGACTTCGAGCGAGGAGAGCTTAACAAGGAAAAAACCGGTGTGCGTCTCGACGGCGTCGAGGTCATGAACCCCGTGACGGGCAAGCCCCTGCCGATGTTCGTCTCCGACTATGTCCTCATGGGCTACGGCACAGGCATAGTCATGGGTGTTCCGGGACACGATCAGCGTGACTGGGAGTTTGCGACCAAGTTCGGTCTGCCGATAATCGAGGTTGTCTCCGGCGGCGACGTGACGAAGGGCGCATTTGTCGCAAAGGACGACAGCGCCGTCATGGTAAACTCCGGCTTCCTCAACGGCATGACCGTAAAAGAAGCCATCCCCGCAATGAAAAAGTATCTTGAGGAAAAGGGCATAGGCGTCGAGAAGGTCAACTATAAGCTCCGTGACTGGGTGTTCTCACGTCAGCGTTACTGGGGCGAGCCTATCCCGATGATAAACTGCCCCGAATGCGGTTGGGTACCCGTGCCGGAGGAGGAGCTGCCGCTCGTTCTGCCAAATGTGGAAAACTACGAGCCTACCGACAACGGTGAAAGCCCCATCGCAAAGATGCGAGACTGGGTGGAATGCACCTGTCCCAAGTGCGGCGGCAAGGCTGAGCGTGAGACCGATACGATGCCCAACTGGGCGGGCTCAAGCTGGTATTGGCTCCGCTATATGGATCCGCACAACGACAAAGAGTTCGTCTCCAAGGAAGCCGAAAATTACTGGGGCCCCGTTGACTGGTACAACGGCGGCATGGAGCACACCACGCTGCACCTCCTGTACTCCCGCTTCTGGCACAAGTTCCTGTACGACATCGGAGAGGTTCACACCAAGGAGCCTTACGCAAAGCGCACCTCTCACGGCATGATCCTCGGCGAGGGCGGCGAAAAGATGAGCAAGTCGAGGGGCAACGTCATTAACCCCAACGATATTGTCAATCAGTACGGCGCCGACACTCTGCGTCTGCACATCATGTTCATCGGCGACTTTGAAAAGGCGGTGTCGTGGTCTAACGAGGCCGTCAAGGGTTCAAAGCGCTTCCTCGACCGCTGCTGGAACCTCATGGAGCTTGCGAGCGACGACGAGGGCTATTCCGCAAAGAACGAGAGCGTTATCCACAAGACCGTGAAGAAGGTCGGCGCCGACATCGAGGAGCTGAAGATGAACACGGCAATCGCCGCTCTGATGAGCATGGTGAACGACTTCTACGCAAACGGCTGCACCAAGGGCGAGGTCAAAACTCTGCTCCTGCTCTTAAGCCCCTTTGCGCCGCATATCGTTGAGGAAATGTGGGAACAGATGGGCTTTGCCGCAGTCGAGGGCAAGATGGCAATGCAGATGCCGTGGCCTTCCTACGACGACGCCAAGACCGTTGACAACGAGTGCGAGATGGCGGTTCAGGTGAACGGAAAGCTCAAGACCACGATTAAGGTGCCCGTTGACTCCGAGGACGACTACGTTGTAGAGCTTGCCTGCAAGGACGCAAAGGTCTCACCGCTGCTGGAGGGCAAAACGCTTGTTAAGACCATTGTCAGGAAAAACAAGATAGTCAGCCTCGTGGTAAAATAAGCGAATATAAGAATAATTGTGGTTGACATTAGACTGTAAAACAAGTATAATATCATTTGTTAAGCCAAAGAGTTTGGCCCTTAAAGCGCCGCAAGGCGTTAATGGAGGGAGTGAAATAAATGTCTGAAATCTATGTCAAGGAAAATGAGTCTCTGGACAATGCTCTTAAAAGATTCAAGCGCAGCTGCGCAAAGGCCGGCGTTCTGCAGGACCTCAGAAAGAAGGAGTACTATCAGAGTCCCAGCGTAAAGCGCCGCAAAAAGAGCGAGGCTGCACGCAAGAACAAGAACAAGAGATACTACTGATAAAAAAGCCTGTACCAATCGGTACAGGCTTTTTTTTGACGAGCATAGCGAGGCTTTTCGTGAAGCAGCGCTTCACAAAAAATGCGGCATTTTTGCGCCTGCACTTACAGCTCTGCGATAAGCTCGCACTCGACAAGCACGTCCTTGGGAAGACGTGCGACCTCGACGCAGCTTCTTGCGGGGTAAGGCTCCGTAAAGTACTGTGCATAGATGGCGTTGAGCGCCGCAAAATCGTTCATGTCCTTGATGAATACGGTGGTCTTTACGACCTTGGACATATCGCTTCCGGCAGCCTTGAGCAGCTCGGTGAGGTTTTTGAAGACCTGATGTGCCTGAGCCTCAAGACCCTCGGCGACGGCGCCCGTTTCGGGGATGATGCCGACCTGACCGGAGGTGTAGACAAGACCTCCTGAAATGCGTGCCTGGGAATAGGGACCGATCGCAGCCGGTGCCTTTTCGGTGGAAACAACTTTCATAACTGATCCTCCTCAATTTATCGTAATTTTAAATCCTTTGCATTTAAGCTCGTCGAGTACACGCTTTCCGTGATCGGGACCTCCGACCTCGCAGGAGACGTGGACGTTCGTTTCGTTGGGGTTAAGTCCGGGGAACAGACGGTCATGCTCAAGCGAAAGAATGTTTGCGCCGAGCGACGCAATATCGTTTAAAAGCCTTGACAGACTGCCGGGCTTGTCGAGCAGGGTGACGGTGAAGCGCAGCCTGCGTCCTCTGGCGACGAGTCCCTGTTCAATTATACACTGAACGAAGCTTACGTCAATATTGCCGCCGGAAAGAAGGCAGACGACCTTTTTGCCGGTGACGTCGATCTTCTTCTTAAGGATTGCGGCGACCGGGGTAGCGCCCGACGGCTCGACTATCTGCTTGCAGCGCTCCATAAGAAGCAGTATCGCCTCGGATATCTCATTGTCGTTGACTGTCACAACGTCGTCAACATAGCGGTTAATAAGCTCAACGGTGATGTCGCCGGGAGCCTTGACTGAAATACCGTCGGCAATCGTAGCGGAGCTGTCAGCACATATGTACTTTTTCTCCTTAAAGGAACGGCAGATCGGGTCGCAGCCCTCCGCCTGAACGCCTATGACACGGATGCGGGGATTTATCTGCTTTACGCATGCCGCAACGCCTGCAAGCAGACCGCCGCCGCCTGCGGGTACGATTATCATATCGACCGTGGGCAGGTCGCCGACTATCTCAAGACCGAGAGTACCCTGACCTGCGATAACGTCGATGTCGTTGTAGGGGTGCAAAAAGACTGCGCCCTCCTCCTTGCATATCTCAAGCGCTTTTGCGTATGCGTCGTCGTAGCAGTCGCCACTGAGTATGACCTTTGCACCATAGCCCTGTGTTGCTTGAACCTTTGCAATGGGAGCGGTGGCGGGCATGACAATGGTTGCTGGGATGCCGAACTTTGCGGCGGCGCAGGCGACGCCCTGAGCATGGTTTCCGGCGGATGAGGCGACGACACCGGAGACCTTGCCGTTTGCGGCGAGCACGGCTATCTTGTTGGAAGCGCCTCTGATCTTGAAGGAACCCGTTTTCTGGCGGTTTTCGCACTTTAAGTAAATCTGACCGCCCGTTGCGGCAGAAAAGGTAGAGGAGATATCGAGCTCGGTGTGATGCAGGGAAGCGCCGATCCTCTGCGCAGCAAGCTCAATATCGCTGAGTTTTAATTCCACGGTAACACACTCCTTTGCTTACTTCAGCCTAATTTTAAATGTATTTTCCGAAATAATCAAGTAAAATGTCCGCGTGAGGGCAACAAAATTGCGTTATGTCCTTGCTGCGAAGACAATACGCCGCCGCAGCAAAACAATTCAGTCAAGACCTGCAATACCGCTGACGTAGGAACGCATTTGCCCTGCGCTGTCTATGTCCTTTGCACCGTCTATGACCCGCTGCTGGCTTGCGGCGTCAAGCTTTGAGAAGCGGAAAAAAGCCTCCGTGTTCTGAATAAGCGCCATACCGAGACCGAGAGGTATCTCGCTGCCGTTTTTCGATATCATATTATCACCTCGGAAATATTTTCTCCCGAAGACAAAAAAGTATGCGCCGTAAAAAACGGCGCATACTCAATTTATTTTGAGAAAACGGAGCTTGCGGGGTGACTCGCAACGACCCAGCTTCCGTCTGCCGCCGTGCTGATGGGAAGGCGGAAGGCGGTGCCGTCGGAATTTACGCAGTCGATGTAAGTCGCAAGGTCGGTCGAAACGAGGCGCACGGAAGTGCCTGCCTTGCTGATAACGTCGCCAACGCTGAGGTCGATGATAAGCTTCAGCTCACTGCCCTCCGCAAAGGTGCAGGCGCCCGACGAGGCTGTAAGAGCGGCAGTACCGCTTTCGCTTCGGGTAATGGCATAGGGCGTGAAAACGGTGAATTCACCGACAAAGCCGAAGCTGTCGGAGATCATCACACGGCTGCCGTTGAACTCCCCGATGCTGCCGGGAGCTTCAAACAGTGCGGTAAGCTCGTCGGAAAAGTCGTATCCGCAGCTAATGTCGGCTCCGTCTTCGTCCTTGCCGGAGACGAAAATTTCAAATGCGCTGTCACCGTCGATGTCGTAAAGCACGAGACTTTCCCTGGATGCAACGGGAGTTTCGGCTTCGAAGCTCTTCTTGCCGACGCTCACGGTCAGCTTGCCGGAGTCGAATTTCAGCGATGCGCTGCGGCCGCTGCCGTCGAGATCACCGACATAGCCGGAGGAAATCTTGAGTCCCGCATCGCCGCCGTCGGGGTCATATACAACGGGGTTACCCGCAGAGTCAAGTGCAATGAGCCTGGTGTGACGCTGACCGTCCGCCGTGGTGAAGCCGACGTACAGACCGGGTGTTGTGCCGAGCTGAGCCGCTATCGGGAAAGCGCCGCCCCGTGTCATATCGCTGCAATAGCGAAGCTGGGACACGAGAACGTAGCTGCCGTCGTTATAATAGTTTGCGGTGTACACGCTGAGATCAAAAACGTTGCCCGTGACGGTGAGGGACAGGGTCGCACCCTCAATGTCGCTGCCGGCGGTAATATAGGAGCCGGCATCCGCTGCCGCCTTGCTCAGTGCGGAAACGTTTCCGTAGTCGCCGCTGTGTTCTTCGGGGAGGAAGCACTCATAGAGAAGATCGTCTATCTCGGAGTAAGGGATAACGAACTCAAATTGCCCGGATTCCTTCGGTGCGATCTCACCGGGGTTTGCGACTATGACCAAGCCCTCGCCGCTCAGGTACCAGTGGCCGTCGGAAACGAGGGAGGAAAGGGTCTCGGTATAGCCCGTGTTAAAGACCATGCCCTCCGCCTTGAAGCGCTCCTCGTTAGTCGTGGCGATAAGAACGTACTCCGAGCAGAAGTCGGAGAGAGCGTCGCTGTCGGAGGAGAGATCGTCAAAGAGCAGCTCCTCACCGGTTTCGGCATTGTAAGTTGCACCGAAGATCTTGAGACTCGAATCGGTCGCAAGCGATGCACGGTCGACCATTCTGAAGGAGACGAGCCTTTCGTCGCCTCGCATTGTTCTCACCGTGCGGCTCATGGTAAAGTCGCTTATCTGAGCATCGGCGGCCGCAGCGGCGACGTTCGAGTCGTATGCGCTGCGGTAGGCATCCTTTTCGCTGCCGAGGAATACGGTGTTAAGCTGCGCAACGGCATCGTTTATCTTCTGCGCCGCATCCTGACGGTCAGCGATAGAGACGGTCGGAACGGCGACGGTGATACCGGCCTCGGGGGCGGAGTCGTTAATGTCGACGATGACGCTGCCGCCGCAGCTCACGGATTCACCGCTGTAAATGATGTGGTGATCCTCGGTGACGGTGATGTTGATCTTTGCCATGTTGCCGAAATCATCGCTGAAGGAGGCGACGGCAAGTATCTCCATATCCTTGTCATAGACGCAAATGGTGTAATCAATGACATAGGAAGCCTTCTTCTCGGCGTGCGTGCCTGCGGGGTCGAAGTGGACGACCTCACCCGACTTGAACGCATTGCCCTTTGCGGGAGTGCATGAGTCGGAGCCGGAATCGGTGCCGAAGGAAACGGTATAGACATCGGTGGCTTCTACGGTGACGTAAAGCCCGCATTTGCGCTGCTTTTCGGTGTCGCTGCCGGAGCAGGCACACAGAGTCAATATAAC
>CAVFTS010000030.1:0-22356 GCA_963625655.1 Oscillospiraceae bacterium
CTGACTTTTGAACCCTTTTTCGGTGCTTATTTAGCATAAGCTTTGTTCTTACATTATCTAATTTTCAAGGTACAATTCCTGCCGCCGCCCTCAAGGTGACAGCTTGTCTACTATAGCACGTTATGTTCTCTTTGTCAACACTTTTTTCTGATTTTTTCAAATCTTTTTTTTGCGCTGCATTGTCTCCCGCAACGTGCTTTGTTAGAATACCACCGCTTTAGTGCTTTGTCAACAGTTTTTTGCCGAAAATCGCAAACTTTTTTCACTATTTTGTTGCGGCACTAAATATTGTGGAGATGACTTGGACATAATAACTACATGTCTGATTTTACCGAATTTTTCCGCCGGAAAAGCTCCGGCGATGAGTCTCATCCGAGGCGCCGTCCCGAATATCCGGAACCCATAAGCACGAAAACGCTCAAGAACATTTTTGCCGACTGCGGCGATTTTCAAGCCAGAGAGATCGACTGCGGGCTCTTGGGACGCAGCACCGTTACGCTGTGCTGGCTCGACGGCGTCGTCGGCGGCAGCGACATGAGTTCCGACGTTCTTCGCCCGCTCACCGATTTTCTGCGCACCGGCGACGCTCCGAGCCCGGAGCGTCTGCTCTCCGGCGCCGTTTACAGCGGCACCGCTCAGCGCCGGGACGACGCCGACTCCCTCGTGACCGACATAACGCAGGGCTGCTGTGCCGTCGTGTTTGACGGGGAGGCGTGCGCCGTCACCTTCGAGATTCGCTCTCCCACGGCACAGCGGAGCATCGGCGAGCCTACGATTGAGAAATCGCTCAAGGGCGGCAAGGACTCCTTTGTCGAAACCTTGCGAACCAACACCGCACTCGTGCGAAAGCGCATCTGCAACCCGGCGCTGAAGCTCAAGAGCGGCGTCGTCGGCAGAAAGAGCCGCACCAACGTCGCCGTCATGTACGTTGACGGCGTTGCAGACCCTGCGGTCGTGGCGGAGCTCCGGCGCCGCCTTTCCAGCATCGACATCGACGGCGCTCTCGCCACGGACAGCATCGAGGAGTACATCGCAGACCGCCCCCGTTCTCCCTTTCCGCAGCTTCTGCACACCGAGCGCCCCGACAGATTCTCACGCCAGCTGCTTAACGGCAGAGTGGGGCTTATCGTTGACGGGCTGCCAATCGGCTTTCTGCTGCCGGTCACCTTTGCGGAGTTTCTCCGTGTCCCGCAGGACGATTCGCAGCACTTCCTCATAAACAGCGCCCTGTCGGTCATTCGCTGGTTTGCGACGGTCATTGCGCTTATTTTGCCCGCAATGTACGTTGCCATCGCCATGTACCATCAGGAGATGATCCCCACAAAGCTGCTTGTGTCGGTCATCGAGTCGAAGAAAAACGTACCGTTTCCGACCTCGGTCGAGGTCTTGGGTATGCTCGTTGCCTTCGAGCTTTTGCAGGAGGCGGGACTTCGGCTCCCGAACCCCATCGGCGACACGGTGAGCATCATCGGCGCACTCATCGTCGGGCAAAGTGCGGTCTAGGCGAGCGTCATCTCGCCCATTGCCGTCATCGTCGTCGCCTTTGCGGGCATCTGCGGCTTTGCGCAGCCGAGTCAGGACCTCGGTGCGGCGCTGCGCTTGGGCAGGTTTCTGCTCGTGCTGGCGGCGATACTCTCCGGGCTGTTCGGCGTGACGGCGCTTTTGTGCTTCATTGTGTGGTACCTCTGCACCATGGACAGCTTCGGCGTGAACTACACCGCTCCGCTGTCCGGCGGCAGACTGGGTGCGCTCGCAAGAGCCTTCCTGCGCAAGCCGAAGAAGGAGGACAAATTCCGTGAGGCGGAGCTTAACACCCCCGACAGGAGAAATCAGAAATGAAGAAACTGACTGCACTTATCTGTGCGATAAACTGTCTGCTGCTCTGCTCGTGCAGCGGCGGCAGCATATATTCAAACTACCGTGAGGTGGAGCAGCTCATGATGATACAGGCGATGGGCTTCGACCGCTGCGACGGCGGCGTAGAGCTTTCGGTGTCGTCCGGCACCGGGGGGGCTTGCCGGGCAGGGCGAAGGCGAGGGCGGCGCTCAGATCGTCCGCATGAGTGCCGCCGCCGAGACCCTGCTCACCGCTCAGGAGCTGATCCGGGACTACAGCGCCGGCGAGGAGCTGTTTTTTGCGCACACCTCGTACATCGTCATCGGCTCGGACGCCCTGTCGGACGGTCTGGAATACTACCTCGACTACATTGAGCGCAACGATACCTTCCGGCTCGACATTCCCGTGTTTGCGGCGTCGGGCGGGAGCGCAAAGGAGCTTGTGGTCGGCACCGGCAGCGACGGCTACGATGCGGTGAACGTGCTGCGCTCGATCGAGCGAAACCTCGGCGTTCGGGGCGACGGTCACGTCTACACCGCAGGCGAGATCGCTGCCGACCTCAACGTAAACGGTTCGGCACTCATCTGCGCCGTCAAGACGGTGCCTGTCGGAGACACGATAAAGGACGCAGCGGAGGGCGAGCGGACCGCCGTGTTCGACGGCTATGCCGTCATCGGCGGCGGCAGGGCGATAGCGCAGCTAAATGCTCACGACGCCCTTGCCGTGAATCTGCTTTTGAACCGTTCGGGTCCGAGCATGATAGCGGTCGAGGCGGAGAACATTACGGCGACGCTCCAGCTCGACGACAGCGGCTGCGATATAACGCCGATTTTCGACGGTGACGCTCTTTGCGGGCTCAACGTCAGCCTCAAGGTGAGCGCCGCACTTTCCGAGTACCGTGGAGAGCCGGACATTGCGGAGCTGAACCGTGCCTTTGAGCGTAACCTGCACTCCCGCCTTGACGCTGCGCTCACGCTTTCCCGTGAAACCGGCTGCGACTTCATGCAGCTCGGCGCTCTGCTGCAAAAGCAGCAGCCCCTGACCATGTCCGGCATGGACACGGAGCTTCAGCGCCTGCTGCCGAATTTGTATATATATATAAATGTAGAGACCGAGATAGATCGGGGCTTTGTGCTGAGCCGACCGGAGGTGGGAAAATGAAGCCGGACTACAACAGACGGCAGCTGCTGTACCTCTGCTTTGTCATTTTTCTCGCCCCTGCGGCGCGGCTCATCCCCGTCAGCACGGCGTCCGCCGCAGGGAGCGCAAGCTGGCTCTCTCCGCTGCTTGCGCTCCCTGCCTCGCTTGCGTATCTGATGTTTCTGACGGAGTTTATGAAAAACCGCCGCACGGGCGAGGGTGCGGGCGAGCTTATGCTGCGCTACGGCGGTCCCGCCATAGGTCCTGCGTCGCTCGTACTGACCGCTGCGTTTTTGTTTTTCTACTGCGGCTTTCTGCTGCACAGCGGCGCATCACGCTTCACGGCGACCATCTACCCCGCAGCGACACCGCAGCCGTTTATCTGTACCGCACTCGTCATCGGCACGGTCGCAGCGCTCGGTCCGATGAAGGCGATCGTCAGAAGCGCCAAGATCTTTGCGCTGATCATCATCGCCGTGCTGCTGATCGTCGTGGTGCTGGCGATTGATTCGCTGAGCCTTGAGCGGCTTTTGCCGATCATACCCGAAAAGCCCTCGGCGCTTTTAAAAAGCACGCTCCCCGTCACCGACGTTCTGACCGGAGCCGTGGTATACGTCGCCTTTGCCGAGTTCGGCGCACCCGTGCGTTCGGGGCGCTTTAGGGCTTACGCACGGTGGATGCTGCTCTGCGCCGTGCTGCTGTCGCTCATGACGGCGGCGATCGTCGGCAGCTACGGAGCAACCCTCAGCGCCGAGCTCGTGTATCCGTTTTTCACGCTCACGAGGGGCATTTCGCTGTTCGGCTCGCTTGAGCGTGTCGAGGCGTTCATCGTTGCGATCTGGCTGTTTCCCGACTTCATCACCTTTGCGCTCATGGCGGCGTCGGGGCTGCGGTGCCTGCAGCTTGCCTTCGGCTACCGTCCGAGTGCCGACCCCAAGCGCCGCAGCTCGTTTAAAAACGGGCGCTGGCTCATCTTTCCCGGCATTGCGGCAACCCTTGCGACGACCTTTTTTATCCCCTCGGACGCAGAGTCGCTGAAGCTATTGAGCGAGGTCGTCGTCCCCGTCCTCAACGCCGGAGTTCTGCTCCTCATCCTCCCGCTGTGCCATGTGATCGGCAGGCTGAGAAAGGCTCGGAAATGACAAAAGCCACGACTAATGTCGTGGCTTAATATCATTCACAGGGAATCAGTTCATCTTGTTGAGCTTGACGGTCATTGCGGACTTCTTGTGTGCTGCATTGTTCTTGTGAAGCAGACCCTTTGCTGCTGCCTTGTCGACCGCCTTGACTGCGACCTTGTAGCTCTCGGCTGCTGCGGTCTTCTCGCCGCCTTCGACTGCTGCATCAAACTTCTTGATGACGGTCTTGAGTGCGGTCTTGTCTGCACGGTTCTTTGCACGAAGCTGCTTGGACTTCTCGTCTCTCTTTGCTGCGGACTTAATGTTGGGCATATGGCGCACCTCCTCCTATAACTTAGTAACGCAAATCCACACGGGATCTTCCGGCGATACCGACGGTACACGCCGGTTGTCAGACTGATCGTGCGTCCGATGGAAGTTATCGAAACGCAAAGTGAGCTGACGGTTACTGCCGTTGGGACTGAAATCAACGTAACGAATCACGAGCATAGGCTCGCAGATAAGCATTTTAGCATCTAATCCCCGAAATTGCAAGGTTTTTTCGGTGTTTTTGTATTATTTTTTTGCACTCACATTATCTTCCCCAAATTTGGACATACTATACAATATATTGTGACGGAGGTTGTCATGCAAAGATCAAACGTTCGCACGGACCTTGCAAGCGAGGTCGTGCAGAGACCCGAAAATGCGTCCCTTGCGGGGCTTGAGCTTAATGAGGAGCGCATCTGCGGCTGCCGTGTCACCGCAGTTAAGATAAACGGCGGCGAGGCGTCTAAAGTGTTATGTAAACCTATTGGCAATTATCTTACCTTGGAGCTTGACGAATATATACGCCGTCGGGAAAATTCCTTCTCCGATGCCGCAAACGCCCTGTCGCAGCTCATGCGCCGCTTTGCGGAAATTCAAAATGCGCAGAGCTTCCTTGTCGCTTGTCTCGGCAATCGTGGCATAACGCCCGACGCCGTCGGCCCCGAAGTCTCGGACAGTCTCATCATCACACGGCATCTGAAGCAGAGTCTGCCGCAGGAGTTTGCGGCGCTGTGCGGTCTTGTGCAGCCCGACTGCGTTATCGCAGTCGATGCTCTCGCAAGCGGCGAGCTTGACAGGCTGTGCCGCAACGTGCAAATCTGCGACAGCGGGATTGCGCCCGGCTCCGGCGTCGGCAATGACCGTGCGAGCTTAACCGTGAGTCGCTCGGCGTTCCCGTTATTGCCGTCGGCGTGCCGACGGTCATCGATGCCGCTGCGTTTTGCGCAGACGAATCGGCGGCGGGGCTGTTCGTCACGCCGAGGAATATCGACGAGCTTGTGCGTTCCGTTTCAAAGCTTGTGGCTTACGGCTTAAACCTTGCGCTGCATCCGGGGCTGAGCATTGCCGACATTGATATGCTTGTGGAGTAAAAGGTTTCACGTGAAACAAAAATCTTAAAATGTTTCACGTGAAACGTTGAAAAATGCTAACGACCTTGCTATAATGGAGAAAAGAGGTGAGGTCATGTCTAAAATAATCGCCATTGCGAACCAAAAGGGCGGCGTCGGCAAAACGACGACGGCGGTAAATCTCTGCTGCGCCCTTAAAATGAAGGGTAAGCGTGTCCTTTTGCTCGACTGCGATCCGCAGGGCAACAGCAGCTCCGGAATGGGAGTTGACAAGCACGGGACACCGAGCGCCTACGAGCTGATAACCAAAGCCGCAGACATCTCGGACTGCATCCGCAAAACTCCGTACGGCGACGTGATACCGTCGAACAAGGAGCTGTCGGGCGCCACCGTCGAGCTTGTGAACAAGGTCAGGCGTGAGTACGTCCTCAAGGACGCACTGCAGCTCGTCTACAACGACTACGACTACATATTTATCGACTGTCCGCCTTCGCTTGAGCTTTTAACGCTCAACGCTCTCGTCGCAGCGGACAGCGTACTCATTCCGATGCAGTGCGAGTATTATGCGCTTGAGGGCATCGCCGACCTGATGACCACGATAAAGCTTTGCAACAAGCGTTTAAACCCGTCGCTGAAAATACAGGGCATCGTGCTGACGATGTACGATTCGAGAACGAACCTTACGCAGCAGGTGGCGTTTGAGCTGAAGGAATACTTCGGCGGCAAGGTCTACGAAACGGTAATACCCCGTTCGGTGCGTCTTTCGGAGGCGCCGAGTCACGGCAAGCCGGGCGTTGCGTATGACAAGATCGGCAAGGGAAGCAGAGCTTATATGCGCCTTGCCGAGGAATTTATGAAAAAAGAGCGGCGATAAGGAGGCAAAAATGGCGAAAGATACGAAAAAGGGTCTCGGAACGGGACTTTCGGCGCTTTTCGGCGAGGATTTTCTGTCCGACAGCGACGATGCGGAGCTTCTTTACGTTCCGCTGAGCAAGGTCGAGCCGAGAGCCGATCAGCCGAGATCGAGCTTTGACGATGCGGCGCTCTCGGAGCTTGCGGATTCAATAGCGCAATACGGGCTTATACAGCCCATCACGGTGCGAAAGCAAAACAGCGGCTATTATCAGATAATAGCAGGCGAGCGGCGCTGGAGAGCGTCACGCATGGCGGGCCTTGACGAGGTCCCCGTGCGTGTCATCAGCGCAGACGACCGCAGAGTTGCGGAGCTGGCGCTCGTCGAAAACCTGCAAAGGGAGGACTTAAACCCCATTGAGGAAGCGCAGGGCTACAAAACGCTCATGGAGGAGTACGGTCTGACGCAGGAGGAGGCGGCAAGAAGCGTGGGGAAGTCACGTCCCGCCATTACGAACACGCTGCGTCTGCTGAGCCTCGCCCCAGATGTGCGCAAGCTCGTCGAGCAGGGACTGCTCTCGTCGGGTCACGCAAGGACGCTGCTGCCGGTACAGGACGGGAAATTGCAGCTTGAGCTTGCAAAGAAGATCATAACCGACGGGCTTTCGGTGCGAAAGACCGAACAGCTGGTCAGCAGGACGCTCAAATCCCTCATGCGGGAGCCGGAGGAGCCTGTCGAACCCGGCTTTACCGTCGATTACATAGCCGACACCTCGGAGCAGCTCACGAAGCTGCTGTCACGCAAGGTCAGTCTGGACGTAAATAAAAAAGGCGGCAGGATAGTTTTGGAATTTTATGGTTCTGATGACAGGGAAGCGCTCATCTCAAACCTCGTTCGAATGGGCAAAAGCTGGACCTCGGAAAACTGAATGTAATATAATCGTCACTAATTATACAAGGAGTAATCATTATGCTGGATATAAAGTTTGTAAGAGAGAATCCGGATGCCGTCAAGGAGAACATCCGCAAGAAGTTTCAGGACGCAAAGCTCCCCCTCGTCGACGAGGTTTTGGAGCTTGACCGCAAGAACAGGGCTGCGATAACCGAGGCAAGCGAGCTTCGTGCGTCCCGCAACGCACTGTCCAAGGAGATCGGAAAGCTCATGGGCATGGCAAAGAAGGATCCGAGTAAGCTCGACGAGGCGGAAAAGGTCAAATCGCAGGTCAAGGCACAGGCGGACAGGCTTGCGGAGCTTGAGGTCATCGAGGACGAGTGCGCAAAGCGCATCCGAGAAATAATGCTGCTCATCCCGAACATCATCGACCCCTCCGTTCCCATCGGCCCCGACGACAGCCACAACGTCGAGGTGCAGCGCTTCGGCGAGGCGAAGGTGCCGGAGTTCGACATTCCGTACCACACCGCCATCATGGAGAGCTTTGACGGCGTTGACATGGACGCCGCCGGCAGGGTATCCGGCAACGGCTTCTACTACCTCATGGGCGACATCGCACGCCTGCACTCGGCGGTACTGGCGTATGCCCGTGACTTCATGATCGACAAGGGCTTCACCTACTGCATCCCGCCGTTCATGATACACGGCAACGTGGTCGAGGGCGTCATGAGCCAATCCGACATGGACGCAATGATGTACAAGATCGAGGGCGAGGACCTGTACCTCATCGGCACCTCCGAGCATTCCATGATCGGCAAATTCATCGACCAGATCATCCCGGAAGCGAGCCTGCCCAAGACTCTCACGAGCTACAGCCCCTGCTTCCGCAAGGAAAAGGGTGCACACGGCATCGAGGAGCGAGGCGTTTACCGCATCCACCAGTTTGAAAAGCAGGAGATGATTGTCGTCTGCAAGCCGGAGGAGAGCATGGACTGGTACGAGAAGATGTGGCGGCTGTCCGTCGAGCTGTTCCGCAGCATGGAGATTCCGGTGCGTCAGCTTGAGTGCTGCTCCGGCGACCTTGCCGACCTCAAGGTGAAAAGCTGCGACATTGAGGCGTGGTCTCCCCGTCAGCAGAAGTACTTCGAGGTCTGCTCCTGCTCCAACCTCGGCGATGCGCAGGCGAGAAGGCTCAAGATGCGTGTCAAGGGCGAGGACGGCAAAATGTACCTGCCGCACACGCTCAACAACACCGTCGCAGCGCCTCCCCGTATGCTGATAGCTTTCCTCGAAAACCACCTTCAGGCGGACGGCAGCGTGACAATCCCCGAGGTTCTGCGTCCCTACATGGGCGGCAAGGCGCTGCTTGTTCCGAATAAATAAACTAATATAAATTAAATAAGGAAGGTAATGAAACATGAAGAAGTTTTTGGCTGAATTCAAGGCGTTTGCGCTTCGGGGCAACGTGATGGATCTGGCGGTCGGCGTCATCATCGGCGGCGCCTTCACCGCACTGGTGACCTCGCTCATAAACAACCTCATAAACCCGATAATCGGCTGCTTTGCCGAGGAGGGCATTTCGGGACTGTCCGTCAAGATCGGCGAGGCGCAGTTCATGTACGGTCAGTTTATCATGGACGTCGTGAACTTCATCATCATGGCGTTTGTGGTGTTCCTGATGGTCAAGGCGGTAAATAAGCTGACGAGCCTCGGCAAGAAGAAGGAAGAGCCGAAGAAGGAAGAACCCAAAAAGCCGACGACCGATGAACTTTTGACGGCGATCCTCGACGAGCTTAAAAAGCAGAACGGCGAAGAGTGATACATAAAAAATCGCAGGAGAACCTCCTGCGATTTTTTTGCGATATATCAGTCCACACGCACTAACTCCAAAGTTTCTTCGTCGCTTTCCATGGTCATTTCGTCGCCGTCAATTGTAATGGTGTAAGTTTCGGTTTCGCCATCAAGCTCAAGCGTCATCTCATCGCCGTCGATTTCATAGCTTGCTTCCAGAACAACTTCACCGACTAAGGAGACGGTCATTGTGCCGTCATCATCAAAGATCCATTCGGCTCCGATGGTGCTGTCTTCCCATGTTCCGATGATCTGATCCTGAAGGCTTGATCCGCAAGCGGACAGCAGCAGCATCATGATGAGTATGAGGGGAATAAGGATTTTTGCGGCTCTTTTCATAGTCTTTCTCCTTCATTTTTAAATTTTGCACAAAATTTGCCTTTGATTTTGTGTCCTCCATGTTCAAAATAACACACGTCATGTATATGAGTCAACACTTTTTATTGCGGAAATGATGAGCCATGCTCAAAAAGACTTGCTCAAAACCTTGAATTTGCGCCGTGCGGCGTTGTATAATCCGATTATAAACACCCACACACGGACAAGGAGGAGCCGATCATGTTCTGTACAAAGTGCGGAAAAGAGATCCCCAAGCGTTCAAAATTCTGCCCCCACTGCGGTGAAACGATAAACGCCGCTCCCGCAAAGGCACCCAAGGCGCCCAAGCCCAAAAAGCCCCGCTCCACGAAGATCGGCGGTGCGGTGCTTGCGCTCGTTTTGTGCCTGCTGCTCATGCTCTCGTCGGCGGCGTATATCATCGTCCCTGTGATCAAAGGCAACACCGTTTCAGACAAGGCAAGAGACGGAAAGGGCGCAGGAGGCGAGAGCACTCTGTCCTACAACACCGAGGCGATAGAAAAGAAAACGCCGGACTTGAGCTCCCTCGGCGAGCTTGCCGGCACCAAGGAGCAGGCGCAGAAGCTGAGCAGCGAGGCAAGCGACTTCTCCGCCGCCATGGACGCCGCCGAAGCCTCGCTCGAGAGCGAGTACCCTGAGGTAACGCTGAATAACCTCGACGACTTCCTCGACGACATCGAACACACCGTATACGATATGTATTCCGATGGTGTGATCGAGGACTATGACGTATGCGATACCGGAATACTCGTCATGCTGGACAGCGGAGCGCAGTACTACTATGCGCCGGAGCTTGCGGACGTGGACGCAAACGGCGACGATGCTCCGGAGCTTTACGTCTCGACCTACCAGCCCTGCCTGCCCTCGTATGAAGGGCATGAAGTGTGGAGCTATATACACCTTGTGGACGATGCGGCGGAGAGCATCGACTCCGAGTACGACGTGTACTCATTTGAAAGCTCCGCAAACTACGACACCGAGGCGGTCGATCTCGAAAGCATCTCCGCCATGGGCCGGTACAGCGTCATCCTCTGGCACGGTCACGGAGCCTACTCATACAGCGTCGGCTCCATGCTCGTCACGGGTCTGCCTTGCACCGAGGAGAACTATCAGAAGTATGCGCAGGCGATTGAAGACGGCTCCCTCGTTTCGGGCAGCAGCACCTTCCTCATCACCGCAAGCTTTGTCGAAAACTATTTTGAGGACGGCAGTCTCGCCAACAGCATAGTCTACCTCGGCACCTGCTCAAGCGGACGGGACGAACGCCTTGCCGACGCCTTCCTTTCCAAGGGTGCGGCGGCGGTCTACGCAAACGACGGCATTATTACGACCGCATACAATCTTCAGATGATAGACGCCGTGAGCGAGGGGCTGTGCAAGAAAAACGCCGACGGCTCGCACTACAGCGTGTCGGACGCTTTGGAGTACGCACAGGCAGTGCTCGCCGCCGTGGACCCCTACGGCGGCGACGGCGCAGCCGTCTGTCTGTTTACCGATCAGCCCGATTTTTCGCTCGACTGGTACAAGGGCATGATGCTGTCCGACAGGTCGGTCGTTTTGACGCTCGACAGCTCCGGCAGCATGGAGGGAACCCCCATTGAGGAGACAAAGGACGCAGCACACCGCTTCGTAAGCTCCGTACTCGGTCAGAACGCCGCAGTCGGCATCGTGAGCTACGACTACGACGCCATGCTCCGCCTCGGCTTCTCGGCGGACGAGGGTGTTCTCGGCTCCGCCATCGACGACATATCCGCCGACGGCAGCACCAACACCTACGACGGTCTTGCGACGGCGGCGAGCCTGCTCTCGACCGTGGACTCCAAGGAGAAGATAATCGTCCTCATGTCGGACGGCATGCCGAACGATGGGCTTATGGGAGACGATCTCATCGAATACGCACAGTCTCTCAAGGACGAGGGCATAAGCATATACACTCTCGGCTTCTTCCAGGATCTCTGCTCCGACGACAAGTACGAAGCGCAGCAGCTCATGGAGGCGCTCGCAAGCGACGGCTGCCACTACGAGGTGGCGGATGCCGACGACCTGCAATTTTTCTTCGGCGACATTGCGGATCAGGTCAACGGCCGGCGCTACATTTACATAAGGATCGCCTGTCCTGCGGAGGTCACGGTGAAGTACAACGGAGAAAAGCTCTGCTCCGAGGAGAGCGGTCTCTCCACCCGCACCTCCTTCGGCTCGCTGAGCTTTGAGAATACGGAGGAGGGCGACGACACCGCAAAGGTGCTGAGGCTCAAGGAGGGTGCTCTGTACAACATCAAGATCAAGGGCAACGCCTCCGGCAGCATGAACTACACCGTCGGCTACATGGACGAAAACGGTGAGTACACGGACTTCAGGCGCTTTGAGGATATCGACATCGGACGGCGCACGGTCATCGACACGGTTGCCGGAAACATGGGCGACACGACGCTGTCCGTGGACTCCGACGGAGACGGCAGCTACGATGAGGTGTACACGGCGGGCGAAAACGGCGAAGGTGAGCCGCTCGATCGGACGCTTACCTACGTCGCATTCGGTGTCTGCTGCGCATCGCTGCTCGGCGCCGTCATCAGCACGGTGGTGATTGTGGTCAGAGTAAAGCGCCGCAAAGCCGCAGCGTAAGAGCCTGCATATATCGGCAGAAAACCGCCGGACTCTGTTGAGTCCGGCGGTTTTGACATATACCGTATTACTTGTCGCCGCAGAATTTGGATTCCTCGTTGCTCCAGCCACGGTCCAAAAGCCAATAGGAATATTCGGGGATCTCATAATCCGGATCGTCGTCGTGGGAGGCGATCTCCTCCTGACGCTGCGCCTTGAGCTTTGCCTCAAAGCCCATAAGCTCCGTCAGCGTGAAGGGAAGTCCCAGCTCCTCGGCGACGGGGAACAGAATGTCCTCCACCAAAAACTCCCTCATTTCAAGGCTTCCGGGGTAGTTTGCAAGCGCCGTCTCTATGCGGCGGCTCAGCTCCTCGTCGGAACTTATCGTCTCAAAAAACTTACTTACGTTATCAAGCTCCAGCATTTCGGTTCTCCGTTTCAAAACATTTTTGCGACGTAGGGTACGATCTCCTTTATCACTACGTCGGTGGTGTTGATGCAGAAGTCGTAGTAGGCCTTGTCGCCCCAGCGCTGACCCGTAAAGTCGTTGTAGTAGCGGGCTCTGTCCTTGTCGATGGCGAGGATGCGCCGTTTAAGCTCCTGATCGGTGAGACTCTCGCCCTCCTGCCTGCTGCGGCAGCGGCTTATGCGGCTGTCGATATCGGCGTAAACGAACAGGCGGCAGGGCTTGCGCTCACGCAGAATGTAGTCTGCGCAGCGGCCGATGATAACGCAGTCGCTCTTATCGGCGAGCGAGGAGATGATCTCAGTCTGCGCCTTGAATATCTCCTGTATCTGGCGAACGTGATAGTCCGTGTTGTAGGCAAAGCTGTTGCCTATCGTGATGGGAAAGAGGCTGTGCGGCTTGCCCTCCACGACGGAGCGGATGTACTTTTCCGACAGCGAGGTGTTTTTTGCGATCTCGCTGATGATTTCCTTGTCGTAATACTCGATGCCGAGCTCCTCGGCGAGGCGGCGACCGAGCTCTCTGCCTCCCGAACCGAATTCTCTGCCGACTGTAATGATTTTATTCATGCGCCCATCTCCTTATAAATATAAAGATTCGATCAGCCGCCTAAGCTCGACCGCAAAATCGCCGACATGCTTTCCGTCGGCGAAGGCGTGGTTCAGCTCCACGGACATACCGAGAATTTTTTTGCCGTTTTCGTTGTGGTATTTGCCCCATGTGATGCGGGGTATCGCATCGTCCTTTTCGCAGTTGCGCTCGTTGGTGAATGCGGTAAGCTCCAGCCACGGCAGGCAGGATATGAATATCAGATCGTCGCTCTCGCCCGTCATGTCGATAAAGCAGGTCTGCTCAAGGCTCCTGTGCCTTGCCTCACGGCAGAAGTCTGCGATATCTCCGTCCGCCGCCATCGTCACGATGTGGAAGCTGTCCGCACCGGGCTTTAAGTCCGTAAAGCTCGGCCGCCGTGCGTCAAGCAGGACGGGGACGCCGTTGCGCATGGCGTATCTGAGCGCCTCGACGGAATTTACCGCCTTCGTCACAAGGTAGGTCAGCGCATAGTAAAAGCTCAGCCCCTGTGACTTTACATAGTCGTAAAGCTCCGTGACGTCGAGATTGAAGGTCACGGAATAAAACGGGTTCGACATGGGCGAGAAAAACTCATACAGCTCACGCCGACGCCATGTGTCGTAGCAAAGCTCCTTCACGCTCCGCCTCCTTTGACGCTTTATCCGATAAAATAATAGCACAAAAATTTGCGGGATTCAAGTGTTCAAACTTTTGAGCCAATCCCCCACAAAGCGGCGAGCCTCCTCGATGCTGCGAGCCTTCGGCGGCAAACGGAGGCTTATGCAGGGCTTCGACCCCGCCTCCACACGGAGCTTGCCCTTGTACTCCGGCTTTGCGTACAGCCACGACACCCTCGCCATGTCAAAGTCCTCGACAATAAAGCGCAGAGCGCCGCCCTTCTGACTGATGTCGCTGATGCCCGCCTTGCCCGCCTCGCCGCGCAGAAGCGCAACGTGGATGAGCGAATTCACGCCCCTCGGCGGATCACCGAAGCGGTCGATAAGCTCGTCGGTGAGGTCGTCCGCCTCCTCCTCGGTGCGGATGAGCGATATGCGGCGGTAGATGTCCATGCGCTGCTCTGCGGAGGGGATGTAGCTCTCCGGTATGTTCGCCGAGACCGCAAGGTCGGCTGAGCATTCCGCACGGCGCTCCGGCTTTTCGCCCTTCTCCTCAAGCACCGCCTCCTCCAGCAGACGCAGGTACATATCGTAGCCGACGTCGATGAGATGCCCCGACTGCTCTGCGCCGAGGAGATTTCCCGCTCCTCGGATCTCAAGGTCACGCATTGCGATCTTGAAGCCGGAGCCGAACTCCGCAAACTCACGGATGGCGGTGAGCCGCTTTTCGGCGATCTCGGTCAGCACCTTGTCGGGTCTGAAGGTCAGGTACGCCGAGGCACGCCGTGCCGAGCGCCCGACTCTGCCTCGTATCTGATGAAGCTGGGCAAGCCCCATCTTGTCGGCGTCCTCGATGATGAGGGTATTGACGTTCGGAATATCTATGCCCGTTTCGATGATCGTCGTGCAGACCAAAACGGAGATTTTCCCCGCCTCGACGTCCTCCATGACGGAGGCGAGGGACTCACGGTCCATCTGACCGTGCGCCACGCCGACGGCGACCGTCTCACCGTACATATCCTCAAGCATTTTCTGCAATTTAAGCGCCGTGCGCTCTATGTTGTCGATGCGGTTGTGCAGGTAGTAGACCTGCCCGCCACGGTTCAGCTCACGCCATATCGCATCGCACAAAACGCCCCAGTCATGCTCCATGACAAAGGTCTGCACGGGCAGTCTGTCCTGCGGCGGCTCGTCGATGCAGGACATGTCCCGTATGCCGGACAGCGCCATGTTGAGCGTTCGGGGTATGGGCGTTGCCGAAAGGGTGAGCACGTCGACGCCACGGCTCATCTCCTTTATATGCTCCTTGTGGCCGACGCCGAAGCGCTGCTCCTCGTCGACGATGAGCAGTCCGAGATTTTTAAATTGCACGTCCTTTTGCAGGAGTCTGTGCGTGCCTATAACGATGTCGCACTTGCCGCTTTTAATGTCGGCAAGGGTCTTGCTTTGCTGCTGCGGCGTGCGGAAGCGGCTCAGAACGCCGATCTCCACCGGGAAGCCGAAGAAGCGCTGCACTGCGGTCTGGTAGTGCTGCTGCGCAAGCACCGTCGTCGGAACGAGGAGCGCCGCCTGCTTTCCGTCAAGAACGCACTTCATCACGGCACGCAGCGCCACCTCGGTCTTGCCGTAGCCGACGTCACCGCACAGCAGGCGATCCATCGGCGTGGGCGCCTCCATGTCGGACTTTATCTCCGCAATGCAGCGGAGCTGATCGTCCGTCTCGGTGTAGCCGAAGTTGTCCTCAAACTCACGCTGCCACGGGGAGTCGGCGGCGAAGGCGTGACCCGGCAGGCGGGAGCGCTCGGCGTAGAGCTTAATAAGCTCCTTTGCGAGACTCTTTACCGCCGCCTTGGTTCGGCTCTTGGTACGGCTCCACTCGGCGCCGCCCATTTTGCTTAGCTTTATTTGCTTTTCCTCGCCCGCACCGAGGTACTTTGCCACGGTGTCGAGCTGGGTCGCCGGAACGTAAAGCGTATCGGTGCCGGCATAGCATATTTTAATATAGTCCTTTTCGCAGCCGTCCACCTTCATCTTGACGATGCCCGCAAAGCGTCCGATGCCGTGCGTGTCGTGTACGACGTAGTCGCCGGGCGAAAGATCGGTGTACGAGCCGATGCGCTGCCTGTCGGAGAGATTGCGGCTTTTTGTCTTGCGCCTCTCCCGCACACGCAGAAGCTGAGCGTCGCTCACGACGGCAAGCTTAATGCCGGGGTACTCAAAGCCCGCCGAAAACGCTCCGACACTGATGTGGCACTCGCCCTCCTGCGGCAGTCTGTCGCAGGTCTCCGAGAGCTTTGCGAGAACGCCGTTTTCCTTGAAAAACGACTGCAGCACCTGCGCTCTGCGCATATCTCCGGCAAGCACCTCGACGCCGTAGCCCTGCTTCAGGTACAGGCTCACGTCGTCGCAGGCGGTGCGCACCGAGCCGCCGTATGACGGAAGCTGCTTTGCGGGGACGGAGCAAAGCGTCTTGGGATTCAGGGGGTAGCGGCCGAGCGTAAAGGCGTCCGCCATGTAGACGGGGTAGTCCTCAAGGCGGCGGCACAGCTCGTCCCAGCCGATGCGGAAGCGCTCGGCACCGAGTGCGATCATGCCCTGTCGGGCAAGGGACGAAACGTCGTCGGACAGCTCCTTTGTGTAGCCCCTCGCACGCTCGGCGCAGTGTGAGGGTTGGTCGAAGAATACGAGGGTGTCGGGACTTATATAGTCTGCGGCACAGGCGTCCGGGTAGATGAGCGGCATATAGCGGTCGGCGTCCGGCAGGGCGATGCCGCTTGCGAGCTTTTCGGCGTCCTGCCGCAGCGTCTGCGCAAGCTTTGCGCTTTGCTCGCTTTGGCGGCGCTTCTCGGCGGCGGACGCCATCGCCCGAAGCTTCTCCGACAGCGCCGTCCTTTCCTCGGGCGTCGCCGGAATGAGGGTCTCGGCGGCGGGAAGTATGCGGCAGCTTTTCAAAGCCTCGGTGCGGCGCTGGGTGGATACGTCAAAATAGCCCATGGAGTCCACGTCGTCGCCCCAAAACTCGATGCGCACGGGCGCATCGTCTGCGGGCGAGAAGAAGTCGAGGATGCCGCCTCGCCGTGCAAACTGTCCGGGGCCCTCGACCTGGTCGCTGCGGGTGTAGCCGCCGGAAACGAGGCGGCGCTCCAGCTCGTCGGGCGGCATGGAGCCGCTTATCTCAAGCGAGCAGACGGAGCGGGAAAGCACGTCCTTCGGAACGGAGCGCTGCATGAGCGCCGACGCCGTCGCAACGCAGATGCCCGCCTTGCCCTCCGAGAGCGCAAGCAGCGCCGAGAGCCGCCGCTGCTCCGTCTGGCGTGAGGCGGCAAGGGTCTGATAGAAGGTAAAGTCCCTTGCGCAGAGGAGGATGACGTCCTCTCCGGTCATGCTCTCGATGTCCCGCTTTAAGCTCTCGGCGGAGGCGTCGTCGGGGCACAGAACGAGCATGGGGAGACCCAAACGCTGCCGCAGTGCCGCTGCGAGCTGCGCCCTATGAACGGCGGAAAGTCCGGAAACGAGCGCAGGGAGTCCTCCGCTCTCCACAAGGTCGGGGAGGGCGGCGGCTTCCCTGTTTTTAAAAATTGACTGAGTTATAATGTTCATGACAAAATATTATATTCCTTTGCCGACAAATCGTCAAGAAACCGCTCGGCTTAAATGTTTACAAATATCTGTTGATTACGCAACCATTGTATAGTAGAATGATATGTAATTTTTGCAGAACGGAGAATTGCAAATGAAAAAATTTATTACGCTTACGCTTGCTCTCGTGCTGGTTCTTGGCTGCTTTGCGGGCTGCTCCGGCGACAGCTGTAAGGAAGACACCGTCATGGTCGTGAACGGCACCGAGGTCAGCTTCGACGAATACTGCTATTGGCTCGGCTACTCCGCAAGCTATCTCCAGTACATATACAGCAGCTATACCGGCAGTGACACAGTTGACTGGGACGCCGCCTCTCTCTTCGACGAGGAGCAGACAAATTTCGAATGGTGCTCCGCAAATGCGAAGGAGACGATAATCAAGAGCTGCATAGTCGAGAGCGAGTTTGAAAAAAGAGGGCTGAAGCTCAGCGACGAGGATAATGAAGATATAGAGACGACCCTTGAAAGCGCCGCCGAGAGCTGGTGCGGCGAGGGCGCCGATCAGGATCAGCTTCGTGAGTACCTTGCAAGCGTCAACATAAATTACGATTACTACAAGAAAAATCTTGAGCTGAACCTCATGTCGAATCTTCTGTTCGAAGATATCTACGGCGAGAACGGAGAAAAGCTCGACGAGGACGAGGTTGTCAAATATGCCGATGATAACGGCTATGTGAACGCAAACCACATCCTTATTCTGACCAAGGATATGACGAGCGGTGAGGAATACTCCGATTCGGAGGTCGCACGACGCACCGAGCTTGCTCAGCAGCTTTACGAGGAGCTCAGCGCAATAAGCGACACCGACGAGCTGATGACCCGCTTTGCCGAGCTTAAAGCCGAATATTGTGACGATCTCCAGTATCGTACAGCATGCACCGGCTGCGAGAAAACTTTCGGGGTCCACAAGAAGGAGTTTGACGAGGGCAAGCTCAGCTGCCCGAACTGCGGCACCGTAAATGAGGCGGACAGCTTCACATACTCCGACAACGCCGAGGGTTACGAATTTGCCGAGGGTACAATGGTCGAGGAGTTTTATAACTGCTGCCTGAGCCTCAAGGACTACGAGGTCTCGGAACCCGTGCAGAGCACCTACGGCTATCATATTATCGTGCGTTTGCCCATTGATCCCGACAAGGAAGTCACAAGCTCAACCTCAAGCACCGTTATGACCTTTGCCGCCACCGTTGCGGATGCGGATTTTTCCGATATGCTCGACGAGAAGGCGGAGAAGGCTACGGTTGAGTTCGTAAACGGCTTTGAGGCGACGAGCTTCAAGTCGATGTTCACCGACGACGGCTTCTCGCTCACAAGCTACGAGGACTACAAGGCAAGCAAAGAAACGAGCGACAAGTAATCGCCGAAGCGAGTTAAACGAATACGAAAAGCTCCGAAAACTGTTTTCCGTTTTCGGAGCTTTTCGTTTGCAATAAAGCGCAGCACCCACGCCTCCCGACGATGAAAAACATCGTGATGCGCAGAGGAGTTTTTGCAAATCGCCGCTTACAGCGTTGCAAGTGCGGCGTAGGTCAGGATGCCGAGGTTTTCGGAATAGATACCGTCAAACCGGCTCAGCGGCAGGGGATTTGTACCGAGCCCTACCTCGATCGTGTAGCCGGGACGGTTGAAGCTCTGAATGAACCGGTCCTTATAGCCCGCAAAGCCGGAGGCGTAGGGCGTATCCTCGACCGAGTAGCCCGACACGGCGGCAAACGCCTCGGCGATCTGCCGTGAGCGGGGCGGCTCGTAGTCGGCGTACTTCCGGTAGATCACCCTCCCCTGTGAGTGATACGACAGCGTGAGTGCCGGAGAGACCGACATCGTAAAATCGTACATTGCACGGCTTTCGGGTGCGACAAGCGGTGCCGAGCCGACGTAGTCGGCGGGGGCGGGACTCACAAAGCCGAGCGCAAATTTGTTGTCCCGTGCCGTCTCCCAGCCTGCGGGGTATTGCAGATTGAGGTCAATGCCCCGAATGTCAGCCTTCCAGCCGGACGGGAACGGGATCGACGGATAGCGTGCGGCGATGCGGCGGGCAGCGTCGAAATATTCGCCCTCATTAAGCGCTCCGGTCACGAGGTCGATGCCGGGGTTTGCGGCGACGATGCGCTCAAGGCTCACACCGTGCATTCGGGAAATCGACCACAGCGTGTCGCCCTGCCGGACACGGTGCATATACACTCCGGTATACCACGGACGCAGCGCCGCCTGCGTCTGAGGCCCCGCAATACCGTCTGCGCTCAGACCGTTTTCCGCCTGAAAGCGGATGAGCTCATTTCTCGTGCGTTCACCGAAAACGCCGTCGGTGTCAAGCCGGGCATTCTGCGCACGGTTCAGCGCAAGCTGCAGAAGCCGTGTATTCGGACCCGTGCTGCCGTATTTTAAAATTTTCATTGTTTTTCCTTTCGTCAAAATCTCAGATAAATCAGTGCGAAGGCAAAATGCTTAAATTTCACCTGCTTTATTTTACGCAGCCGAACACATACTTATAACGAGAAAACGGGGGTGAAAAATTTTGATTTTTAAAAAAATAACGGGCATTTTCGGAGCCGTAGTGCTGGCAGTCTCAATCGGCACGGCGGCTCTGGCGGACTCTCTTGCTGTCGGCGGCGAGGCGGTCGGAATACGCATCAGCGCAAACGGCGTCATCGTTGCCGGAACCTCGGCGGTGGAGACGGAAAACGGCAGCGTCTCTCCGGCTCAGGAGGCGGGCATCAGAAAGGGCGACGTCATCGTGAAGCTCGGCGGCGTCGAGATCAAAAGCGCCGAGGACTTTACGGCGGCAGTCGCAGACCTAAACGGCGCCGAGATCAAGGTGACGGTCGACCGTGACGGAAAGCAAAAGACCTTAAAGCTCACTCCGGCAAAAAGCACGGACGGAGCATACCGTCTCGGCCTTTGGCTGCGTGACGGCATAAGCGGCGTAGGCACTCTCACCTTTTACGATCCGGAGACCGGAATCTACGGCGCTCTCGGTCACGGCATCAGTGACGGCGACACCGGGCGCATCGTGCCGCTGAGTGACGGCAGTATTTTCAGCGCCGAGATCGTCGGCATAAAGCCCGGTCAGCGGGGCAAGCCCGGCGAGCTTTGCGGCGAGTCGGACGAGCTTTATGCGCTGGGCGACATCCGCATAAACTGCGGCTGCGGCATCTTCGGCGTGGCGGATTTTGACAAGTCGGAGATACTCGAAACCGGCGAGGCAAAGCAGGGCAAGGCAACGATACGATGCACGCTCTCCGGCAGCGAGGTCGGCGAGTACGAGATCGAAATTGTCAGAGTTTTTGAGCAAAACGGGCACAGCCGCTTCCAGATCGCCGTGACGGACGAGGCGCTGCTTGAAGCGACGGGCGGCATCGTTCAGGGCATGAGCGGCTCCCCCGTGATCCAGAACGGACGGCTTGTCGGTGCGGTGACGCACGTTTTCGTGAACGATCCGGCGGCGGGATACGGCATCGGCATAAGCGACATGACCGAGGCATCTCAAAGCTGCAACGAAGCGGCATAAGGCAAACGCAGAACAACCCCCGCAGGCGATGCCTGCGGGGGTTGTTCTGCGTTTTGTGTTATTTAGATGCTTTCGATATCAGAATTTGATTTCCTTGCCTTCCTTGCGCCACTGGCCGAACTCGGCAACGGCGGTGAAGAGTGCGTCGGAGGAGGAGTTGACCGCAGTCTCGACGGAGTCCTGGATAACGCCGATGATAAAGCCGACGCCGACGACCTGCATCGCAACGGAGTCGCTTATGCCGAACAGTGCGCACGCCATGGGGATGAGCAGCAGGGAGCCGCCGGCAACGCCGGACGCTCCGCAGGCGCCGAGAGCCGCCATAATGCTCAGAAGCACGGCAACGGGGAAGTCAACGGGAATGCCCATGGTGTGAACGGCAGCCATGGTCATGACCGTGATGGTGACGGCAGCACCCGCCATATTGACGGTCGCACCGAGGGGGATGGAGACGGAGTACAGCTCCTTATTGAGACCGAGCTTCTCGCACAGAGACATATTCACGGGAATATTTGCGGCGGAGGAGCGGGTGAAGAATGCGGTTACGCCGCTTTCCTTGAGGCACTTAAACACGAGGGGATAGGGGTTTTTGCGCATGACGATGAACGCCATGAGGGGGTTAACGACAAGTGCGGAGACGAGCATGCAGCCGACGAGGATGAGCAGAAGCTTGCCGTATTCGGTGAAGATGTCGAGACCGCTGGTGGAAACTGCGGTGAACACGAGACCCATGATACCGAAGGGGGCAAAGTTAATGACCCAGCGCACCGCCTTGGTGACCGCTTCGGAGCAGTCGGAAAGAAACTGCTTGGTGCTTTCGCTTGCCTTTTTAAGCGCAACGCCGAGGACTATCGCCCAAAACAGAATACCGAGGTAGTTGCCGCTTGCGATGGACTGCACGGGGTTTAACACGACGTTTGTAAGCAGGCCTCTGAAGATGCTTCCGATGCTGTCGGGAGCGGTGCTTTCTGCGGCGTCGGTAAGAGTCAGACCGATGGGGAATATGTAGCTTGCCGCAACTGCGATGACAGCCGCCATAAATGTCGAAATGAGGTAAAGAATGACTACTGAGCGGAACTGCTTACCGAGCTTTTCGTTGGACTGAGCGAGAGCGCTCACGACCAAAACGAACACCAGTACGGGCGCTATCGCCTTGAGAGCGCCTACGAATATGTCGCCGAAAATGCCGATCCACTCGGCGTTGTTCTTTGCGTCGGGAATGAGGAGAGCCAGCGCAACGCCGATCACAAGACCGATCACGATGCGCACGATAAGGCTTACGTCGTTATATGCTTTTACTATTGCTTTCAAAATGAACATCCTTTCAAATATCTCTCACGCACTTTTGTGCGTGCAGCGTGTACATTAGCACCTTAAAATGCATTTGTCAAGATAATTTATACATTTATTCATATTTGAGCGAATATTCATTGATTTTTGAATATAATTGTTCCCAAACAAAAACAAAAAATATTTTAACTCTTACTATATATAATATATATATCTATT
>CAVFTS010000031.1:0-20541 GCA_963625655.1 Oscillospiraceae bacterium
GTCTCTGACCGTTTTCCTCGTCTGCGCCGCTGCGATAATCGTCTATCTTATTTCCTCGGCAAGGGAAATGCAGACGAACGACAATGTGCGTGATCTCAAAAACAACGGCACGCATGCCGCCGAGGTGCTGGACGAATACGCCGGGGTATATGCGGTGAATCACGACACCATCGGTTGGCTGAAGATTGACGGTACGGCAATAGACTACGTTGTCATGTATGCTCCCGACGAGATTGAAAAGTACCTGCGCACGGACTTTTACGGCAACCACGCAACCGGCGGCTGCCTGTTCGTTGACGAATACTGCGATATCGACAGCTCGGACAACCTCATAATCTACGGTCACAATATGCACAACGGCACCATGTTTGCCGATCTGCTCAAGTACGCATCCGAGGACTTCGGGCTTGAACACCCGACGATACACTTCGACACGATATACGAAAAGCACGACTACGAGCTTGTGGCGGCGATATACACGGATCTCGACGGCGACAAGAAAACCGGCTTCCGCTACTACGAATACGTCGGTGCAAACGACGAGGAGTCGTTTGAAAAGTATTGCGACTTCATCGAGAAAAACCGTCTGTATGACACCGGGGTAACTCTGCACCCCGGCGATAAGATACTGACGCTCTCGACTTGCTCATACCACACCGACGGCGGGCGCTTTATCCTCGTCGCAAGGCGCCTCGACTGAATCATATGACAACGACATGACTGCCGGAGCATACGCTCCGGCAGTCATTTTAAAACGCCCGGATGAAGAAAGGGAAGCCTTTTTCTTTGGAGGGTGGAAATAGGACACTTTGTGGAAAAGTCCGAGCGAATTAACTGTATAAACTTTTGGTGCACTTTTGTTTGATGATATACTATATATTGCATTTTGTCAACAGTAAAATATACTTTTCGGCGAGTTTTATTTACATTTAAATCATTGTTTCATTCGGAGTGAATTTTTATACTGTCTAATAAAATAAATTTAGTATTGCATTTTGAAGGAGTTTAGTATAGAATTATACATACAATTTATAATTATACTTATTGAGGCTGATACTGATCGGAGGATACTTATGGCCGGAACTAACAGGATGGTTGAAAAATCGAGAAAGGCAATAAAGGATGCCTTGCTTGAGCTTATGTACGAGAAGGATTTCGGAAGCATAACCGTAAACGAGCTGCTCAAAAGAGCCAATATAAGTCGAGGCACATTTTATGCGCACTTCAAGAATCTTGAGGATGTACGCCAGTCGCTTATTGACGACCTATATGCCCATGCCGATATGCTGTTCGGCAACTACAAGGCGAGCGAGCTTGCCGAGGATCCCTACCCCATCATGCTCATGGCAGCGGAGTTCATGCTTGCAAGCAAGGACCCCGCAAAGCGAGTCTTTAAGTTCATAAACATCTATGACCTCGGTGTCAATCTCAAGGATTGGCTCACGAAGTTCATTCTTGAGGACGATGCTCTCGTGGAAAGATTCGGCGGAAAGGACGTTGCCGAGGTGTGCGCCCGCTTCATTTCGGGCGGTGTCATGCACACATACAACATGTGGCTTCTCGGCGGCTATCCCGTAACGCCGGAAATACTTGCCCGCTCCCTCGCCGATATCCTTACAGTCGGACTTCATGGTTTTTTGAAGGCAAGGGAGGTTTAAACAATGAACATTGCGGTTATTACCGGCGCTTCGTCCGGCATGGGCAGAGAGTTTGTTTATGCGATAGACAAGGATATGGAGCTTGACGAGCTGTGGGTCATCGCCCGCAGAGAGGACAGGCTGCTTGAGCTTCAAGACAAGGTCCGTGCAAGGATCCGCCCCGTTGCGCTCGATCTTCTTGAACGTGACAGTCTCCGTGTCTTCGCCGAGCTTTTGGATAAGGAAAAGCCCTGCGTCAAGGTACTTGTGAACGCAGCAGGCTTCGGTCTTTTCGGCGCCTACACCGAAATGGACATGGAAAAGCAGCTCCGGATAATTGACCTTAACGACCGTGCTCTGACGGGGATGACATATATCACCCTCCCCTATATGCCCGATGGTGCGCAGATTTACAACATGGGTTCGATGTCGTCCTTCCAGCCCGTGCCGTATATCAACGTCTACGGAGCATCGAAGGCATTCGTTCTCAGCTTCTCGAAGGCGCTGAGGGTGGAGCTTTGTCAGCGTAAGATCAAGGTCATGGCGGTATGCCCCGGTTGGATAAAGACCGAGTTTTTCAGCCATGCCATACATGACAACACCGTCAGCTACTTTAACCGCTACTACGGGCCCGAAGAGGTCATCAAAAAGGCGGTTCGGGATATGCATAAGGGCAAAGCTGTCTCTGTGCTCGGCTTCCCGGAGCGGCTTCAGGTCCTCGCCGTAAAGCTTCTGCCCACCCGCTTCGTTCTCAGAACGTGGTGCAGGCAGCAGAAAAAGCCCTTCGCATATTAAGAATACAGAAAATGCGATGCAAAAGCTGCATCGCATTTTCTGTATTCATTTTGCGGCGCAAGGGCTGCATTCTTCTGCGTACTGTCTTACTTCCTCAAGCACGCAGTCAAGCATCGCTTCGATGAGCTTTCTGTCCTCGTCATTGCCCTTGACGGTGCTTATGAGGTTCATCGTCCCGTTGAGTGAGGACGACGAAAGCTGCACATAGGGCTTATGCTTCACGGTGCCCGTGACGAATGCGTCAAACAGCTTGGCATCCCCGAGCGAGAGCATCTCGCCCTTTAAAACGCCGATGTTGCTTATGCTGAACTGCGGGTTTTTGTAGCCGATACGTATTGCGGTCTTGGCAAGCACTTCGGGAAAAATGGTGTATGCAAGCTTTAAAAGGGGTATACCATACATTCCAGCATAGGGGTCGGACTTCGCCTTCTTCATGCTTTCGCTCACCTTTTTGACCATCTCGTGCATACTCGGCTCGTTGTTTTCAACGGAGCATTGCAGATAGCCCGTGTGGTTCGTAAGTCCGGTAATCTTGTGTGCGTTGGGTATATGCACTCTCAGGTCGAACATATTCGAAACGTGTATACCGTCATGCTCCGGCACACGGCATATCTCGTAGAGCGAACGTATGAACGCCGCCTGAAGCACATCATTCACCGTAGCCCCGTCACGCTTTCCGGCTTCCTTCATTCGCGCGAACAGCTCAGGGGCTATCTTGCGCCGGACAAAAATCTGCAGGTCGTCCTTGCTGCGCTTTGCATACGGAAGGTGGTGCTTCTCGCTCGTTGCGCTGATGTTGCGGTAAAGTCCCTTGACCTTGCGCCGCATTTCATCGTCCATGCCCTCGTACATCATGTGATATGCCCGGCTGCCGTTTTTGACCTCAACCGGTGTCTCTCCTCGCAGCAGTCTGTTGTAGCTTGCGCAGAGGGCATTCATAAAGTATGCATAGTCGCCACCGTCAAAGCACATATGGTTTATGAGCAGCAGCACGGCGGTCTTATCCTCATGGTACAGAAGCTCCGCACGGTACTGCAAATTGCTGTCCGCCGGAATGACGTTGTTAAAGAAGCGAAATGTGTCCGCTTCAAGATCCTCGCTCTGCCGAATGGTGAGAATGTCCTCCTGCGAATAATCGCAGACCTCCCAGTGCGGCGTCACAAGACCGCTGCAATACCTACTGTGCAGAACGGGAACGCTGTCCGTCATGTGGACAAGCGCTTTTCTGAAAACGTCCTCGTCAATATGCCCGTCATAGTACAGGGCGGAATGCTCCATCCCGTCGTAATAACGGCGCATGAGATGCTGCATTCTGTCCCACAATTCCGCCTTTAAATGTGTTTTTTTCATTTTATCTCCGCTTTTATCAGTCTCCGAATGAAATGCCTATGTCCCTTGCGACCCGAATCAGAGGGTGATCAGGCGGCAGGAACTTCGTCTTACTTGCCGCTTCCTCCAGAGGGATGGAAACGATCTCCCCGTTTTGCATGGCAACCATTCTACCGTAATTGCGGTTGACGATAAGCTCTGCTGCGGCCGTACCGAAGCGTGTGGCAAGCACTCTGTCGTAGGGGCACGGAGGACCGCCCCTCTGATAATGGCCGGGGATGGTGACTCTCGCTTCCCTGCCGAGGGTCTTTTCGATGTGGTCGGCTATCTCGTAGGATATAGTGGAATGCTTCGATTCCTCACGCCTGCGGCGGCTCTCCTCCTCGGAAAGCACCTTATCGTCGATGCTCTTGGCGCCCTCCGCCACGGCAATTATCGAAAAGGCTCTGCCCATTATTCTGCGGCGCTCTATCGCCTCCGTCACCTTATTGATGTCATAAGGTATCTCCGGAATGAGGATAATATCCGCACCGCTGCCGATGCCTGCGTTTAATGTGAGCCAGCCTGCATCCCTGCCCATTAGCTCCACGAGGAACACTCTGCTGTGGGAGCTTGCGGTCGAGTGGATGTAATCTATGACGTTCGTCGCAATGTCCACCGCACTCTGGAATCCGAAGGTGACGTCCGTACCCCAAATGTCGTTGTCTATCGTCTTTGGGAGGGTCACGACATTCATTCCTGCATCCATCAGAAGCTTTGCGCTTTTCTGCGTTCCGTTGCCGCCCATAATGACAAGGCAGTCAAGGTTTAAGCGGTTGTAGGTATCCTTCATGGCGGGGATGAGGCTGTTGCCGTTTTCGTCAACGATGTCCTTCCCCGGTATATAGCGCTGTCTTGATGTGCCGAGTATGGTGCCGCCCTCGGTAAGGATGCCGGAGAAATCCTTCGGCTCCATGAACTTATAGTCACCGTCGATAAGACCCCGGTAACCGTCGTACATTCCGAATATTTCAAGATCGCTTATCCTGTTGTAAAGTGCCTTTCCTATGCCTCGCATGGCGGCGTTGAGCCCCTGGCAGTCACCGCCGGATGTTATAAGGGCGACTCTCGTCATTTTCTTCAATGGTATTCACGCACCTTGCCTTCAGTCTTTCAAAGGCATTATATACCGTCAAAACGCTAAAGTAAACAAAAACAATTGCAGCACATTGCACAAAAGCCCGACGCCAAAGCTTTGGTGTCGGGCTTTGGCATAATTCCGCATCAAAATGCGTCGCAGTCGTCAAAATCCACGAGCGTCGGGTCAAGGGGTTCCTCACGCAGAACGGAGGTCATGTAGGAGTTTACCTGATTGCGCATATCCCTGCGGGATATGGTTCTCGGATCCATGAGATCCTGCTGCACCCAAATGAAGTTTATGTTGCGGTCTCTCGCCTGCTCATCAAACATACCCTGAAGTCCGTCCATTCCCTTGCAGGAAATCTGATCGTACATGATTATCGTGTCGCAGTTGAATGCGTCGGCTATGCTCCACATCTCGTTGAGCGCATTTTTGTAGCCGCCCTTGGTGTGCTTACGCATGGTGGTGCGCTGATAAAGCTGCGCCAGTCCCAAAAGCAGCCCCTCCTGTGTCGAGGTGTCAACCATGACGTTGCCGACGTGGGTCTCCATGTCCATGACGGAGACGATACCCCAGCACTGCTCAAGCCAGTTTGCAAAGTTGGTGTAGTAGTTTGCGGGACACGACCACACGAGCGCCTTGTGGCGCATCTCCAGTGTGCAGGGCAGCTTCTTCTTATAACCGTCCTCCATGAGCTTACGGACCTTGTCGTCCGCCTTGAGGAAGCGGTCGTCCATACCGCCGTGCAGATGGAAGGAATACATACGGTACAGCCACGGCACGTTGCCCGTCACCTGCGGATAATCGGTGCGGTTTATCTCCCAAAGGTCAAAGTGGAACTGCGTGACCTCATTGTACCTGTCCATTGCGGTCTTGAATGCAGCCCAGTCAAACTTCTCGCCCGTCTGCTCCTCAATAAACGCAATGCAGCCCTTTATCTCCTCAATGGCGTACTCCTGCGCATCGACCTCGTCGTTATAGCGCAGCGGAACGCCGAGGCAGTAGGTCGGAAGCTTGAAGTACCTGTCCTGATATGCACTGGTCATAACGCTGCCGTCGCAGGGCATATTGCAGGAGATGAAGCACTTTCCGAATACGGGGTAATCGCCCTCAACGGCAATTCCCGACTCCGCCGACGGGAGCGGGCAAACGTCCGCCGGAACACCGAAGTTTTCGATGGAGTCAAGGTAAATCTCGGAAATGTGCTGATTTATCATCGAGCTGAGAAAGATGGGGATGGTCTGCACCGGGATGCCGATGAGGTTCGGGAAGCCTGCCATGATCTCGGTGGGGACAAGCTCGTCGAAGCAGATTATTCGGTCGGCAAGCGCCTTGTCGCCGCCGAGCTTCAGGTCTGCGTCAAACTCGGTACCGATGATGTCTATCGTGTGCTTTACGATGACATCGTAAAGGATGTGACCGGCTTTGAGCTGTATGCCCCTCATTCCCTCAAGCTGACGGTCAAGAAACTGCGGCAGTGAGAGATATGTAAGCATCCAGCGGTATTTGAATATACCCTTAACGACCTGTATGGGTGATTTGAGGACGAACTTTATCATGTCCTTCCACATGACGCACCACCATGCGTAATCATAAAGGGTATCCTTTATACCTCTCCACTCACGGAACTTGCGCACACCGGTCTTGTCAATGTAGGTCTTTCCAAGGTTTCTCGGTTTGATTTTCATCTCTCACACCTCCCTGCCGTTGTTTATCCGCTTAATCTCAAGACTTTCGACAAACGCCTGCACACGGGTTCTGAGCTGCCCCGATGCGTTGCCGGTGTACTCTCTGTCAACGCAGACGGAGGGGTACTTATACAGCTCCGTCATAATGTTGGACGCAAGCGGACGCTCATAGCCCCAGTATTCGCAGAACTTGAGCGCTTCGTAGAGTATGCCCTGAGCGTTGTATTCCTTTGCAAGAGCGTCAACGTAATCGTAGCGCCCCTGCACCTTTTCCTTTGACATATATCTCGGGCACTGGCTGCTCTCCATGTAGCAGCGGCACACCTGCTCAAGCGCAGGCTCCTCATCGTTCAGGATAATCTCCTGTCTGCCGGGGAAGGAGCCGAAGCAGAAGCGGTCTGCGACGATAAAAGCGCCGGAGTCCTCCACGGTGCGGGTAAAGTCAAGATCATCGATTTCCGAGCCGACGACGACTACCCTCGCACGGTACCACGGCTTGGGGTCGCACTTGCGCTTTTTTATCTCCTGCAGCGTCTCACGCAGCTTGGGGAGTATGAGATCCTTCGGGCAGGTGAACGACACGAGGCACAGCGCATGGTACTCATAGCCCGTGATCGGAGGATTGGGGAGCTTGCGCAGCTCACCGATTTCGGTCAGGATGCGGCAGACCTCGTTATGCTCCTCCACCGCCTTGCGTATTGCGGCGTCGGACACGTCGGTGCCGTAATTCTCGTGCAGCCTGTCAAGCACCTTCTTCTGAATTTGGTTTACATAATGTTTCAAGCCGTGTGGTGTGACCTTGAACGGCACGTCGGCAAGAGCGACAAAGAATTTGTCGTTCTTCACAAGGTTAAGCAGTTCAAAATGCTCGATGGCACGGTTCATTTCGGAGCAGGTCTCGGTTCCTGCAACGGCGGAAAGAAAGGCGTAGCCCCCCTCCATTCCACGCTCGACGAGCGCCTTTGCATAGCCGCATAGGTAGTTTGTCATGTAGTAGGTCGAAATGTCAAGCGAACCGGTGCGGGGCGCTCTCAGCCTGACGGAAAAGCAGTTGTCAAGGTTTAAGAGTACCTCCGGCATATGGTAGCAGGTGTAGCCGACGGCGTGTCTGCCCTCGGAGACCGCTTGAAGACAAAGCTCGTTTGCGGCTTCGTCGAGCAGATGCTCGAAGTAAATCATGTGCTTCAGATCTTTCATATTGACCCCCTGTAAAATACGGATGCATGAAAGTATTATAGTTTAGAAATTATTAATCGTCAATATGATTATGTCTGTACATTAAGCTGACCGGAGTCAAACCTCTGTCGTTTTTGACGGGCGGACTTCCGCCCGTGCTGCGTTAAATTCCATGATAATACGTCAAGTATTCTCTGCGGGCTTTGCCTTGCCCGAACAAAAATCCGCTCCGGCAAAACTGAAAATCACCTGTCGGCAGTACTTTTCGAGGGATTTTCGGTTTTCTTTGATGCAGATGGGCTGACGCCCATCTGGACAAAAAAGTCGGAAATAACCGAAGGGGTACGCTGACAGGCGGCAGAGGTTCAACTCCCGTCAGCCCAAGATCAAAATCGTCGTTAAAAAGTGCCGAAATTTGCGGACGTAATTTGTACAATCTGTCTATTTTTCGTTTCGGCTGAAAAAATGACTGTCCTGTCGGACAGTCATTTTTGAATATTTACGCTTTGTGTATCAGCCGCAGCAGCCGCAGCCGCCCTCGTGACCCGAGCAGCCGCAGTCGCCGTCGTCGTGACCGTGGCAGCCGGAGCAGCCGCCTCCGCAGCCGCCCTCGTCGCTGAGGAAGGGAAGCTGACCTCTCATCATAAGCTCGGCAGCGTCGTCGGAATTGCCGCAGAAGCCCGCAAACGCAACAATACCGTATTCGGTGAGCGCCTTGCGTGCCTCGGTGCCGATGTTGCCGACAATGACAACGTCAACGTGATTCTCATTCATGAGATCGGCGACCGCCTGGTGACCGGTCTTCTTCACCTCGATAATTCTCTTGGAGGTGAGCTGAGTCTGATCCTCGTTGGTCTCGTATACTGCAAACTGTTCTGCGTGACCAAAATGCTCGAAAATTTCGTTATCCTTGTATGAAACTGCAATAACCATAATTTAAACTCCTTTTTCTATATAATCAACAAGACCGTTAAGCTCCTCGGTGCCGACGCTTTCGACCTCGCCCGCATCGACCATTGCGGCGACTGCGGGGTCTATCGGCAGACGAGCGTAATGCTCGACGCCGAACTGCTCGGCGACCTTTTCGACCTTGCTTTCTCCGAATATCTCATGCTTCTTTCCGCAGTCGGGGCATTTGAAGTAGGACATATTCTCCACGATGCCGAGTACGGGAATGTTCATCATGTTTGCCATATTGACGGCTTTGGATACTATCATGGAAACAAGCTCCTGCGGGCTTGTGACGATGATGATACCGTCAACGGGCAGGGACTGGAACACGGTGAGCGGAACGTCACCGGTTCCGGGAGGCATATCGACGAACATATAGTCAACGTTGTTCCACAGCACGTCGCTCCAGAACTGCGTCACCACGCCCGCAATGACGGGACCTCTCCACACAACGGGGTCGGTGTCGTTTTCGAGGATCAGGTTCACGGACATGATCTGCGTTCCCTTGACGCTGTACACGGGGATAAGCGCATCCTCGGTACCCCTTGCGTGTTCGTGGATGCCGAACGCCTTCGGTATAGACGGCCCCGTAATGTCTGCGTCAAGCACGGCGGTCTGATAGCCTCTGCGCTGCATTTCGCTCGCCAGCAGACTCGTTACGAGGGATTTGCCTACGCCGCCCTTGCCGCTGACGACGGCAATGACCTTTTTGACACTTGCTTCGGGATTCAGCTTTGCGCTGAAATCCTGCTGCTCCCGCTCGCTGCAGCTTTCGCCGCAGGTAGAGCAATCATGCGTACATTCACTCATCACATGATCTCCTGTTCAAATATATATTTGCGGCACGGCCGCATGGTTTACGATTTTTTGAGCTTGGACAGCGCCTTGACGAGAAACATCGCCGCAAGCCCGGTAAATGCTCCCGTGAGGATGCCCGCCGCCAAGAGCGCAGGTCCGTAGTACAGCGCAAGCTTCGGCGTTCCCGATATCAGCACGGCGACCGCAAGCTGCCCGATGTTGTGGGCTATGGCCCCGAAAACGCTGAGTACCCAGAGAAGCTTCCCCGGAAATGCGTTCTTGAGCAGGCACATCACGATGTACGAGAGCAATCCTCCTGCGATGCTGAACAGAAGTCCCGACACACCGCCCGCAAAAACGCTGCCGAGTACGATCCTGCAAAGGAGTATCGCACCCGCCTCCCTGCGTCCGAGTATGACCATTGCCGTAAGCGTTATGAGGTTTGCAAGACCCAGCTTTACTCCCGGTATGGGCAGAAGCGGCGGAAGCTGCGCTTCGACTATGAATATGATGAGCGACGCCGCAGTCAGCATCGCCATCAGCGTAAGTCTCCTCGTCTTATCCATCGACCGCTTCTCCCTCGATCTCGATAACGAGTCGGTGCGGCATACACACTATCGGTACCGCCTCGTTGTCGATCTCGCCCTGCTCAATGCATATGTGGTCACGGCAGTCCGATTCCGTTACCGATATGCCACCGTTTACAACATGTATTTTATTATACCCGAATTCCGTCCTGATTTCCATGTCATACGCAACGGCAACGGCGTCAAGATCAATTTTTTCGTAAAGCTCTCCGTCAACATAAATATTGGCAACGGTACCGCTTTTTCCGGTGAGCCTGAGTATCAGAAAGCACGCAAGGGACAGCACGAAAAGCGCTGAGAGCACTATTATCCACGTTTTAGTTTTATTTCTTTTCATATGATTATTTTAATCAAATGTCTCTTGCTTGTCAATAAGTGCAATTGATGATATAATAAATATAATCAAATTTGGAGAGGTACGCAATTTGAACGGCTTTATATCAACGCTTGCAGACATACTGTCATATCTGCTGCCGCTTATGGCGGTCTGCGTCCTTGTTCGCTGTATGCGCTCCATGCTCAGAGGTAAAATCGCCACCGAGATCTGGGGCTATATACACACGGACGACGGTGTGCTGCTTATAAATCACTGGGAAAATCTCATAGGTCGCTCTCGCCGTGCTGACGTCTGCCTGCCCTTTGAAAAGGTCAGCCGAGTGCACGCCGTCCTTGTCCGCAACGACAAGGGGCTTTGGCGCATTTTCGACATTTTCTCGAAGGGCGGCGTTTGGGTCAACGGCAAGCGGGTCTTGGCTGCAGGGCTTCCCGTGGAGGACGGAGACGTCATAAGCCTTGCCGACAGGCAGGTGCGCTTCCGTGACATAAGCGAAACACAGCGTGCCGCCATTGAATCTCACAGGGTGCATCGCTGGAAGCGCATACACCCCGCAGTCACGCTTATGTATCTCACCGTCTTCCAGCTCATTTTGCTTGCGGAGCATTGCATATACGCCTCGGACAGCAAGTACATCCCGTCGTTTCTGCTCGGCTTCTCCCTGCTCATTCTGTTGCAGTGGTTTTGCTATTTTGCCATGCGCAGCATAAGGCGCACGGGCTTTGAGGTCGAAACGATAGCCTTTTTCCTGACCTCGATGGGGCTTTCGATCATAGCCTCATCCGTCCCCGACGAGATGTTCCGTCAGGTCATCGAGATATTTGTCGGCGTGGTGCTGTTCTTCATCATGGGCTGGTGGCTGCGTGACCTTGACCGCACGAAGACCATGCGTATCCCCGTTGCGATCGTTGCGCTCGCCTTCCTTGCGCTGAACCTCGTTGCGGGTCAGACAAGATACGGTGCGGCGCTTTGGATAAATATCGGCTCATTTACGCTCCAGCCCTCCGAGATCGTTAAGGTCGCCTATATCTACGTCGGTGCGGCATCGCTTGAGCGTCTCTTCCGCACAAGAAACCTTATCGTTTTCATCGTATTCTCGGCACTTTGCGTTATCGTCCTCGGTCTTTTGGGCGACTTCGGCACGGCACTTATCTTCTTCGTCACCTTCCTCGTCATCTCCTTCATGCGTTCCGGCTCCATTGCGACCGTTGCATTGGCGGTCACGGGCGCTGCCATGGGCGGCTTTCTCATATTCACCATAAAGCCGCATGTCGCACAGCGCTTTTCCGCATGGGGTCACATTTGGGAGGACGTCTCAGGCTCCGGCTTCCAGCAGACCCGTGCGCTCTCGGCGGGCGCCTCCGGCGGTCTGTTCGGCAAGGGAGCGGGCAACGGCTGGCTCCAGTCGAGGTTCGCCGCCAATACCGACACCGTATTCGGAATGCTGTGCGAGGAGCTGGGGCTCATCGTTGCCATATGTGCTGTGCTTGCCATCGTCGCTTTGGCGTTCTTTGCGGTACGAAGCTCGTCTAAGGGGCGCTCCGCCTACTACTCCATCGCCGCCTGTGCGACCGCAAGCATGTTCCTCGTGCAGATGTCGCTTAACGTGTTCGGCTCGACCGACATACTTCCCTTCACCGGTGTCACCTTCCCCTTCGTTTCAAGGGGCGGCACCTCCCTGCTGTCATGCTGGATGCTGCTTGCATTCATTAAGGCGGGCGATACGAGAAAGGGCGCAAGCTTTGTCGTAAAGTCCGCCGACGCCGCAAAATCCCCGACACCGCAGCCGGAAGAGGATCACATTCCCGAAGAGTTTACGTCGCCTAACCGCTCCGATTCGGTGCTCCGCGGCGATGCGCCCTCCGATCACGAGGAGGAATACGAACCGACAAGGAGGGTCAGATAATGAAAAAAATCACTCTCCGTGCATATTTCACCATTCTGCTTGCGGTTTTCGTAATAATCGGACTTGTAGTCTACGTCATCCGCTATATCGACGACGGTGCAAGCTGGGCGCTGTACTTTGACGAGACCACCACAAAATGCACCTACACCCTCACCGACCGCAACGGCGTCGTGCTGGCAAAGATGGGAGACGGCGAAAAGTCATATGCCGAGGACGCTTCCGTCCGCATAGCCTGCTATCAGCTCGTCGGCGACTACGGCGGCAACGTCGGCACCGGCGCTCTCACCGGCTTCAGGAAACAGCTTTCGGGCTACAGCCTTATAACCGGCGTGAGTGAGGGCAGCGACGTTGAGCTGAAGCTGAACGTCGACTCTCGCCTCAATCAGACGGCATATGCGGCTCTTGCGGGGCGAAAGGGTTCGGTCCTTGTGGTCAACTACAAGACGGGTGAGCTTATCTGCATGGTCTCCTCCCCATCCATGGACCCGCTCAACGTCCCCGAGACCCTGCCCGACGGCGTTTATCTCAACCGCTGCCTCAGTTCGACATTTACTCCCGGCTCCGTCTTTAAGCTCGTTACGCTTGCGGCAGCCATTGACAATATAGACGATCTGTACAGCCGCAGCTTCACCTGTACGGGCAGCATTGAGCTTGGCGGCAAAACCATCACCTGCTCCGGCGTCCACGGTACGCAGAACATTGAGCAGGCATTTGCGAACTCCTGCAACTGCGCCTTTGGTCAGCTTGCGATGGAACTCGGAGCCGAGACTCTCGGCTCCTACGCCGAAAAGCTCGGCATCTGCTCTGCTCATGACCTAAACGGTATCAAGACCGCTGCGGGCAACTTCACCGAGGACAAGAGCGAAAGCTCGTACCTCGCATGGTCCGGCATCGGTCAGTACGAGGACCTTGTCTGCCCCTACTCCATGCTGCGAATCGTCTCGGCGATCGCAAACGGCGGCAGCTTAAACGAGCCGTCGCTGCTCGGCGGCTCTACCGACACCGAAACGCTGCTGTCCCGTGAGACGGCGGATAAGATCGCCGATATGATGAGCTACAACGTTCAGTACAAATACGGAGCCGAAAACTACCCCGGTCTTGCGCTGTGCGCTAAAACCGGCACCGCCGAGGTCGGCAACGATCAGCAGAGCCATGCTTGGTTCGTCGGCTTTTTAAACGACTCTCAGCACCCCTACGCTTTCGTCGTTCTCGTTGAAAACGGCGGCAGCGGCAGAGGCGCTGCCGCTCCCGTCGCAAATGCGGTTTTGCAGCAGGCAGTGGCACTATCTTAAATTCACAGAGGAACACAAATGACAGACGTATCGGTTTGCGGACTTAAAAAGTCCTTTGAACTGGGAAACAACATATTGGACGGACTCAGCTTCGACGTCACCGAGGGTGAGCGTGTCGGCATACTCGGACATAACGGCTGCGGCAAAACGACGCTGTTTCGCATCCTTGCGGGTGAACTTGACTACGACGAGGGCAGCGTTTCACTGGCTTCGGAGCGCAGGCTCGGTCTCATATCGCAGATACCCGTCTATCCCGACGGCTGGACGACGGAGGACGTTCTGCGTTCGGCTTACTCCGAGTTATATCGCCTGAGCACCCGTCTCGAGGGGCTTGCAAAGCAGATGGAAAGCGACAGCTCCGATTCGCTGCTGCGTGAGTACGACCGCATATCCGAGGACTTTCGCAGGCTCGGCGGCTACGACACGGAGACGAATATAAACCGTGTCGCAAACGGACTTGACATTCCCCGCTCCATGCGTGAGCAGCCCTTTGACTCGCTCTCCGGCGGTGAACGTACAAGGGTGAACCTCGCCCGCCTCATTCTTGAAAACACGGAAATTTTACTGCTTGACGAGCCGACGAACCACCTCGACCTCCGTGCGACCGAGTGGCTTGAGGACTACCTGCTGCGCTTTAAGGGTACGGTGCTTATCATCAGCCACGACCGCTATTTCCTCGACCGTGTGGTCACGCGCTGCATCGAGATATGCGACGGCAAGGCGGAGTTTTACTCCGGCGCTTACAGCTTCTACGCCGAGGAGCGGCAGAGGCGCTTTGACGAAAAGCTCAAGAAGTACGAAAAGGATCAGGCAAAGATCGAGCAGCTGAAACGTGCGGCGGAGCAGATGCATCTTTGGGCATTCATGGGCAACGACAAGCTGCACAAGCGTGCGTTTTCCATGGAAAAGCGCATCGCAAAGCTCAACACCACCGAGCGTCCCAAGGAGCAACGGCGGCTGAACGTCGGCTTCACCGCAAGGAATTTCTCCGGTGACGAGGTGTTCGTGTGCGAAAATCTCAGCAAGTCATACGGTTATAAAACGCTGTTTTCGGATCTTTCCCTGCTCATCGAGGGCAGAGAGCGCATAGCTCTCATCGGTGACAACGGTGCTGGAAAATCAACGCTTATAAAGCTCATCATGCAGGAGGAGACGCCCGACTCCGGCTACCTGTACAGGGGACCCACGGTACGCTGCGCTTATCTGCCGCAAATCATATCCTTCAGCGACGAGAGCCGCTCCTTGGTCGATACCATGCTCTACGACTGCCGCTGTCAGCCTCAGGAGGCGAGGGATCGTCTCGGCGCTTTCGGCTTCAGGGGTGAAACGGTGTTTACCCCGGTCGGCGCTCTCTCCGGAGGCGAAAAGAGCCGGCTTCGGCTTTGTATGCTCATGGGGAGCGACATAAACCTTCTCATACTCGACGAGCCGACGAACCATCTCGACATCGCAAGCCGTGAATGGATCGAGGATGCGCTCTCGGACTACCCCGAAGCGCTCCTGTTTGTGTCGCACGACAGGTATTTTATCGAAAAATTTGCGACCCGCATATGGCACCTCAAGGACGGTAGGATCACCGACTTCAAGGGTACCTACTCCGAGTACCGTGAGTATTGCGAACGGCAGGCTGTATTTAATCAGGCAGCAAAGGCTTCGGCGCAGAAAAGGGCTCCTACGCCGAAGAAGTCCGCCCCCAATCGTGACAAGCAGCGTGCAAAGCTCGAAAAGGAGATATACAGGCTCGAATCCGAGCTTGAGCGGCTCGACGCCGAGGCGGAACAGCACTCCAGCGACTACACTGAGCTTATGCGCATCGAAATCGACAAGACGCAGGCAAACGACCGTCTGCTTGAGCTGTACGCCGAGTGGGAGGAACTCAGCGAATGAAAAAATCAAGCGTACTAATACTTTTACTCGTTGCGGTCGGACTCGTTTTAAACTTTGTGTTTTCGGGTCACGACTTCTTGGCTTACACTCTCTACCTCATCGCATTTCTCATCCTGCTGTTCAGGCTCGTCGGCAAAACGGCAAGGCGACTTATCAGCCTTCTCCTTGTCTTAGGGATAGGCTACTTCGTATTCCTTGAGCTGCCGATAATACAGGCGTCCTCCGGCGATGGGGACTTCGAGGTGCGGTATGTCATCGTCCTCGGCGCAGCGGTCAAAGGCGAGGTCCCCTCCCTTGCGCTCACCGAACGGCTCGACGCCGCTCTCGACTATCTGAATGCACATCCCGACTGCTCCGCCGTCGTGTCCGGCGGTCAGGGCAGCGGTGAGGACATAAGCGAGGCGGAGGCGATGTGGCGCTACCTTGTGCAGAACGGCATTGCCCCGGAGCGCATAATAAAAGAAGATCGCTCCACCTCGACACGGGAGAATCTTCAATACTCCTTTGATATTATTCGCAGCGCAGGCGCCGATCCGGAAAAGGATGCCGCCGTCGTGACGAGTGAATATCACATTTACAGGACGCAGCTTATAGCCCACTCCATGGGCGTGAGCATCAAGGGCATCCCCGCCGAGACGACGCACATAACGGTGAGGGTAAACTACTTCATCCGTGAAGCCTTCGGCGTCGTGAAGGAAAAGCTCTTTGCTTAAAAAACAAGGTCTGACATATGGGAATGTCAGACCTTGTTTTTTAATTCCAATCGGAGAAGTCCTTCAGGAAACTGAACAGCTCCTCGTCCTCGTTGCTTGCCTTGTCGACCGAGACTGCGAGCACCGTCACGTTGTCTCTGCCGCCGTTTTCAAGGGCGCTGCGGAGAAGCGAGCCTGCGATGGCCGAGGGCGTGTCCCCCTCCGACATGAGACTGCGTATTTCCTCCTCCGTGAGCATATCGGTAAGCCCGTCGCTGCAAAGCAGGAATCTGTCACCCTCCTGAAGCGGGATGTTCACGACCGCATGAGGCACAAGCTCAAGCTCCTGCGGAAAAATGCCGATGTGCTGCGTCAGCCTGTTACGGAAGGGGTGGGTTTTTACCTCCTCCTTGCTGATAAGCCCCTGCTTATACATGAGCTGCGCCTGCGTGTGATCCTCGCTGAGCTGCATGAGGTGCCCGCCCCGCAGAAGGTATATTCTGCTGTCTCCGGCATTGTATGCTCTCGCCTTTTCGTCTTTTATCCACAGTCCGGCAAAGGTCGTGCCCATTCTGCCGCCCTGCCTGCGGATCTCACGGCACACAAGCTCGTTTGCATACTCGAAATATTCCTCCGCGCGCTCGTCAAAATCGTCCTTAAAGCCGTCGAGCGCCGTGACTGCGATCTCGGACGCAAGCTCGCCGCAAAGCTCGCCGCCCATGCCGTCGCACACGGCATAGAGATATACGTCACGCCTCGTGTCGTCCCGAACCGGTGTCGGTTCGCTCTCGTTTCCGTCCCGCATTTTACCGCAGAGATAGAAGTTGTCTTCGTTTTTTTCTCTCACCTTGCCGACGTCGGTCGCCGCAGCACTGCTGATAAGTAACATAATTTTGCTCCGTTTCAGGTCATATCGTTTTTGTTTCTCTATACTATAATATAGCCCTTCGGCGTCATAATGTCAACGAATTGCCGCAAGCGGGTATTATTGTCCGAGCTGCGGAATAGGATTAGCTGAGCTGTGTTTCAGCGCTAAGCTGACGAGAGTCGAACCCCCTGCCGCCTGTCGGTGTACCCTTTCGGTTATTTCCGACTTTTTTGCTTTGATGGGCGTCAGCCCATCCGCATCGAAGAAAGCCGAAAAAACCTCGGAAAGCACTGCCGACAGGTGCTTCGCAGTTTTGCCGGAGCGGATTTTTGTCCGGGCAAGGCAAAGCCCGCAGAGAATACTTGACGTATTGTCAAGGGATTTAACGCAGCACGGGCGGAAATCTGCCCGTCAAAACCGACAGGGGTTCGACTCTCGTCAGCTTAAAATTCAATTCTATTTTCGGAGGAACGGTATGAATGGCATTATAAAAAAGATAAAATCCCGAAAGGCTGTCGTGTCGGGTGTGGCGCTCGTGCTTTTTGTGGCGCTGATATTTTGGGCAGTGAACAGCCCCGCAGTCGTAGGCGCCGCCGCAGGTGACAGAGAGCTTCCCATCTACTGCGTGCAGCGTGAGGATAAGGTCGTTGCGCTCTCATTCGATGCCGCATGGGGCAACGAGGACACACAGCAGCTTATCGACATTCTCGCAAAGTATAAGATAAACACGACATTTTTCGTCGTTGGCGCTTGGATCGATAAGTACCCCGACTCAGTCAAGGCACTGCACGACGCCGGCAACGAGGTGATGAGCCACTCCGACGATCACGCTCATTTCGCAAGCCTCAGTGAAGATCAGATAAAGGAAAACATAAACACCTGCAACGACAAGATCGAAGCCGTGACCGGCGTGAGACCCACCCTCTTCCGCTGCCCCTACGGTGAATACAACGACACGGTCATCTCCACCGTAAACGGCATGGGCATGACCGCCATCCAGTGGGACGTCGACAGTCTTGACTGGAAGGGGCTGAGTGCGGATGAGATAAGCGAACGTGTACTTAAAAACGTCAAGTCCGGCAGCATAATTCTCTTCCACAATGCCGCCGAGAATACGCCCGAAGCCCTGCCGAAGATTATTGAGGGGCTAATTGCCGACGGCTACACCATAGTCCCCGTTTCGCAGATACTTCTCAGCGGCGACTACACCATTGATAACACGGGCATGCAGTGTGCGCTCAAAGGAAAATTAGAATTAAAAAAGCATTGGAAATGCTGCGTATTTCCAATGCTTTTTTAATTCATTTATCTCGCTCTGAGGATCTCGTCTCTGACGTCGCCGAGGATCTCTCGCACGCTGCACAGACCGTCCTTGCAGTCAAGCTCAACGGCGGAGGGCAACAGATCGGGGTCAAGCTCCAGCTTCCGCATCGCCTTAACCGAGCCGCAGCTTTCCGGCTGACCGCCGCCGCCGATGCAGCCGTTGGGACACGCCATGATCTCGACGAAGTCGTAGCTTGCCTCGTCGCTTTCAAGCTTCTCAATGAGCCTGTCGGCATTTGCAAGGCCGTTTGCGACCGCAATGCGCAGCTCACCGTCAAAGCCCGTGGTGTCGCTTATCGCTCCGGCGGGGCAGCCCACCTTGCAGGTGCGACAGCGGATGCACTTTTCGGGGTCGATGCTGTGCGCCTTCTTGGGACTTCCGCTTATCGCCGAAACGGGGCAGCTTCGTGCGCACTTGGTACAGCCGATGCACTTGTTCGGGTCGATGGTCAGAGTGACGGCAGGTTTAAGCTCGCCGTCGCCGCTTACTCTCTCAAAGAATTTATCCGGCTCCGTGTCGGGCAGGGACTGAAGCTTTATGCCGTACTCACGAATCATCGCAGCAAGCTCCTGAGTGCTTATCACGATGTCAACGAGCCTGCGTCCATTCCTTGTAAGCTCAGGCCGCAGCGCCTCGGCTTTTGCGGCGGTGCAGGACGTGACTGCCACGGAAACGGCGTTCTCCTCCGGGAACTGCTTGCGGATAAGACCGCCGAGTATTGCCATCGGTGATGCCGCCGCTGAAAGCTGCGACATAAGCTCCGGGTGCTTATTCTCAACGTGATGCACCCATGCGGGGCAATAGGAGCTGAATATGGGAAGCTTTTTGCCTGTCTTCATGCGCTCGGAAAGCTCTCGGCTTTCCTCCTCAAGCGTCAGGAATGCCGAGTCTGCGGTGCTGTACACCTTATCCGCTCCCATAAGTCTGAGTGCGGAAACGATCTTACCTCCGACCGACTGCACCGAGGGTATCTCAAATTCCTCGGCAAGTCCGACACGGACTGCGGGAGTGACCTGAACATAGACTTTCTTATCGGGGTCAAGCAGGGCATCCCAGAATCTGCGGGTGTCGTCCTTTACGGTGATGGCGCCGGTGGGACACACGGCGGCGCACTGACCGCAGCCGACACAGTCGGTGTCGGCAAGCTTCATGCCGAAGCCGCAGGTGACGGCAGCGTTTGCCCCGCGCCACGCAAGATCAATTGCCGCAACGTCCTGAATGTTCTTGCAAACTCTGACACATTTTGCGCACAAAATGCACTTTGACGGGTCTCGGATTATAGACGGCGAGGAGTCGTCAACGGGACCGGGGTTCCAGTCTGCGGGCGCTCCCGCCTTTGCGCCGAAGCGCTTTGCGTATGCCTGAAGCTTGCATCTTCCGCACTTTTTGCAGGAGTTGCACTCGGTCTGATGCGATTCGAGCATAAGCTCAATTATACTTCTGCGATATTCTCTGAGCTTTGCGGTATTGGTGCGGATACGCATATCCTCTTTCGGCTTTACTGTACAGGCGGTGACAATGGCGCCTCTTTCGTCCTCGACGATACACAGACGGCAGCCGCCGTAGGGCGCAAGGCTGTCGCAATAGCAAAGGTTGGGTATGTCGATACCGTTATTCAGCGCAAGCTCCAGTATGTTCGATTCGTCTCCGATGCTGCATTTTACGCCGTCGATAAACATTGTACTCATGGTCAAACCTCCTTAATGGCTTCCATGGGGCAGCCATCCTTGCAGTTGCGGCATCTCGTGCATTTGTCAAGGTCGATGGTGTGTACCTTTCTCAGCTTGCCGCTTATCGCTCCGACGGGACAGTATGCGGCACACTTGGTGCAGCCGATGCACTTTTCAGGGTCTATCCTCAGTGTTACAAGCGCCTTGCAGACGTTTGCGGGACACTTCTTGTCGGCAACGTGGGTCACATATTCGTCTCTGAAATACTTCAGCGTGCTGACAACGGGGTTCGTCGCCATCTTGCCGAGGCCGCACAGCGAGCAGTTGCGCACGAGGTCTGCGATTTTTTCCAGCTTGTCAAGATCCTCAAGCTCGCCCTCACCTCTCGTTATCCGCTCAAGTATCGCCAGCATCTTGGGTATACCGTCACGGCAGGGGGTGCATTTACCACAGGACTCCTTCTTGGAGAAGTCGGTGAAGAAGCGGG
>CAVFTS010000032.1:0-16523 GCA_963625655.1 Oscillospiraceae bacterium
AAGGTCCCTCCTCAAATTGGATTATAGCCATCAAAAACGCCTGAGTTATCAGGCTTTTTGACGAGCATAGCGAGGTTTTTCGTGAAGCAACGCTTCACAAAAAACGTGGCGTGTTTTGAAGCGTGTCAAAAAAGTCATGCGACTTTTTTGACACGCTGAAAAGGAAGCACCGCCGAGCGGTGCTTCCTTTTAATGCGAGTGAGTCTGTAAGCCGGGTTCTGTCTTAAACGGTCATCTATCTAAACCCATCGTTGCCGACGGGCTTCAGCCACCTCCCGAGGACGATCGGGCCGATCATCGTGTCCTCCCACGGTGTTGCTCCGGATAGAGTTTACAGCACCGAACTGTCTCCAGCCGGCGAGTGAGCTCTTACCTCACTTTTCCACCCTTACCGATTGCTCGGCGGTATATTTCTGTTGCACTTGTCCGAGGGTCACCCCTGGCGGGCGTTACCCGTTATCCTTGCCCTGCGGAGCCCGGACTTTCCTCATGCACAGGCTTTCGCCTTATGCCCGCGACCGTTCGGCTCACTCACCGCTTTATTTTATACATTGCCCGCCCTCAAGTCAATAGAATTTTCTTGTTTTTAAGGCTCGATGGAGATATAATATAAAAACTGCAAATAGTGGCATTTGCCCTGCGGTAAAGCTTATGGGAGGCTGATTATGACGCTTTCGGAATATTTTTATACATTACGGGATAAGCGCATCGGTGTTATCGGCATCGGTGTGAGCAATCTTCCGCTTATTGATGCGCTTCTTCGGAGCGGGTGCAATGTCACCGCCTGCGACAAACGCAGCGAGGAAGCCCTCGGCGAGGACTATATACGGCTAAAAAAGCTTGGCTGCAAGTTTATGCTTGGCGAGGATTACCTTGAAGCACTTGACTTTGACCTGATCTTCCGCACCCCCGGGCTCATGCCCTTTGATTCGCACCTTGTCGCCGCAAAGGAGACGGGAGCCGTTATCACCTCCGAGATGGAGCTGTTTTTCAGGCTCTGTCCCTGCCGAATAGTCGCCGTCACGGGGAGTGACGGTAAGACGACGACCACGACTGTCATTTCCGAGCTTTTGAAGGCTCAGGGTTATACCGTACATCTCGGCGGAAACATCGGAAAGCCCTTGCTTTGCGATGTGGACGGCATGAGCTCCGAGGATTTTGCCGTGCTGGAGCTTAGCTCGTTCCAGCTTCACAGCATGACTTGCAGACCGAACGTTGCCGTCATCACCAACGTCTCACCCAATCACCTTGATAAGCACCTTGATTATCAGGATTATATCGACGCAAAAAGCTCCGTATTTCTCGGTCAGCAGCCATCCGATGCACTTGTTTTGAACCTTGACAACGAGTTTTCGGGGTACTATGCCGCAAAAGCGCCGTCAATGCTTCGCTTTTTCAGCAGACAGCATAAGCCCGAAAACGGAGTATATTCGCTTGACGGCGCCGTTATTCGTGTGCGAGACGGCAAAGAAAGCGTCATAATGCAAAGCACTGATATTCTTCTGCCGGGAACCCACAATCTTGAAAACTACATGGCGGCATTTGCCGCAACCGACGGCATCGTGTCGGATGAGGTCTGCCGCAGCGTTGCTAAAAGCTTTGCGGGTGTCGAGCATCGTCTTGAGCGTGTGCGTGTGCTTAACGGAGTTGTATACATAAATGACTCCATCGGTACCAGTCCCACAAGGACTGCCGCCGGACTTCACGCTCTCAAAACGAAGCCTATCCTTATTGCGGGCGGCTACGACAAGCACATCCCGTTTGACGGTCTGGGCGACGAAATATGCCTGCACGCTAAAGCCCTTTACCTTTGCGGCGGCACCTCCGACAAGATTGAAGCGGCGGTCAGAGCCTCAAAATATTACGACGGCTCCCTTGAGATACGCAAATTCGACGACTTCAAAAAGACCGTTGTCGCCGCATCCGAAAACGCCGTTTCGGGAGACATTGTGCTGCTTTCACCCGCCTGTGCCGCTTTTGATATGTTCAAAAACTTTGCCGAGCGAGGCAGATACTTTAAAGAAATAGTTATGGAGCTTTAATTATGAAGATACGGAACATAAAGCCGGAAGTCTATGAAATGGCTAAAAGTGCTGAGCTTGAGCTTACCGAGGTCTTTGCGGACATCGACAAGACCGCTCAGCAGAACACGATGAAGGTCATGTCCGCATTTCAGAACAACCGAGTATCCGAATCCTGTTTTGCCGGTACCACCGGTTACGGATACGACGACCTCGGCAGGGAGACCCTCGACAAGGTGTATGCGGAAATATTCAACACCGAAGCGGCGCTCGTTCGCATAGGCTTTGTTAACGGCACTCATGCACTTTCCGCTGCGCTTTTTTCAATGCTCGCCCCCGGAGACACGCTGCTGTCCGTTACCGGACTGCCGTATGACACGCTGAGAAATGCGATCGGCATAAGCGGCGACTGCCACGGCTCACTTAAATTCTACGGAATAAACTATGCTCAGGTCGATCTGAAGGGCGGCTCTCCCGATCTTCCCTCTATTAAAGCAGCTCTATCCGACAAGAGCATTCGTGCCGTTTTGATACAGCGTTCAAGAGGATATGAAAACAGGCGCTCGCTTTCCCCCGAGGAAATAGGGGAGATAAGCAGGCTCGTAAAATCCGTCGACCCGGCCATAAACGTCATGGTCGACAACTGCTATGGGGAATTTACCGATCTTGCCGAACCCACGGATTTCGGCGTTGACCTCATGGCGGGGTCGCTTATAAAGAACCCCGGCGGCGGGCTTGCACCCACCGGAGGCTACGTTGTCGGCAAAAAGGAGCTTGTAGACAGGGCCGCAATGCGTCTGACCACTCCCGGAATAGGAGGGGAGTGCGGAGCAAGTCTCGGCAACAACAGACTGCTGTTTCAGGGGCTTTTCGTCGCACCGCACGTCGTTGCACAGGCTCTGAAAACCGCCGCATTCTGCGCTTCGATGATGTCTCGCCTCGGATTTGCCGCATCGCCTGCAGCGGACGAAAAGCGCTACGACATAATTCAAATGCTCACCCTCGGCAGCGCTGAAAATATGAAGCGCTTCTGCCGCGGCATTCAGAGCGGGGCGCCCGTCGATTCATATGTTACGCCGGAGCCTTGGCAGATGCCGGGCTATGACTGTCCCGTCATAATGGCTGCCGGAGCCTTCGTTCAGGGTTCCTCCATAGAGCTGTCTGCCGACGGTCCCATGAAGGAGCCGTACATCGCCTATATGCAGGGCGGCATAACCTATGAGTCCGGCAAGCTGGGCATAATGATGGCCGTCAGTGAAATGATGGAATGAGCCTGCATATAATGTATGGGGTGGTCTCATGCATTACAGGCGCAGACGAAGATCAAGGCTTCCGCTGCTCATTTTCGCCGCAGCTCTGCTTGCGGCGTTACCGATCGGCACATACCGGCTGAAAAGCCTCTCAACGCAGATAGCGGTTTCCGACGCCGCCGATATGGTCACGGCGACGGTTAACAAGGTCGTGTGTGATCTTATAGATCCCGATGCCTACGACCTCGAATACTTCGTACACTTTGAGCGTGACGGCAGCGGCAATGTGACCGCAATTTCCGGCAACATGGCGCATATAAACGAACTGTCCTCGGAAATACTCAGCATGGTAATAGAATCAACCGACAACGATCCTATGATCGTAAAGATCCCGCTCGGCAGTCTCTTGGGGTCAAACCTGCTGATGGGCAAGGGCCCCGATGTCAGCGTTGAGATAAGCATGCTCACATCGTCGAGAGTCGACTTTAAGAGCAAGGTCGAGGCGTGCGGTATAAATCAAACCAATTACCGCCTTTACCTCGAAGTCGTTATCGACATTGACGTACTGATGCCATGGGGAACGGAAAGTGCAACCGTTCTCACCGAGGTCCTTGTTGCGGACACCGTGATAGTCGGAAAGGTTCCCGAAACATACTTTAATGTGGAGAAATAATTATGGACGTACAAAAGGAAATAATTGCTCTGAGAAGGGAGCTTGAACACCACAACAGGCTGTACTATGTCGAAGATGCACCCGTCATCTCAGACTACGAATATGATATGATGATGCAGAAGCTCAAGAAGCTTGAAGCCGAGCATCCCGAACTCATCACTCCAGACTCGCCCACGCAGCGGGTCGGCGGCGAGGCGCTGAAGGAGTTTTCTCAGGTCAGGCATGAGGTACCGCTTGAGAGCCTCACCGACGTTTTTTCCTTTGATGAACTGTATTCCTTCGGTCAGCGCATGGATTCTTTGATCGAAGAAAAGCACAGATACTGCGTTGAGCCGAAGATCGACGGTCTGTCAATGTCTCTCGAATATGAAAACGGGGTCTTTGTCCGTGGCGCAACACGCGGAAACGGGCTTGTAGGTGAAGACGTCACCGAAAATCTCCGCACCGTCAGAAGTCTCCCGCTTAGGCTAACCGACGCTCCCGAACGCCTCATCGTCAGGGGAGAGGTGTATATGTCCAAGGCGGTGTTTAAGGAGCTTAACGCCGAGCGTGAGATAAACGGTGAGCCGCTGCTTGCAAACCCCAGAAACGCAGCTGCGGGGTCAATTCGTCAGCTTGACCCCAAAATTGCCGCTTCAAGGAAGCTTGACATCGTGTGCTTTAATATGCAGTACAGCTCAGGTCCCCACTTTGACAGCCACGCCAAGACTCTTGACGCAATGAAGCACATGGGCTTTCCCGTCGTGCCGTATAAGATCTATGATAGCATTGACGGCTGCTGTGAGCGCATTTTGTGGATCGGCGAGCATCGGGACGAATTTGCATATGACATTGACGGAGCCGTTATTAAAATCGACTCCCTTCCTCAGCGTGCGGCGCTCGGCAGCACCGCAAAGGCTCCGAGGTGGGCGGTGGCGTACAAGTATCCGCCGGAAAAGAAGGAGAGCCGTGTCGTTGACATAGTGGTGCAGGTCGGAAGAACGGGAGTCCTGACTCCGAAGGCCGTCATCGAGCCTGTGCGTCTTGCCGGTACAACGGTCACAAACGCAACCCTCCACAACGCCGATAACATTGAGCGTCTCGACATACGCATAGGTGATACCGTGCTTGTGCAAAAAGCGGGGGAGATCATACCCGAAGTGCTTTCGGTGAACAAGGCAAAGCGCCCGGAAAACTCGGTTCCGTACCGTATGCCCGATTATTGTCCCGAATGCGGCGCTCCCGTCATGCGTGACGAGGACGGTGCCGCCATAAGATGCACCAGCCCCGAATGTCCCGCTCAGCGTCTAAGAAACCTTGCTCATTTTTCGTCCAAGGAAGCCATGGACATTGACGGACTCGGCATCTCGGTGTGTGAGCTTCTCATTGCGGCGGGACTGGCAAACAGCCCTGCTGAGCTTTACTATGTAAACGCATCCGACCTTGAGGGTCTTGACCGCTTCGGCAAAAGATCTGCAGAAAAGCTGATTGCGGCGCTCAATAGGAGCAAGGATGCAGGACTTGCCCGGCTCCTATGCGCTTTCGGTATACGTCAGGTAGGTCAGAAGGCAGCGAAAACGCTTGCGGCTCACTTCGGCACGTTGGACAAGCTAATAGCAGCGGATAAATCGGAGCTGCTGTCGGTTCCCGACATAGGCGAGATCACCGCAGACTATATAATCGAATGGTTCTCTCTCCCGCAGTCCAAGCACCAGATCGAACTTCTGCGGAATGCCGAAGTGTCGTTTGAGAGCAAGGAGACAGTCTCCGATACCCGATTTGCGGGTGTCACCTTTGTACTAACGGGCGAACTCGGCGAGTTTACAAGGAGCGAGGCTTCGGCGATCATTGAGCGCTTGGGTGGCAAGGTTTCTTCCTCAGTCTCGAAAAAGACGGGCATCGTACTTGCCGGAGAAAACGCCGGCTCAAAGCTCGCAAAGGCAAACGAGCTTGGAATTAAGGTCATAAGCGAAGAAGAATTTAAGGAAATGATACGCTGATAACGCTAAAAAAGCCGTCACATGACGGCTTTTTTCATTTCACGTCTTGACCCCAATGCGCATATTATGTTGTGCAAAGGAGGAATCCACAAGCGTGAACAATAAATGCAACTATAAGCAGGGGTTATTGTCCGAATGCTCGCCGCTTGCGATGGCATATGTGCCGATTCAGGAAAGCATAGAGCCGGCATACGAGACGGGCGAGGCGTTATCAAGAGGAACCCTTTTCCCCGGACTTGACCTGCCATTTATGAATATGGTAAACACAGGCGAACTTGCCGGCACTCCACTCGGTGAGCTGATGGCGCTTGACTTTGTCGAGCAGGAGCTTGCACTGTATCTTGACACCCACGCAAGTGATCAGGAGGCCTTTGAGATGTACAAGAGCATTTCCGCCCTTGCTCAGGCGGCAAGGGAGAGGTACACCAAGCAGTACGGTCCCGTAAGCCGCCGCGACGTAAGTCAGTGCAAGTCATATACATGGCTCAAAAACCCGTGGCCGTGGGACTATAAAGCGGGTATGGAGGGCTAAATATGTTTGTATATGAAAAGAAGCTGCAATACCCGGTGAAAATCGCAAATCCGAATCCGGCGCTTGCAAAATTCATTATTACACAATACGGCGGTCCCGACGGCGAACTCGGTGCATCGCTGCGATATCTGAGTCAGCGCTACAGCATGCCGTACCCGGAGCTTAAGGGGCTGCTTACCGATATAGGCACCGAGGAGCTGGGACACCTTGAGATGATCGGCGCAATAGTACACCAACTCACGAGAAAGATGATGCCGGAAGATATCAAAAAATCCGGCTTTGATACCTATTTCGTAGACCACACGGCGGGCGTATATCCGCAGTTTGCATCCGGAACACCGTGGAGCGCCGCAACAATGCAGGTGTCCGGCGATGTAATCGCCGACCTGAGCGAGGATATGGCGGCAGAGCAGAAGGCGAGAAAGACTTACGACAACATTCTCCGCCTCTCGGATGACCCGGACGTCAATAACGTGATACGTTTTCTGCGTGAGCGGGAGATCGTACACTACCAGCGCTTCGGCGAAGGGCTGCGAAGAACGCTTGAAAAGCTTGACGAAAAGAATTTCTATATCACAAACCCGGCGTTTGATAAGTAAAGTGCGCAAAAAATCCGTGACGAACTTTCGTCACGGATTTTTACATTATATCTTGGCACGAACCTTCTTGAGACGTGCATACCTCGGAAGCGAATTTTCTCTCGGCACCTTGGGTTCTCCCTGAATAAGGGGAAGAACATAGTTTATGAAGTCCGAGGTCACATAGTTTCCATCCTCTGTTATCCACTCAATCGGAACCTTTTTCTCATAGTTTGCAACGCTGTTTAAGGAGAGCAGAGTGGGGTAGCAGCGATAAAGTCCGGCTGTGTCGTCCCGCTCCAGGGCGACCATCTGACCGCTCTTTCCCAAGACTGCCTGCTCGACAGCATATTTGCCGACCTCAAAGGCCTCGTCAATATCCACGGCAGAGGCTATATGCGCTGCGCTGCGCTGAAGCAGACTAAGCTCGATCGCACGAACCTTCTTGAGCTTCAGCCTCTCCTTGATGTAATCCGCAAGGCGGGCCGCAAGACCGCCGAGCTGAGCGTGACCGAAGCCGTCGGTTCCCGATTTCTGTGCCTCCGAAACAAAGGAGCCGTCGGAATAGTGAAGTCCCTCGGAGACTGCAACAAGCACATTGTGCTTGTTTTTCAATACCTTTTCTACGTCCTCGGTAAAGGCATCGAGGTCAAAATCACGTTCAGGGAGGTAGATGAGATCGGGGCCGCAGCCGTGACCATACTCGGTCGCAAGCGCAGCGGAGGCCGTAAGCCAGCCGGCGTGTCTGCCCATTATCTCAACTATTGTCACCATTTCGTTGTCGTAAACATCGGTGTCCTTGTCTATCTCCATGCAGGAGGTTGCGATAAACTTTGCGGCGCTGCCGAAGCCCGGACAATGATCCGTGCCGAACAGGTCGTTGTCAATGGTCTTAGGAACGCCTATAACACGGCACTCGTATCCCACGTTTTCAAGATAGCTGCTTATTTTATTGCAGGTATCCATAGAATCGTTGCCGCCGTTATAGAAAAAGTAGCGAATATCGTATTTTTTAAAGATTTCGAGTATGCGCTTATACTCCGTATCGTCCTCTCTGTAGTCCTTGATTTTGTAGCGGCAGGAGCCAAGCTCGGACGAGGGCGTGTTGAGAAGGAGCTTGAGTTCGTATTCGTCCTCTTCACCCATGTCGTAAAGCTCGTCATTAAGCACTCCCTTAATGCCGTATGCCGCTCCGTAGACCTTCGTGATGCAGTCACATTCGAGTGCGGTTTTGATAATGCCGTATGCGCTGGCGTTAATAACAGATGTGGGTCCGCCGGACTGACCGAGTATACAGGCCCCGACAAGTCGGGAATCGAAATTTTTATCCAAAAGATCGCCTCCATTGTTTTATTATTGTTGATTATAACATGAATTCGTATTATAATAAATACATATAAATAAAAACTGTATATTTATTTTTTAACAGGAGATGATCAAATGCCACTGGTTACTACAACCGAAATGTTTGAGAAAGCGTATAAGGGCGGTTACGCCATCGGAGCTTTCAACGTCAACAACATGGAAATCGTTCAAGGCATCACCGAAGCGGCGGCAGAGCTCAATGCGCCGCTCATTCTTCAGGTATCCAAGGGCGCCCGTGCCTATGCGAATCACACTTATCTTATGAAGCTGGTGGAGGCTGCGGTTATCGAAACCGGGCTGCCCATTGCGCTTCATCTTGACCATGGCGACAGCTTTGAGCTTTGCAAGTCCTGCATCGACGGCGGCTTTACCTCCGTTATGATCGATGCTTCCTCGAAGTCGTTTGAGGACAACATTGCTCTTACCCGTCAGGTCGTAGAGTATGCACACGACCACGGCATCGTCGTTGAGGCAGAGTTGGGAACTCTTGCCGGAATTGAGGACGAGGTCAAGGTCAGCGCCGAGGACTCCTCCTACACCCGTCCCGAAGACGTTCAGGAGTTTGTGGAGCGTACCGGCTGCGATTCCCTCGCAATTGCGATAGGCACATCTCACGGTGCGTACAAATTCAAGCCCGGCACCGATCCCAAGCTTCGCTTTGATATTCTTGAGGATGTTGAGCGCCGTCTGCCCGGATTCCCGATAGTTCTTCACGGCTCATCCTCCGTACCTCAGGAATTTGTCAGGATCATCAACGAAAACGGCGGCAACATGCCAGGTGCAATCGGTGTTCCCGAAGATCAGCTCCGCAAAGCGGCGTCAATGGCAGTCTGCAAGATAAACATCGACTCCGACCTTCGCCTTGCAATGACCGCATCCATCCGCAAATATTTCAACGAGCACCCCGATCACTTCGATCCCCGTCAGTATCTCAAACCCGCAAGAGCTGCGATAAAGGACATGGTTGCGCACAAGATCGTTGACGTTCTCGGTTGCGACGGAAAGGCTTGAACCTATACTCCTCACATATAAAAGGGAGGTTTGCCCATGAGCAGCATACCCGTTAAAGATACAGGAATAAAGGATGCTCTTGACATTATTAAAATCGTCCGCATCTTAGCCGCAGCAGCGTTGCTGATACTTGCCAACACACTGAATGTTACGGCTTTCACCGTTGTTGTTCTTTCCGTTGCGGCGGCTCTTATCGTCGGCTTCGATATGGTATTGAACGCAGCGGCGGCAATAGGGGAGAAGGAATATTTCAATTATAATATCATTTTGATTTTCGTCTCCGTTGTCGGCTTTGCAGCCGGATGCACAAAGGAAGCCTGCCTGCTGATAATCATGTACCAGCTCGGCAGCGTATTGCTGGGCTACGCAATATACCGAAGCAGGAAAGAGATATTCTCACTTATCCCCGACGAAGATTCCGACACCGCAGAAGCATTCCGTGAGATCGTCTCAAAGCCCACCGCACTCAGAAGCTCCGTTTTGACTAAATCCGCACCAATCATGGATATGCTGCTGAAGGCGGCGCTGGTCGTTGCACTCATTTATGCGGTGCTTATGCCTCTTATTACCGAGCTGACCTATGTGATGTCGATAAGGCGTGGGCTTATGCTGATCCTCGCTGCGGCTCCGGCATCGGCGCTCATTTCATTCCCGCTGTCTGCGGAAACGGGTCTGGCGATTTCCGCATCTCACGGCGTTCTGGTGAAGGACTCCGAAGTGCTTGAGAAGCTTTCCAATGTGACCGCCGCCGCTTTCGATAAGGACGAGGTCTTTTCGGATGCTTGTCCGAGGCTTGCTTCGATCAGCTCTCCGATACTCGATAACGGCACATTTAAAGCACTTGCAGCGTACATTGCGTATAATTCACAGCTCCGTATCGCAGCACCCATACTTGCCGCATATAAAGGCACCGTAATGCCTCAGTACATTGAGAAGTCGAACGATATTCCCGGCTGCGGTATGGAGGTCACAATCCGCGGCGTTCCGCTTTGCATCATGACAAAGGACGTTTTTGATGCACGGAATATTGCCATTCCCGAAAAGGACGTCAGAGGTGGATTTACATTTTACATGGCGGTCGCCAACAAGTACGCAGGACGTATCTGCTTTAAGGAAAACGTCAACCCATATGCTCAGGCAGTCGTGTCGGATCTCAAGGAGTTCGGCGGGATCAAGACCATTTTGCTGTCCGATGACTCCGAGGGTGCCACCGCAGACTTTGCCGAAACCGTAGGAGCCGACGAATTTCACTACGGCTGCACCACGGAAAAGAAAGCCGAGATACTCGAAGAGATCAAGACTTCACTCGATGATGGTGAAAAGCTCATGTATGTATCTGCCGAATCCGGTGGTTTCCACTCAACGGCCGATATAGACGCAAGGGTAGGGGATGACGACGATGCGGATATGCGCATGAGCAGCGTCGGCGTTTTCGGACTGCCTGTTGCGTATACAGCAGCAAAACGTGTCTGCGGAATTCAGAAAACGAATCTTATCGCAATTGTACTGCTGAAGCTCACGCTCGTTATACTCGCTCTCTTGGGATACGCAACGCTGTGGTTTATTGCGTTTATTGACATGGTTTTGGCGTGTGCCGCAGTCCTAAACAGCATACAGGTTACCGACGATTCTCTCATATCCCGGCTCAAGGACAGAATGGGCAACTGAAATAAGCTGAAAGCCTTGGAAATACGTTGTATTTCCAAGGCCTTTTTTATTTATTCATCTTCCTTATCCGGATCAAAGCTGCCCAAGGGATTTGCCATTGCAGCGGTACGAAGCTCTGAATTGTCAACGTGAGTGTATATCTGAGTCGTGTTCAGATTCTCATGCCCAAGCAGTTCCTGAAGCGTCCTGACGTCAACGCCGTTTTTGAGCATCAGCGTTGCAGCGGTGTGCCGTAGCTTATGCGACGAATACTTGTCTGCGTCAAGTCCGGCTTTTAAAAGCGACTTTTTTACCATGCTGTGTACGGTCTCCCGTGTAATTCTCGTGCGCCTGTTAGAAAGAAACAGTGCATTCCTGTCAACCGCAGCGATGTTCCTTCTGACGGCAAGGTAGTCGTTTATGGCGGCCGCAGTTGCGTCATTTAGGTAGAGTATACGTTCTTTGCTGCCTTTGCCGAATACTCTGAGCGAATCGCTTCGCACGTCCTGAAGATTAAGCGCTACGATTTCCGAGATACGCAATCCGCAGTTTAAGAAGATGCATAGAATGCAATAGTCACGTTCTTTGTTTTTGCCGTCGACCGAGCGCAGGAGAGTCTGCGCCTCTTCAAGCGTGAGGTAGCGGGGGAGGGTAGCCGGAATTTTAGGAACGTCAAGGTCTTTTAGCGGGTTATCGTCTATAAGCTTTGCCTTAACATTCAGATACTTATAAAAGCTTCTGAGCGTAGAAACCTTTCTCGCTCTGGTACTTGCTTTGGTACCATAGTCAAGCTCGCGACTGCGCTGATTTTTAACTCGGTCACGGGCAAGAAAGCTCAAATAGTCATAAGCCTCGGAGACTGTGACGGAGCTGACAAAGGCAAGGTCAACATCGGAAATCGAGATCTCATCAATCTCGATGTCACGAGGCACAAGATTGCGATGGAGCTTTAAAAATCTGAAGAACGTCCGCAGATCAAGATAATATTCGTCTACGGTCTTTCGTGAATGACCTTTGATAGTCTCGTGATATGTCAAGAACCCTCTGATTATTTCGGGAGCTTCATCTCTGTAATCCATTCAAATCTCCTTTGACCCAAATCCGCTCGGCAGGGCATAAGCCCGCAAACCCTAAACTTGAACTTTCAAATCGCAAACCCTAAACTAAACAAAATAAAAATTTTGTTTAGTTTAGGGGAGCTTTTTTAGCGTTTTTGGGCGGTTTACATATGTGTTACAATTATAATATATCTCTGACACTCATATAGCGTCATAAGCGTCTGCTTTTGTCATATGCATTACACGCTAACGGTGTCGACAACTTCTTCGGCTATCGGGATCGCACTTCCTATATCCGTTGCAGGCGTATCATTTAAATACACGGCTTTAATATTGCGAACGCTCAGAAATGCCTCGATTTTATTCTTTATATATGTATCACTTATTGCGCCCGTAAACGCAAGTATGTCGGGTGCAATTTTAAATGAAGCGCCGCCGATAAAACCATTTGGATATCCGTCAAGCACTATTCCGCAGCTTGGGACCTCAAGCACAGCAAGCCCCGCATTCCTTGCGGACAATGCAACACCCTTGTCCTCAGTAATTATCGAGTTTTCGTCCACAACGCACACCGAGCATTTCGTATAACCCTGTTTGCAGTATATCGGTGTTTTTGTCAATCTTTTAACAGTCTGTGCATTCGCAACTTTGGGGTTCAACAGAACCTTGCTGCCGACCACGCAAAAATTCAGCGAGGCATCGTTTGGATATTCAGAACTAAGGCAATTATCAATAAATTCGATATTAACGCCAAGTGCATTTAGCTGCCTGTGAGCCTCGGTATTCATCAAATACTGCCTGCACACCAGCTCATTGCCGCCTATGTGTACCGCCGCAATGTCCGTATGTCCGGACAAGCGCTCATCACAGTACCGATTATTTTCTAAACAAATCAGCTCAAAATTATACTCATTTGCAGCATTTTGCAGCAATTTTTTGTACTTTTCGCCAATTATCAGATGACGCACTCTGCCTTTCGGCAAATGCGGTGTTTTTACTGTCCCGATCATCAGCCCAGCGTTTGCCTTATGGCTTCTCTGACATCCTTGACAGCGATCAGTTCAAGTCCCTGCGGCGCTTTAATATCATCTTTGATATGCGCAGGGATGACGCAGCGCTTAAATCCGAGACGGGATATTTCGGTCAGCCTCATGTTGAGAGAATTTATGCTTCTGACTTCTCCCGACAAGCCAACCTCCCCTACCGCCGCAAGATCGGCGCCGAGGGGCTTGTCCCTGAACGAACTTGCAATGGCAAGCACCGTTGCGAGGTCGGCGGAAGGCTCGTCAAGCTCAAGACCGCCGATGACGTTTATGTAGGCATCGCAGCCGGACAGCGCCATGCCGCCGCGCTTTTCAAGTACGGCAAGCAGCAGCGTTGCCCTGTTATAGTCAATGCCGTTTGAGCTTCTTCGCCCGGAGTTATACGCGGACGGAGCCACAAGAGCCTGTATCTCGGCAAGTATCGGTCTTGAACCCTCGATAACGCAGGTAACACAGGTGCCGGGAGCGGCATCGGGTCTGCCGGAAAGCAGTATCTCAGACGGATTTTGAAGCTCTTTAAGACCGCTGTCCGCCATTTCGAATACGCCTATCTCGTTTGTGGATCCGAAACGGTTCTTTCCTGCTCTCAGTATTCTGAACGAGGTGCTGCGCTCGCCTTCAAAATACAGAACGCAGTCAACCATGTGTTCAAGCACCTTAGGACCTGCAATGCTGCCCTCTTTGTTTATGTGTCCTACAACAAAGGTGGTGTAGCCCCTGTCCTTTGTTTGACGCATGATGGCCATGGTACATTCTCTGACCTGACTTATGCTACCCGGTGCGGAGCTTACATCAGCGTCAAACATGGTTTGGATCGAGTCGATTATCACAAGATCCGGCTCCAAACGCTCTGCCGCCGATAGAACCTCGCTCAGTCCGGTTTCGGCAAGAACGTAGATTTTACCGCCGTCAACGCCAAGCCTTTGCGCACGCATTTTAATTTGGCGCTCGCTCTCTTCCCCGCTGACATAAAGTATCTTCTGCCCTTCATCCACCAAGCCGCAAAGCTGAAGCAGCAAGGTCGACTTGCCTATACCCGGTGCGCCGCCTACAAGCACGATGGAACCTTTAACGGCTCCTCCGCCAAGTACACGATCAAGCTCGCCTATTCCCGTGGAAAAGCGCAGCTCCTCCTCATTGTCAAGCTCGGAAATGAGCTTAGGCACTTTTGCGGAACGAACGGCAGCGGTTTTGCCGCCGCTTTTTTCAAGCTTAACCTCTTTAAAGCTGTCCCATGCTCCGCAAACCGGACATTTGCCGCTCCACTTCAGCGTTTCGTTGCCGCACTCTGTGCAGCAAAAAACCGTCTTTTGTTTCATAATATCACCTATGTGTTGTAGTAAGTCGTCGAGAAATTCATATATGATGCCACGAGTATCGCCGCAATTTTCATCTGATAGTCCCCGCTTGCAAGCTTTTCAGCCTCGGCAGGGTTGGATAGGAATCCGCATTCCACCAGCACGCCGGGGCAGTTAATGCTCCTCGTCAAAAGCAACTCCTGCGGAGCGGGTCTGAACACTCTGCGATTCTCCGGATCAAGCTGCGACACGAGCAGGCTCTGCACGCACTCGGCAAGGTTCCTGCTCCCGTCCGTGTCGGCGTACATGACCTCTGCGCCCTTCACGAGCTCATTTGGGTATTCGTTCTGATGAACGCTTATAAGGACAGCGTTCTCGGTCGAATTGACAAGCCTCGCTCTCGAAACAAGGTTTTCATGCTCGCTGTATCCGGTGCTTTCACCGGACACGGCGTCCGCTTCCACGGTTTTTACATATCTTACGCCGAGGAAATCCGCAATACACACCATTTTATCGGAAATAGCAAGGTTTATGTCGCTTTCCTTCACGCCGCTTTCCGACACTGCACCGCCATCGATACCCCCATGACCGGGGTCTATCACAAGCGTCGCAGTTGCATTTCCGAGTACGGCGGTTTCGGCGGTATCATTTTTGTCGCAGCCGACAAGAAGTATTATAATTGCTGCGGTCAATACTGCTAAAACGGCGATTATCAGAATCAGTTTTTTGAGTTTTACGGTTATAAACACTACTATCACCCCATTTAAAGCTATGTTTAATATGGGGTGATTATTTCTTTATTGCGCAAGAAACTTTTCGAGCCTGTCAAGCGCCTCTTTGATATTGTCCATCGAGGCCGCATACGACCAGCGGATAAAGTTCTTCATACCGAAGCCGGAGCAAGGAACCGTTGCAACGTATGCGCTTTCAAGGAAAGCGACCGCAAAATCGTCGTCATTCGTTATTAGCTTACCGCCGAGGGTGCGTCCGATGAGCTTTTCAATGTTCATCATAACATAAAATGCACCGTTCGGCCTGATGCAGCTGACACCCGGAATGGAGTTCATGCGCTGTACAATATAGTCTCTGCGCTCCTCAAATGCTTTGCACATTACCTCACAGCTCTGCTGCGGTCCGTTTATCGCTTCGACCGCCGCCCACTGGCTTATGGTCGAGGGAGCGCCCGTTGAATGACTGAGGTAGTTGGACATTATCTTTGCAAGCTGCTTGTTTGCGGCACAGTAGCCTATGCGCCAGCCGGTCATTGCATACGACTTGGAAACGCCGTTTATAAGAAGGCAGCGCTCTTTGACCTCGTCACCGAGGCTGGCGATGCTTGTAAACTCTATTCCGTCATAAATGAGCTTGTAGTATATCTCGTCCGCAAGGATGTACAGATCATGCTTTACGCAGACTTCCGCAATGCTTTTAAGCTCATCCTTTGAATAGATCATACCTGTGGGATTCGAGGGGTTGTTGAGCATGAGGCACTTGGTCTTATCGGTTATTGCGGCTTCGATTTGGGAAGCCGTGACTTTAAAACCACTGTCCTCCCCCGCCGTTACAATCACCGGAACGCCGCCGGTCATTTTGACCATCTCGTAATAGCTGACCCAAAACGGTGCGGGAATGATTATTTCGTCGCCGGGGTTGGTTATTGCTGCAAGTGCAATGTAAACGCTGTGCTTTGCCCCGCTTGCGACCACAATCTGCGTATAGTCATATGAAAGCCCGCAGTCATCCTGAAGCTGCTTTGCTATTGCCTTGCGCAGTGCGGGTATTCCCGCTGCCGGAGTATACTTTGTCTTTCCGTCGCATATGGCGGCAATTGCAGCCATATTTATATTGTCCGGCGTGTCGAAATCAGGTTCTCCTGTTCCGAAGCGTATAACGTCATAGCCGTCCTCCTTCATTTGCCTTGCAAGCGAATCAACGGCAAGAGTTGTGGACGCACGGACGCTCTCTGCGATTTTTGATACAGCTTTCACTTTACTCATCTCCTATTACTTAATTTATATATTATAATATTATATGTTTTTCATTTCAAGAAAAAAATGCGGGCCTTGCC
>CAVFTS010000033.1:0-15310 GCA_963625655.1 Oscillospiraceae bacterium
TTTCCGCGACTACAGAGGATGTATTGAATGGCTGGATGATGCGGGAATCGTAAATACCGGAGCACACCGGCGAGCTGCAAGGACTGCCCGTACAAGGCAAAGTGCGGAGCAAGCGAAAAGGGGCAAAAGATATATACGACGCATATCTGGCAGGAGTATCTGGACTTAGTTGAGCAGAGGCGAAAGAGAAACACGCAATGCGTTATACACATCATCGAGGTCTGGCCCGAGTGACGAACCGGGTGAGGCTCAAATATGCTGCCATGAATCTGAAAAAGCCGGCAAATTGGAGTTGGAACAACTCCGCTTTTTCGCTGTTTCATCGCCTTTTTTCCACAATATACGCAAGAACCACTGTTTTCGCTTCCTGAAAACAGCGGTCCTTTGACAGTCTGAAAAGGCACCGTGCGATGCACGGCGCCTTTTTCATATTCATTTTTCTTCCGTCCAGAAGATAGAGTCGTCGTGGGAAATCCAGTCCGAGACCTCGACGATGCGGAAGTCCTCCTTCCCCGTGCGGATGATGACCCGTGTGATGCCGGCGTTGATTATCTGCCGGCGGCACATGGAGCAGCTCGTCGCATCGTGCAGCAGCTCGTGCGTCACGGCGTCCCTGCCGACAAGGTACAGCGTCGAGCCGAGCATATCACGCCTTGAGGCGGATATGATGGCGTTTGCCTCGGCGTGAACGGAGCGGCACAGCTCGTAGCGTTCGCCGGAGGGGATCTTCATTTCGATGCGGGCGCAGCGTCCGGCGTCGGTGCAGTTTATCCTGCCTCTGGGTGCGCCGTTGTAGCCCGTCGAGATGATCTCGTCGCTGCGGACGATTATTGCGCCGTACATCCTCCGCAGACAGGTGGAGCGCTGAAGCACGGCGTCTGCGATGTCGAGATAGTAATTTTCCTTACTCCTGCGGCTGTCCATTTTTCTCCTCCTGCTTTATGACCTTGGGTGAGCTTTTCTTTATGTGGTTGCCGAGTATCTCCGAGACCTCGGATATGGTGACGAATGCGGAGACGTCCGACTCGCTGATGATGCGCTTCAGCTCCGAGACCTCGACCCTCGTGATGACACAGTACAAAACGGTCTTTTTGCTGCCGCTGACAAGTCCCTCCGCCGAAATGAAGGTACAGGTGCGTCCCAAACGGCGGTAAATGCTGTCGGCAAGCTCGTTTGCGTTGTCGGTGATTATCATTGCCGCTTTTGCCTGCTCCAGGCCGACCTCCACAAGGTCGATTATTTTGAACGTGATGAAGTAGGTGAGCAGGGAGAACATTGCGCTCTGCCACGAGAAGCAGAAGCCTGCGACGGAGTAGATGATGATGTTTATGATGAATATGATGCCGCCGGTGGAGACGCTGACCCTTTTGGACAGCAGCATCGCCGCAATCTCGGTGCCGTCGAGACAGCCGCCGAAGCGCAGCACCGTACCCACGCCGATGCCGAGCAGAACGCCGCCGAAAACGACGGCAAGGAGCTGTGAGTCCGTTGCTCGGCCGACGACGGAGAACACCTCAAGCAGCGAGGAAAACAGCAGTATCGCAAGCAGGCCCCGAAACAGAAAGCGCTTGCCGAGCGCCTTGTAGCCCACGAAGAAAAACGGTATGTTTATGACGACGATGAGTATGCTCAGAGGTATTTCGGTGAGCTTTCCGATTATCATGCTCACGCCCGTTACGCCGCCGTCGAGTATCGTGTTGGGCAGCAGGAAGCATTCAACGGAAAAGGCGGCGCAGGCTGCGCCGAGCATTATCATTAAAACGGGGAACAGGTGTTCCTTAAATAAGCGCTTCAAGTTATCACTCCCAAAAAACAAATGCCGTATAAATTATTATACGGCATCGGCTTTAAAAAATCAAATTTAATCTCCTTCGACCATGCGGTAGCCGACACCGATCTCGGTGAAAATATAGCGGGGCTCGGCGGGGTTTTTCTCTATCTTGCGGCGGATGTTTGCCATGTGAACACGCAGAGTCTGGTTGTTGCCCTTGGTGCCGGGCCCCCACAGCTCCTTGATGATATAGTCATAGGTCAGCACCTTGCCGGCGCACTTACCCAAAAGCCCCACGATCTTATACTCATTCTGCGTCATGTTCGTGTTGACGCCGCCGACAAACACCTGATGCTTGTCGTAGTCTATCTCAAGGTCGCCCGCCTTGAACTTGCCCGTGGTGGCGATGGCTTCGTTGGCAAGCCCGGTGCGGGTGTGACGTATGGCGGTGCGGATGCGGGCAAGCAGTTCACCTGCGCCGAAGGGCTTGGTTATGTAGTCGTCCGCACCGAGATCGAGCGCCTCCACCTTGTCACGCTCGTGCGCTCTGGCGGATACGACGACGATGGGAAGCAGCGTCCACTCACGGACGGATTTGATTATTTGCAGTCCGTCGATGTCCGGCAGACCGAGATCGAGAACGATAAGGTCGGGGCAGTGTGAGGTTATCATGGAATACGCCTCGGCACCCGAACGGGCAATGATGACGTCGTAGTCGTTCGATACGAGTATGGTGCGCAGAAAGTTGGTTATGCTGCGCTCGTCCTCAACGACAAGAATCTTATCCCGAATGTTCATGTATCATCCTCCAACGGTAAAGTGAATTTGAAAACGGCGCCGCCCTTCGGCAGATTGTCGGCCCTGATGCTGCCGCCGTGGGCGCCGATTATTGCGTTGCAGACGGCAAGTCCTATGCCGCGGAACTTGTTCTGATCCGAGGGCAGGAGCTGCCCTTTAAAGAGGTCGGGGAGTATCTTGGGGTCGATGCCCACGCCGTCGTCCGAGACGGACACGAGAGCCTCCTTACCGACCACCTCGACGTTTATCCCGATCGTTGTGACCTTTTCTCCGTGGTGCACCGAGTTGTCGAGAATATTCATAAGCACCTGCTCAATGAGCAGAGCGTCCACACTCACGATGATCGGCTCCTGCGGGATGCGGATGTCGAGCGCAATGTCGGGGTTGCGCTTTTTGAAGTTTGCACAGCACTCGCCGATTATCTCCTCCATAAGCTCCGGTGAGCGAGTAATGCAGACCTGCTCCTTGTCGCTCATTCGGGTGATGGACAGAAGATTTTCGACCATACGCACGAGCCATTCGGCGTCCGCCTTCGCATCGCCGAGAAGGAGCCGCTGATCCTCAAGGCTCAGATGCTCGCCCTCGTCAATGACCGTGCTTATGGAGCCGATGATGGAGGTCAGCGGCGTTCTCAGATCGTGCGACACGGCACGCAGAAGGTTTGAGCGAAGCTGTGCCTGCTGACCCTCGTGCCGGATACGTTCCGACTCCTTTGCACTTGTAGTGAGCGTCGATATGACGAGTGACACGGCAAGCATGGTGATAAAGGTGATGGGGTAGCCGTATATCGAGAAGTTCAGCTTCATATACGGATAGGTGAAGGCATAGTTCGTGCCGACGACGCTGAGCACCGATGCGATGATGCCGTAAAAATATCCGTCCGTCAGGAGGGATATGACCGTCACAGCCAGTACGAAAATGAGGGAAACGTAAAAGTCCGAGTCGGAGAGCTTGTGCAGTATGGCGCAGATAAAGCAAGCAACGCCCAACGACACTATTAAGATAAGCCAGTTGTGCAGCAGCCGCTTAAACGACAGGTGTGCTTTTGTAGGCTTCTTGAGCTTCATGTAATCACCGGCTAAATTATATCATGAAATATGTAAATAGTGTGTTAAGAAATTTATACGAAAGGCTGTAAAAAGCTGTTGTGCTGTGCCGGGAAATGCGGTATAATGAACAAAAAACCGGGATATGAACATTTTCAGAGGAGGTATTTAATGAAGACCGTATTCATCATAAACCCCAAGGCAGGTGCGGGCGATGCGGAGGCGAAGATCAGAGAGGAGATCGCAAAGCTTCCGAACAGTGACGAGTGCAGCATATATGTTACGAAGTGCGTCGGCGATGCGACACGCTTTGTCGAGGAGCTGTGCGCCGGCGAACACGGCGGGCTGCGGCTTATTGCCTGCGGCGGCGACGGCACGATAAACGAGGTGTTTTCCGGCGCCGTCGGCAAGGAAAACGTCACCGTGTCCTGCTATCCCTGCGGCAGCGGCAACGACTTTGTGAAGTGCTTCGGCGGAGCCGAGGCGTTCTCCGACATCGCAAGGCTCGCTGGCGCCGAGGCAAAGCCGCTTGACGTGCTGAAGGTCGGCGACAGGTACAGCTTCAACGTTACGAACTTCGGCTTCGACACCGTGGTTGCCATGACGATAAACGAGGAGCGCTCAAAAACGGGTTACGGCAACAAGAATGCTTACACCAAGGGTGTCGTCAAGGCGCTGCTCACCGGCATGAAGAACGAATGCAGCGTCAAGGCCGACGGCGAGCTGTTGAACCCGGAGGGCAGGTGCCTGCTCTGCACCGTCGCAAACGGTCAGTATGTCGGAGGCTCCTTTAAGTGCGCACCGAGGGCGAAAACCGATGACGGCTACATTGAGGTCTGCCTGATTAAGTGCATTTCGAGGCTGCGCTTTGTGAAGCTGCTCACCCCGTACACAAACGGAGAGCATCTCGACTGCGGCAAGTTCAACGATATAATCGAGTACCGCCGTGCAAAGAAGGTCGAGGTCGAAGCACCGGAGGGCTTTGCGTATTCGCTCGACGGCGAGATAGTTTCGGAGCCTCGCTTTACGATCGAGATACTGCCCGGAGAGCTGTCGTTTGCGTATTGACGGATTTGTGCCGCCCGTGTCTTGACGCAGGCGGATTGCCGTATTATGATAGAAAAAACGAAGAACGGAGGGAAAATCGTGGATTGGCCTCAGATACTGGTCGCCGTTGCGGTCGCCGCCATTGCGGTGATGATCACGGTTCGGGTGCGCACAAAAAAGGAGCAGCAGGCAAGAAAAGAGAAGGCTCTAAAGGATAAGCGCTCCGGAAAAACGAGCAACGCAAATAAGCGAAAAAAGAAAAAGAAATGAAATTTTAAAAATAGTGTTGACAAAGCGCCGGAAATCTGTTATATTAACTGAGCCGTGGCCGAGTGGTTCAGTCGGTTAGAACGCCGGCCTGTCACGCCGGAGGTCGAGGGTTCAAGTCCCTTCTCGGTCGCCACAGATGCCCCTTTTTGAAGGGGCATCAGCTTTGCTGCTGTAGCTCAGTAGGTAGAGCGCATCCTTGGTAAGGATGAGGTCGGCAGTTCGAATCTGCCCAGCAGCTCCAAAACAGCCGTCACGAAAGTGACGGCTGTTTTGCTTTCTCCCATCGGCGCTTTGCGGCGATTTCTATCATTTCGCCAAAGTTGCCGACGGCTTTTTTGCAATTAATGTTTTTTCGTCTTCCTTAAGCAGAGCCTTTGTGTATTTAGACTGCGTATACTCAATGGGAATGTCCTTACCGATATGTACCTTATATCCGCTCTCGATTATCGCGTGCGCTTCACCGGCATGCTCGGCATTGTAATTGCGTATCTCGTCGAGCAGCTTGCGTCGCTTGCCAAGTGAAGCCTGTCGGTTTTCGTATAATATTCCTTATTTCGCAAATGCTAACACGGCAAAGACTGAAAAGGAGATAAATATATGAAAGCAACAGGGATAGTCCGTAGAATCGACGATCTCGGCAGAGTCGTCATTCCAAAAGAGATCCGCCGCACCATGCGTATCCGTGAAGGCGACCCGCTGGAGATATTCACCGACAAGGACGGGGAAGTCATCTTCAAAAAATACTCCCCCATCGGCGAGCTGGGCGATTTCGCCGCTCAGATATGCGACAGCCTGCACAAGTCCACCAACGCCATCGCCGCCGTCTGCGACCGTGACGCCGTCATCGCCGTGTCGGGCGGGGCAAAGCGTGAGCTCCTCGACAAGCGCATAAGCCCGGAGCTTGAGCGCATAATGGAAAACCGCAGTACCTTCCGTCAGGACGGAGGGAGCAGCATTGACCGAAGCTAAGGCTCGGTCAATGCTTTTACATTATAATCTTATAAAAAGTGTTGTAATTTCGGAAAAGCGGTGTTAAAATAAATTTTTGTGTTGAATCTGCACTGCGAAGGCTCGCAGGCTTACATAAAGGGAGTTGTATTTATGAACAAACTCAGAAACGTAGCAATCATCGCTCACGTTGACCACGGCAAGACCACGCTTGTTGACGAAATGCTCAAGCAGAGCGGTGTTTACAGGGAAAATCAGGAGGTCGTAGAAAGAGTCATGGACTCGAACGATCTTGAGCGTGAGCGCGGCATAACCATCATGGCAAAGAACACCGCCGTGCAGTACGGCGATACCAAAATAAACATCGTCGATACGCCGGGACACGCCGACTTCGGCGGCGAGGTCGAGCGTATTCTCAAAATGGTAAACGGCGTCATCCTTCTCGTCGATGCGGCGGAGGGTCCCATGCCGCAGACCCGCTTCGTCCTGTCGAGGGCGCTTGAGCTGGGTCACCGTGTCATCGTCGTCGTGAACAAGATCGACCGCCCCGACCAGCGTATACACGAGGTCGTGGACGAGGTGCTTGAGCTTCTGATGGATCTCGATGCGACCGACGAGCAGCTTGACTCTCCCATGCTTTTCTGCTCCGGCAGACAGGGTACCGCAAGCTACAGCCCCGAAGTGCCGGGTACCGACCTCAAGCCTCTTTTTGAGACGATCATCGAATACATCCCCGCACCCGAACAGGACTTCGACTCTCCCTTCCAGATGCTCGTCTCCAGCGTCGACTACAACGAGTACGTCGGACGTATCGCCATCGGACGCATCGAGCGGGGCGTTATCCGTCAGAATCAGGAGATCGAGGTCGTAAACTACCACCACCCCGACGCCGCCCCGATGAAGGCGAAGGCCGTGTCGCTCTATGAGTTTGACGGGCTGAACAAGGTTCCGGTAACGGAGGCGAGCGCCGGCAATATCATTGCCATGAGCGGCATCGGTGACGTGACCATCGGCGACACCATCTGCGCAAGGGGCTTTGCGGAGCCTTTGAGCTTTGTCAAGATATCCGCCCCCACCCTTGAAATGACATTCTCCGTGAACGACAGTCCCTTTGCGGGACGTGAGGGCAAGTTCGTCACCTCAAGGCAGATTCGTGACCGCCTCATGCGTGAGACACTCAAGGATGTCTCCCTGCGTGTGACCGACGTCGAAGGCTCCACCGACTCCTTCAACGTCGCCGGCAGAGGCGAAATGAGCCTGTCCATTCTTATCGAGACGATGCGCCGTGAGGGCTACGAATTCCAGGTCTCGCCTCCCCGTGTGCTGTATCAGGAGATCGACGGCGTAAAGTGCGAGCCTGTCGAGCGAGTCGTCGCCGACGTTCCCTCCGACTACATGGGTTCCGTCATGGAAAAGCTCGGCTCCCGCAAGGGCGAGTTCCTTGAGATGCTGCCCGTCGGCAACCGTGTGAAGCTGACCTATCTCGTCCCGTCGAGAGGCCTGTTCGGCTACCGCAACGAGTTTTTGACCGACACCAAGGGCGAGGGCATCATGGCGTCCGTGTTTGAGAAGTACGAGCCGTACAAGGGCGACGTCAGCCGTCGCAGCACGGGTTCGCTCATAGCGTTTGAGACCGGTGAAGCGGTTGCATACGGCATTTGGAACGCACAGGAGCGAGGCTCCATGTTCATAAGCCCCGGCACCAAGGTCTACGGCGGCATGGTCGTGGGCGTGTGTCCGAAGAACGAGGACATTGCGGTGAACGTGTGCCGCACGAAGCACCTCACGAATACGAGAGCCTCCGGCTCCGATGAGGCGCTGCGCCTTGTTCCGCCCAAGCAGATGAGCCTTGAGCAGTGCCTTGAGTTCCTCGCCGACGACGAGCTTCTTGAGGTCACGCCCAAGAATCTGCGCCTGCGCAAGAGCATACTCGACCACAGCCTGCGTATGCGTGCCGTGATGAAAAGCAGAGCGTAATAAGCTGATATAGCAGTAAGCAATAAAAAGGCAAGCATTGGGTTTACCCGATGCTTGCCTTTTTATTATGCGATTATGCGCCGCAGTGAGGCTGTCACTTTCAGGTCATGGCGCCGCCTTCCGCTATGACGGAGCTTGAAATGATTATCTTGCATATCTCCGAGGTGCCCTCGGCGATGGTGAGCATCTGTGCATCACGGAAGCAGCGGTCGACCTCGGAGGCACGGGAAAGCCCGTAGGCGCCGTGTATCTGCCGTGCGCAGCGAGAGACCTCGCAGGCAAACTCCGTACTCATCAGCTTTGCCGCCGCAACGTCCGCCGCCGTGTGGCGGTCACCGGAGTCGTAGCGCCCGGCGGTGCAGTAGACCATGCTCTGCGAGGCAGCAAGCTTTGCGTACATCTCCGCAAGCATGAAGGATATGCCCTGATACGAGGACAGATTCCTGCCGTACTTTCCCGTGACGCCGGCATAGCCGGTCGCAAGCTCCAGCGCCCTAGCGGATATGCCGGATGCAACGGCGGCGACCGCAAGTCTGCCGAGATTTAAGGAGGACTTTAAAAGTCTGTAGCCGTCATTTTCCGCACCGACGATGCTGTCAAGCGGAATGCGGCAGTTTTCAAAGCGCACGGTGCCGATGGGACTGCCGTTTAGCCCTATCATGCTCTCGCTTTCGCCGAGGATGAGGCCGGGGGCTGAGGCGTCCACGCTGAAGAGGCTCACGTTGCGGCTCCTGCCGTTTAAGGACGTGCGTGCGGCGACGAGGTATGCGTCGGCTGCGCCCATGCTCGTTATCCACGACTTCGAGCCGTTTATTATCCACTCCTTGTCGAGCGCTATCGCCGTCGTGTCGATGCCGAGAACGTCCGAGCCGCCGCTTGCCTCGCTTATGGCGTAGGCAAACAGGCGCTCAAGCCGAAATCCCGGCTCAAGCTCACGCCGCCGCATTTCGGGGTCTGCCGCCGACTGCATGATGTCGCAGGCAAGGTAGTGAGGGATGAGCGCCAGGGCAAGCGAGGCGCTGCCCCGTGCAAGCTCCTCAAGTATGACGCAGATCTCCGAGGCGGCGTATCTGCCGTTTTGCATAAGCTCCTTATCCACAAAGCCCAGCTCACCGCATCGTGCGACAAGTCGGGAGGGGAAGACCGAACTGCGGTCAAGCTCCGAGCTTACGGGGATGACCTCCTGCTCGACAAATTCACGCACCCGTTTTTTGAGCTCAAGCTGTCTTTCGTTAAAGCAGTACATTGCGGTTCTCCTTTGTAAACATCAAAATTGCCTTGGTGTATGAGCAGGAGCTGTCGAATATCTCAGCTTCGAGCGTGCAGCTCCCCTCGGTGCTGCGGGTGACCCGACTTGAGAGCATGAGGCTCTCCCGATAGTCAATGGGCTTTGAGGAAAAGAATGTCCCGCTTTCAACGACGCAGCCTGCGCCCAAAAGCTCCCTTGCGTGTCTGTGCGCTGCGGCAAGCACGACGGGAAGCGTGAACTCGGCGGGGTCCTCCTTGCCGTTCTGCGGGAAGCGGATGCTGAAAAAGCGCTCGCTTGCGCTACCCGAAACGTCGGCGCTTTTGAGGAAGGACTCGAACATCGGCGCATGCCCCTCGGAGCCGGAGTACACGAAATAGCGCAGAAGGTCGAGCGAGTCTATGGCGCCGCTCATCCTGCCGCCGTCGGTGACTGCGGCACAGTGGCTGCCGGAGAGTATCATCTCCTCCGCAATGCGGTGCATGGAGGCGTCCTCACTAAAGCGCATACACTCGGACGCCGGGCGCATGATGCCTGAAATGCGCTGCGAGTGGTTTGCGGCAAAGGCATGGGGTATGTCAAGCACGCCGCAGATGGCGTGATTCTCATCGACTATCGGATAGACCGGCATGGCGTTTTCGCCGCTTTCGGACAGCTTGTGCCAGTCGGCGACCACGTCGTTTGTATATAGGTAAGAGGGCGCACGCATCCAGTCCTTTACGCTGTCGCAATCGCAAATCCTTTCAACGAGCTGAGACCGGAGGAGATGCAGTACCGTGCAGGAGTCCTGAAGCGCAGCCATAACGCACAGCCCGTGCCGTTCCGCCCTTATGAGGGTCACGGCGTCGGCGCTCGCACCGCCGGTAAGGAGAATGTCCGCACCGTTTTCGATGCACAGCTCATGAATGTCGGGACGCCGCCCCACGAGGCAGAGCACATTGCCGCAGTCTTTTGAGCAAAGCACCTCGGATATCTGCTGCGGGCTGCCGTCACAGACGAGGAAGCGGCCGATCTTTTTGCCGGAGTCCTTGGGATGGACGAGCGTCGCAAGACCCAAAAGCTTTGCGATCCTGCCGAGGGTGAGCGGCTCCTGCGTTCCCGAAAGCCCCGAATCGACACGGAAGGTGCCGGACTTGGGCTTGGTGACGACAAGCCCCTGCGCCTCCGCCGCTTTTATTGCCTTGTAGACGGTGCCTTCGCTGACACCCAAAAGCTCGGACAGTCTGCGTACCGACAGTTTTGTCCCCGGCTCAAGCTCCTTGATGTATGAAAGTATCAGTTCGTTTTTTATAGACATACGATTATTAAGCTCCCGCTGTATTGTTAAATGTGTTATTGAGCATTATATATGCATGACGCAAAAACCGCAAGCGGTTTTGCAGCCTGCCGCAGAATTTTCACACGGTAATTATAACAGAAACACACACTTTTTGCAAAGCGGAGCGGTATGGCGGCAAACTGTTGCAGGAGAATACGCCGAATGCCGAAACAATTTAGCAACAATTACAGCAAAAAGCCGAAAATGGCAACGCTTACACAAAATCACTTGACATTCTGTTGTACTCAAGTTATTCTTTTAACAGAAAAAGCGATCAGGCGAAAGCGGATGAAGAATAAATAAAAGCACAGATACATAACAGTTGCGGTGAGATTGAAAGAATTTTACGAAACTGTTATACAACAAAATACTATCAAAAAAGGAGTAATCAAGATGTTCAAATTCACAGAAGAGCAGATCATGATCCGTGACATGGTAAGAGAGTTCACCAAGAACGAGGTCGAGCCTAAGGACAAGTGGATGGACGAAAACGGCTTTGACTGGGATGTACACAAGAAGCTCTGCGAAGCCGGACTTATGGGCATCCATCTCCCCGAACAGTACGGCGGTGGCGGCGGCGATGCGGTCACCAGTGAGATCGTGATCAACGAGATCGCAAAGGGCAGCGCTTCCGTCGCTATATTCCTCGACGCAGACTGGCTCGCAGCCGACATGATCTATGTCCACGGCAGCGAGGCTCAGAAGGAAAAGTACCTTCCTCTGGCAGCCGAAGGCAAGATCTTTGCGTTCGGTCTCACCGAGTCCAACGCAGGCTCCGACGCAGCGGCGATCAAGTCCACTGCGGTAAAGCAGCCCGACGGCAGCTACGTCTTAAACGGAGGCAAGGCATGGATAACCAACTCCGGCGTTGCCGACTACTACCTCATTATGGCAAAGACCGACCTCGAAGCGGGCGCAAAGGGCATCTCCGTATTCATTGTTCCCAAGGACGCAGAGGGCCTTACCGTCGGCAAGTTCGAGTCCAAGATGGGCATCCGGGGCAGCGCAACCTGCGAGCTGAGCTTTGACAACATCAAGCTCCCCGCAGACGCTCTCGTCGGCAAGGAGGGTGCCGGCTTCAAGATCGCAATGATGGCACTCGACGGCGCTCGTATCTCCATCGGCGCAATTGCCTCCGGCCTTGCACAGCACGCAATAGAGATCGCAAAGAACTACGCAAACGAGCGCACGGCGTTCGGCAAGCCCATCGCAAAGTATCAGGGCGTTGCGTTCAAGTTTGCCGACATGGCGGCTAAGATCCATGCGATAGACCTCATGGTCTGGGACACCGCACAGATGAAGGCAGAGGGTCAGCGTCACACCGTTGAGGCGTCCATGCTCAAGCTGATGAGCGGCAAGTGGTGCAAGGAAATCTGCGACGAGTGCATCCAGGTGCTCGGCGGCAACGGCTACAGCAGAGAGTTCCACGTCGAGCGTCTGTACCGTGACGCAAAGCTGCTTGAGATCGGCGAAGGCACCAGCGAGATCCAGCGTATGGTCATAAGCGGCGCTGTTCTGGCAAAGTAATATCGACTGAATTGGAGAACGCCCATGAAAATACTTGTTTTTGTAAAGCAGGTGCCGGATACGGATGACGTTAAGCTCGATCCCGTGACCGGAAACCTCAGACGTGAAGGCGTCAAGAGCATGATAAATCCGCTCGACGCAAACGCAATCGAAGCTGCGATACGGCTTAAAGAAAAATACGGTGCTACCGTTGCGGCTGTGAGCATGGGACCTCCTCAGGCCGAGGAGGCGCTCAAAAAGGCGCTTGCGCTGGGATGCGACGAGGCGTACCTGCTGTCGGACCGTGCCTTCGGCGGAGCGGACACTCTGGCTACCGCATACACGCTTGCAAAGGCAGCCGAGAAGATCGGCGACTATGACCTGCTCCTGTTCGGACGCCATGCGGTCGACGGCGACACGGCGCAGACCGGCCCCGCAACGGCGGCGTACCTCGACATCCCGCAGATCACGCTCGCAAACAGCCTTGATGTTCAGGACGGTTGGGTCGTCTGCGGCAGAACGCTTGAGGACCGCACCGAGCTTGTAAAGGCAAAGCTCCCTGCTCTCGTGACCGTTTGCGCAGAGCTTAATAAGCCCCGCTACGCAACTCCGATAAACATTATGAAGGCGCTTAAAAAGCCGAGATATGTGTGGAATGCGGAGGAGCTCGGAGCCGACACCGCAATGACCGGTATCCCCGGATCGCCGTCGTCGACCAAGAAGGTCTTTGAACCGCCCAAGCGCAACACCGATACCGAATACTTTACGGGTTCCGCCGAGGAAATGGCGGCAGGCTTTGTCGATATGCTCGCAAGCGAGCATCTTATTTGAGGAGGTGTTCATATGGCAAAGGAAGATTACAAGGGCATATGGATATTTGCCGAACAGCAGAACGGTGTACTCAATCCCGTAACGCTGGAGCTGCTCGCCAAGGCGCAGGAGCTTAAAGCGCACAACGGTGAGTGCATTAGCGCAGTCCTCCTCGGCGACAAGGTGAGCGGACTTGCCGAGACCCTCATCGCACACGGTGCCGACAAGGTCATCGTTGCGGAGAATGAGGCTCTGGCGCAGTACAGCGCAAGACCCTATCAGCAGGCTATGGCACAGCTTGCCGAGAAGTACAAGCCGTCGATCATACTCTACGGCGCAACCAGCCTCGGACGTGACTTCGCACCCCGTGTGATGGTGTCCCTCAGAACGGGACTCACCGCAGACGCAATAGACCTCGGCTTTGACGAGGACGGCGTTTTCTATCAGACCACCCCCGCCTATGGCGGCAGCATACTGGCGCACATCGTCATACTCGAATGCCGTCCGCAGATGGCGACCGTCAGACCCCGCATCTTCGTTCCCCTTGAGGCAGACCCCAACCGCAGCGGCGAGATAATCAGCGAGAGCGTCGATGTGACGAAGGAGGAAGGCTACTGCGTCGTCAGCACCGAAGAGAAAAAGGTCGAGGGCACCCCGATCGACAAGGCAAAGGTACTTGTTTGCGGCGGCAGAGGCATCAAGTCCGAGGACGACCTCAAAATGCTGGGTGAGCTTGCGGAGCTGCTCGGCGGTCAGCTTGCGGCGTCCAGACCCGTGGTCGACAACGGCTGGCTGTCTCACGACGAGCAGATCGGTCAGTCCGGCGCAACGGTAAAGCCCGACATGATAATAAACGTCGCCATCTCCGGCTCCGTGCAGTATCAGGTCGGTATGCAGAACTCGAAGTGCATCGTCAGCGTGAATCACACTGCGGGCGCTCCCATCTTCGACATTTCGCACTACGGCGCCGTGGCTGATTACAGAAGCCTCATTCCGGCTATAATCGAAGAGATAAAGAAAAGAAAGTAAACGGAACGGAAGATATATCACAAATCGAAAGGAGTTATAAAAATGAGCGAACGTAAACACATCGTACCCGAATACGGCCCCTTTGCGGGAATGCGCATCATCGACACCGGCTCCCTTATCGCAATGCCGTTTGCGGCAACGCTGCTTGCCGACTTCGGCGCAGAGGTCATTCACATAGAGCGTCCCGGCGTGGGCGATACTCTGAGAGTGCTTGCCCCCTTCGCCAAGGAGGACGGCAAGACGGTCAGCACCTCATGGGCGCAGGACGGACGCAACAAGCTGTCCCTCTCCCTTGAGCTGAACCTCAAGCACCCCGAAGTCAAGGAGCTGTTCTACGGACTTATAAAGGAAGCCGACGTGTTCATGGAGAACATGGTATGGCTCGAAAAGCTCGGCATCCGTGACGAGGACCTTCTGGAGGTCAACCCCCGCCTCATCATCGCCCACATCAGCGGCTACGGCAACCCCGCCTTCGGCGGTCTGCCCGAATACTGCGACAGAGCGTCCTACGACATGATCGGTCAGGCATTTTCCGGCTGGATGGGCCTGAACGGCGAAAGAGACGGCGAGCCCGTCGTCGGCAAGCCGTGGCTCAACGACTTCACCTCCGCATATGCCGCCGTGTTCGGCATCCTTGCGGCGTATATCAATGTCCTCAAGACCGGCAAGGGTCAGGTCGTCGACGTCGCACAGTTCGAGGTACAGGCAAGCTACTGCTGCGATCTGTACACCTCCTACACCATGGCGGGACGTCAGAACACCCGCTCCGGCAACAAGTCGGCAGCGTTCCAGCCCTACGGACTGTTTAAGTCCAAGGACGGCTACGACGTCGCCCTCGGCGCATTCGGACCCGGCGTCTACAAGAGAGCTATCCAGGCGCTCGGCTTCGATCCCGACTACTTCAACTACAAGGACTGCTCCTCCGGCCTTGAGGCCGTCGCCTCCGAAAAGGGCAGAGAGCTTGACGCAAAGGTCATCGAGTGGTGCAAGGAGCATTCCGCTCAGGAGATCGAGGACGCAATGGCGAAGTACAAGGTGCCCTGCAGCCGTGTCATGGGAGCAAAGGACTGCCTCGAAAACGAGCATTACAGAAGCCGCAACGACTTCATCGAGTACAGGGATCAGACCCTCGACAAGGACATCACCGCATTCGGCATCGTTCCCAAGCTGTCCGGCACCCCCGGCAAGGTCTGGAGAGGCGCTCCGAGGCTCGGTCAGGATACCGAGGATATCCTCAAGACCATTCTCGGCTATGACGACGCTAAGATCGCAGAGCTGAGAGAAAAATCTCTTATCTGATATTCCGCTTTATTCTCCCCCATACTTCCCCCTAATGGACGGGGCGGCGCCCACTGTCCCGTCCGCACAATGTTTTTCCTTTCTTCAAAGACAAAGAAGCACCCGAGTGGTGCTTCTTTGTCTCAGCGTGCAAAAAAGTCATGCGACTTTTTTGCACGCTTCAAAACACGCCACGTTTTTTGTGAAGCGTTGCTTCACGAAAAACCTCGCTACGCTCGTCAAAAAGCCTGATAACTCAGGCGTTT
>CAVFTS010000034.1:0-14235 GCA_963625655.1 Oscillospiraceae bacterium
CTCTGACATGCCCCCGGCATGTCATTCACTACCGCACCGCCGCTTCGCTACCCCCCTCACACTCCCCCTGCTGCGTATTGAATTTTACTTATTGCGTCTGCTTTTAAATAGTTCTTTGACAGTCTGAAAAAAGAGAGAAGCGACGGCTTCTCTCTTTTTTATATCCGTATCGATATTTCACCGCTGTGCAGCGTTTTGCGCTCCCCGTTGTCGTACAGGACGCAAAGCCCGAAATCGTCGGAGATGCCCTCGGCAAGCGCCTCCGTCTCGCCGGACGGCGTTATTATCCGCACCCGCTTCCCCGGAACAATGCAAAGGCGGCGGTAGTCGGCAAGGCAGGCGCTCTCGTCGGAAAGCCACAGAGCGTAGAGCTTTTCCAGCTCCTCGACGATCGCAAGCGCAAGCCTGCCCCGCTCAGGCGCCGTTCCCGTTTCGGTATAGATCGACCCGGCGATCTCCCGCAGCTCCGGCGGAAAGTCCTCACGCCGCTCCGAGACGTTCAGCCCGATGCCTACGACGACGCAGGAGAGCTTCCCCTCCGACACCTCGCTTTCGCACAGAATGCCGCAAATTTTTTTGCCGCCGAGTAACAAGTCGTTTACCCATTTTATCTCCGGCTCAACGCCGCAAATGCGTTTTACGGCACGGCACACCGCAACGGCGGCGGCAGGCGTGAGGCCTGCGCAGCGCACGGGGTCGCAGTCGGGGCGCAGCAGCACGGACAGGTAAACGCCCTTGCCCGCAAACGAGGCAAAGCTCCTGCCGAGCCTGCCCCGTCCGGCGGTCTGAGCGTCCGCCAAAACGACGGTGCCGTGCGGGAGTGTGTCGGCGCTGCGGCGCAGATATGCGTTGGTGGAATCCACCGATTCAAGACAGATTATTTTGTTCATGCTTCACCTTAATATAATGTATGGTCATCAGTATTATAAACACAAAGCTCAGATATCCGAGCAGCGGATAAACAAAGCCCACGAGACTGCCGAAGCCGTACAGACTTCCGCCGAACATCAAAGCGGCGCAAAGAAGCGTCGGAGCTTTGGGGTGCTCCGAGAGCGTGCGTGACTTCAGCTTCAGCGTATTCGTCAGCGCAACGAGCGCCGAGACCGAGGTGCCGAACATCGCAAGCAGGAGCAGCACCCCGTAGAGAGCGGCAAGAATCGGCGAAAGCCCGCTCGCAAAGGCGAGCATCGGAAGCTCGGCGTCGGCGTATTTCGGAGCTGCCGACACGCACAGAAGCACGCTTCCGGCAACGCAGAGCAGGATGCCCGCCCCGAGCAAAATGCCGCCGAAAACGGAGCGGGAGCTTTTCATGTGCCTGCCGAGAGGGGCGATGACTGCAATTCCCGCAAAGAGGTTATACGACGCAAAGGACAGCGCCGCCGACACCCACGAGCCCATGAGCGGGTTGCCGGTATCCGAGCTTCCCACGGAAAAGCCGAAGCGGCACAGCGCATACACGCCGAACGAAAGGGAGATAACGCACAGCAGCGGAACGGTCGCCGAGAAGACCGACACCATGCCACTTAGCCCCGCAAGCGAGACTGCGGCGACGGCTGCGGCAAACAGCAGGCCGCCGACGTAAGTCGGAAGACCGAGGAGCTGGTTTGCCAAAGCGCCGACCCCGGCGGTCATGACGTTGCCGATGCAGAAAAGCAGCAGCAGCTCAAGGAAGGTCACGGCATGACGAAGTATGCCCGCCGAGCCGCCGAGGATGAGCTTATCCGCCTCGTCATATCCCGTGAGCCGATTCAGCTTCAGCATAAGCACACCCGCCGCCGACAGCACAAGCAGCGCAAGCAGCAGTCCGGCAACACCGAGGGTGCCGAAGCTTCCGAAAAACTGCCAGAGCTCCTGCCCCGAAACGTAGCCCGCTCCGAGGAAGCAGCCCGCAAAGGACAGTCCGAGTTTTAGTGAACCGATCTTTTTCATGCCATACTCCCGATTTTGATTCCTTCTTGCATTTTAACGCAGGCTAAACGCAAGTCAATAGACAAAAGTGAACAAATTGAAAAATTTTGCACATGCTGTTGAATTCGAGCGAAGAATGTGATATTTTAAACGTGGTAAGTATGAGGCAAAATTTCAGAGGTGAATAATATGAACGCTATAAAAAAAGAGGATCGCCGTGTCAGATACACGAAGCTTGCGATAAGGGAGAGCTTTCTTGCTCTGCTTTCGGAGAAGCCCATCGAGAAAATCAGCGTGACCGAGATATGCAAGCGTGCGGACATAAACAGAGGCACCTTCTATTCGCATTACGCAGATCCCTTTGACTTAAAGCACCAGCTTGAGCTTGAGCTGACGGATGCCTTTGCGGAGAGCCGTGCGGCGCTCGGAGTAAAGCGCCTGTCTGCGGTCGATATTTTCAGGGTACTGAAGGAGAACCATGAGCTTTGCGGCGTTTTCTACGGTCCCCACGGCGACAGCAAGGCCATGCGCAGTATTATATTTGAATACTCCGGCGAATATGTCGAGGATCTTCTGCACGACTGCCCGGCGCTGTCCGAGTCGCATCTGCGCTGCCTGCGGGAGATGCTCGTTTCGGCAACCTCCACCATGCTCGAGTATTGGTACGAGCATGAGATGAAGGGTGATCCTGAGATCATGGCAAAGGCGCTGGAGAGCTTTTGCGACGGCGGCGCACTGAGCTTTGTACATCAGATCGAGTCGCAGGATTGACATAATAATGTTGAAAACACTGTTGACATTGTTGGAAAGTCCAGCAAGATCAAGGCTTTTTAAATAAGGAGGGTTTGAATGAAGAAAATTATTGCAACACTTTCGGCGGCTTTGATGCTTTTAAGTCTCTGCGCCTGCACGAGCGGAGAGGATACGCCAACGACCTCGAAAGCGCCGACCGCCGCAAATGATACGAAGGAGCTTAACCTGACGGTGAGCATGGACTTTGAATCCGGCGAGGAGAGCGCTTCCGACGGAAGCTGCTGTTTTAGGTACTCAACGAATCGTGCGACGGTCACCGAGGGCCGTGACGAGGCCTCCGTCGAGAAGATAAACGCAGCGCTCACCGAGGTCTACGACGCCCTGCAGGAGCAGCTCGACAGCACCTTGGAAAGTGCAAGGCAGCTCGCCGGCGAAGGCGCTTACTTCCCCTTTGAGTACAGCTTCGACACGCAGGTGATGCGGGGCGACGCAAACGTGCTGAGCATCGCCGTAGACGCCTATACCTACACCGGCGGCGCTCACGGCATGAGAGGCAGAGCGGCTTTGAACTTCGACCCCCAAACCGGCGAGCGGCTTTATTTCTCCGACCTCGGAGAGGACGGCGATGCGCTGAGAGACTTCGTGCTTGACTACATAACGCAGCTTGCCGAGGACTACGGCGGTTATGAGACGGTCACGCTGAGTATGCTGCCGGATCTCATTGAGAACGAGCAGTGGTACTTCACCGAGACGGGACTTATGATATACGCCGACGTGTATCAGGCGGCGAGCTACGCCGCCGGACGCATGGACTTCCTCGTGCCCTACGAGGAGCTGTCCGGCAAGGTGCTTGATAAGTATATCCCCGTTTACGGCACGGACTCCGATGCGGAGATGAAGGCGGATGTTTCGGGCGCCGAGGGCAGCGAAAGCTGCGAGATCGTAGGCTCCGCCGTCGTGGATGCCGAGGGCCAGGAGGTGCTGCTCACGACGAGCGGCAAGGTGTATGATCTGCGCATATACTACGCAACGCTTGCCGACGGCGGTATGCAGCTTGAGCGGCAGCGGGATCTGTTCTACCGCAGCTCGCTGGACGCAAGCGAGGGCGTGACGGTGACGGTGTACATTCCCGACGTATACTGCAACGTCGTGGTGAGTTACATGACCGCCGACGGCGGCTTCGTGAGAATGGGCATATTCCAAAGCGGCAAGGACGGCTCCGTGTACCTCTCCTCCTGCGATGATCTGATCTGAACACAAAAGCTTCCCGGTGGCTTACACGGGTGCTCATAAAACAGTTTCAGTCCCGGCAGACATTACGGCCGGGACTGAAACCGTCTTACGACCGCCCGCCTTTACCGGGGGAGGCTTTTCCGGACAACGAAAAAAGCCCGCCGTAAGGCGGGCTTGTTTCGGGTAATATAAAATTACACAGCGCGGGTGACCTTGCCGCTGCGCAGGCAGCGGGTGCAAGCATAAACATGCTTGGGACTTCCGTCCACGATCGCCTTGACGCGCTTCACGTTGGGCTTCCAAGTACGGTTGGAACGTCTGTGAGAATGGGAAACCTGGATGCCGAAGGCAAGACCCTTGTCGCAAAATTCACACTTTGCCATTTGTTGAAGCACCTCCTTGCTTGTGTTTAGCCGCCTCTAAAAAGGACAGCTTATATATAATAGCAGACAATTACGGCAATTGCAAGACATTTTTTTATAAAATAAATTGCGCTGCGGCGCACGCTTTGCTCCGCCCGCCGTGCTTGACGCAGAGCCCGTGCATAGATATAATATAATATTATATTATGGAATAACATAGGAGGGATAGGCGCATATGGCAGGAAAGTATTCCGTAAGGCTCAAAACGCTGGCGGAGGAAAACGACCTTACGCCGCTGCACACCTCGGAGGACTACGAGGAAAGGCTGCTCACCACGGCGGATGTCAACCGCCCCGCACTACAGCTTGCGGGCTTTTACAACTACTTTGACCCCAAGCGGCTCCAGATCTTGGGCAGGGTCGAAAGCACCTATCTGGAGCTTAAAACCGAGGACGAGCGCAGACGCTGCTTCGAAAATCTGTTTAAATGGGACATTTCCGCACTCGTCATATGCCACGGCGCTGCGGCGTTCCCCGAATGTCTTGGGGCGGCGAGGAAGTACGACCGCAATGTTTTCACGACAACGGAGGACACCTCCGACTTTATGGCGAACGTCATAAGCTCCCTGCACTTCCACCTTGCCCCCCGCACGACGGTACACGGCGTGCTTGTCGAGGTACACGGCGAAGGACTGCTTCTGACCGGCGATTCCGGCATCGGCAAGAGCGAGACCGCACTTGAGCTTATAAAGAGGGGTCACCGCCTCATTGCCGACGACGCAGTCGACATCCGCAAGCTGAGCAAGGGCAGCCTTGTCGGCTCTGCGCCGGAGCTTATCCGCTACTATATGGAGCTGCGAGGCATCGGCGTTGTGGACGTCCGCCACATATACGGTGTCGGTGCGGTGAAGCCCGAAAGCGCCATTGACCTTGTCGTGAACATGGAGATATGGGACGACGGCAAGGCATACGACCGCTTGGGGCTTGCGAACGAAACGCAGGACATTCTCGGCGTGACGGTGCCGAGCGTAACGATCCCGGTGCGTCCGGGCAGGAACCTTGCGGTCATTTTGGAGCTTGCCGCAATGAATAACCGTCAGAAGAAGATGGGCTACAACGCCGCAGAGACACTTGCGGCAAATCACGACCGGGCGATTGATCTCGGCACTGTCTGATTGGAGAGAACGATGGAACAGCTTGAAAAGGCGATAGCCGCAATTAAGGAAAAAATGCCGGAGCTGGAGCTTCGGGAGAGCGAGCCGATGGCGGAGCATTGCTCCTTCAGGCTCGGCGGACCCGTCAGAGCCTTTGCCGTGCCGAAGGATATCTGGGAGTTTTCAAAGCTTGAGTTTATCCTGCATATGCACAGCGTTGCGCCGCTGATGGTCGGCAAGGGAACGAATATGATAATCCCCGACGAGGGTCTTGAGATCTGCGTCATTTCGACGGAGAAGCTGAACCGCATCCGTCTCGGAGAGGACGGCGTTACGATACACGCCGAGGCGGGCGTTTCGCTTGCGGCGCTTGCGGCGTTTGCGAAGCAAAACTCTCTTTCGGGGCTTGAGTTTGCGTCGGGCATCCCGGGAAGCGTCGGCGGTGCGCTGCTGATGAACGCCGGAGCCTACGGCGGAGAGATGAAGGACGTCACCGACAGCGTCGTCGTGTACTACCTGCCGGAGCAGGCGCTCACCGAGGTGGCGGGCAAGGACTGCGATTTTTCCTATCGCCACAGCGCCTTTGAGAACTTAAGCTGCGCAATTTTGAGTGCGGTGTTCAGGCTCACGCCCGGCGAACCCGAGGAGATCGGCGCCAGGATGAACGAGATGAACGAAAAGCGCCGTGCGTCCCAGCCGCTGGATATGCCCTCTGCCGGAAGCGCATTTAAGCGTCCGGAGGGCGGCTATGCCGCAGCGCTCATAGACGAGGCGGGGCTCAAGGGCTTTACCGTCGGCGGTGCGATGATAAGCACGAAGCACGCAGGCTTTGCGGTGAACGCAGGCGGCGCAAGCTACGACGACGTGGTGGAGCTGCTCGACAAGGTGCGCCGCACGGTGTACGAAAAGTCCGGCATCACGCTTACGCCGGAGATAAGGATATACCCCAAGGGCATGGTTCTGGTGGACGACTGGAAGCAGCGCCGCAGCGGGATAATGGATCAATTGGCAAAATCATCGCAGGAGAAGGCGGAAGCACAGAAGTAATAAGCGTAAGGGGAGCATAAGACTGCGGGGGAGACAGAGAGCATGGAGTTTTTGATAATCACGGGACTTTCCGGCGGCGGAAAGAGTCAGGCGGCGGACATCATAGAGGACCTCAATTTCTACTGTGTCGACAATATGCCGGCGGCGCTCATACCGAGGTTTGCGGAGCTGTGCGCAGCGACGAAGGGACGCTACGAAAAGGTGGCGCTCGTCACGGACGTGCGTGAGAAAAACGGATTTACGGAGATAATCGAGGCGCTGCGGGAGCTTAAAGCCACGGGCTTCGGCTACCGTATACTGTTCATGGAGGCGGACGATCAGACGATCGTCAAGCGCTACAAGGAGTCCCGCAGACCGCACCCCTTGGCAAAGAAGGGGATGTCCATCGAGTCGGCGATCGAGAGCGAGCGCAGCCGGATACGCCCGATACGGGAGATGGCGGACTACATCGTGAACACCTCGCATCTGACGCTTGGACAGCTCCGCAACGAGCTTTACACCCTGTTTGCGGAGAATACCCCGCACAGGGGCATCACGGTGAACGTGATGTCCTTCGGCTTTAAGTACGGTATGCCGCTGGACGCAGACCTCGTGTTCGACGTGAGGTTCCTGCCGAACCCCTACTACGTCGAGGAGCTGCGCCTGCACAGCGGTCTTGACGCCGACGTGCGTGACTATGTTTTCGGTTTTAAGCAGACGACGGACTTCATGGACAAGCTCGTCGATATGATAGAATTTCTCATCCCCCTCTACATCGAGGAGGGAAAGTACAGTCTCACCATTGCGATAGGCTGCACCGGCGGACGGCATCGCTCCGTTGCGGTCGCTACCGCACTGGGCGAGCATCTGCGCTGCATGGAGTACAATGTGGCGGACATTAACCGTGATCTCAACAAGGGCGGGTGAACATGAGCTTTTCATCGAAGGTAAAGGCGGAGCTTTGCGGTGCAAGGCTTGAAAAGCGCTGCTGCGCCATGGCGGAGGCATACGGCGTACTCATGTACTGCCGCAGCTTCACGCCGAGCGAGATATGCATCGTCACCGCAAGCCCGGACTTTGCACGGCGCTTGCCGAGGCTGTTTAAAAAGGCGCTCGGCGTGCAGTTTTCACGACTTCCGCCGGAGAGCGCAAAGGGCAAATTCACCTTTGCGATCGACGAGCCGGACAAGATACGCAGCATATACGACGCATTCGGAATGGATGTCGGCACGCTGTCGCTGCACGTCAACCTCGGTGTGCTTGAGGAGCCGTGCGACAGGTCGGCGTTTCTGCGTGGGGCGTTTCTCGCCGGCGGCTCGGTAACCGACCCCGACAAGCGATATCACCTTGAGCTTGCGACGGGGCATCACTCCGTTTCGAGGGAGACGGAGGCGCTGGCGCTCGACGCCGGACTTTCGATGAAGTCGGCTCAGCGCAAGGGCAACAGTCTTTTGTACCTGAAGCAGTCGGACTGCATCGCCGACTTTCTGACCACGGTGGGCGCACCCGTCTCCGCCCTCGACGTCATGGCGTCGAAGGTCGAAAAGGATATGCGCAACACCATAAACCGCAAGGTCAACTGCGACTCGGCAAACGCCGACAAGGTGGTCGCAGCCGCCGCCGAGCAGATGGATGCGATACGCTTTATCGAGCAGAGCTGCGGCCTTGCGTCTTTGCCGGACAAGCTTCAGGAGGCGGCGCTGCTGCGCATCGCAAACCCCGAAGCGAGCCTTTCGGATCTTGCGCTTTTGAGCTATCCCCCGGTGACTAAGAGCTGCCTCAGCCATCGCCTTAAAAAGATCGTCGAATTTGCGGACGTCGGCAGGAAGGATCAAATTTTGCAATGAGCTTTGTACACCTTCATCTTCATACGGAATACTCCCTGCTCGACGGCGCCTGCCGCATCGAGGAGCTGCCCCGCCGCTTGAAGGAGCTGGGGCAGACCGCCGCTGCGATAACCGACCACGGCGTCATGTACGGAGCCGTCGCATTTTACAAGGCCTGCGTCGCCGAGGGCATAAAGCCCGTCATCGGCTGCGAGGTCTACGTTGCGCCACGCTCCCGCTTCGATCGGGAACACGGCGTAGACTCGGATTACAGCCACCTCATACTGCTGTGCAAAAACGAGACGGGCTACAAAAATCTGTGCTACATCGTCTCCTGCTCCTTCACCGAGGGCTTTTACGGAAAGCCGAGGATAGACTGGAAGCTGCTGTCGGAGCATTGCGAGGGGCTTATTTGCCTCTCCGGCTGCATTGCGGGCGCAATACCGAAAATGCTGCTCCGTGGCGACTACGAGGGCGCAAGGAGCAAGGCCGAGGAGCTGTCGGCGCTGTTCGGCAGGGACGGTTTTTACCTTGAAATTCAGGATCACGGACTGGCGCAGGAGCGCCGTGCGGCCGAGGGTCTTTTGCGCATACACCGTGAGACGGGCATCCCCCTTGCGCTCACGAACGATGCGCACTACATCGAAAAAAAGGACGCTCCGTATCAGGACGTCCTCATGTGCATATCCATGCAGAAAAGCCTCTCCGACCCCGCCCGCCTGCGCTTCGAGACGGACGAGTTCTATGTAAAGAGCGAGGAGGAGATGTCCCGTCTCTTCCCCGACTACCCGGAGGCGATGGAGAACACCGCAAGGATCGCCGATATGTGCAATTACGACTTTGAGTTCGGCCACTACAAGCTGCCGAGGTTTGCGCTCCCCGACGGCGAAACGGACAGCTTTTCGTATCTCGAAAAGCTCTGCGGCGAGGGCTTTCGCCGCCGCTACCCGAACGATGACGGGACGGTCGCAAAGCAGCTTCGCTATGAACTTCGGATGATAAAAAAGATGGGCTTTGTGGACTACTTCCTCATTGTCTCGGATTTCATCGCCTACGCCAAGGGTCAGGGCATCCCCGTCGGACCCGGACGAGGCAGCGCCGCAGGCTCCGTCGTGTCGTATACGCTCGGAATAACGGACGTCGATCCCATAAAATACAGCCTGTACTTTGAGCGCTTTTTAAATCCCGAACGTGTCAGTATGCCCGATATCGACATCGACTTCTGCGTTCTGCGCCGGGGCGAGGTCATAGACTACGTCAACCGCAAATACGGCAGCGACCATGTCGCTCAGATCGTGACCTTCGGCACGATGGCGGCGAGGGGCGCCGTGCGTGACGTCGGGCGTGTCATGGACGTTTCGTACAACGAAACGGACTACATCGCAAAGCAGATCCCGTTTTCGCCGGGCATGACGCTCGATGCGGCGCTGAAGCTCTCAAAGCCGCTGCGTGACGCTTACGAGTCCGACGAGCGGATGCGCACGCTCATCGACACCGCCAAGGCGGTGGAGGGTATGCCGAGGCACGCCTCGATGCATGCGGCGGGCGTCGTCATAACCGACCGCCCCGTATACGAGTACGTCCCGCTGTCGAAAAACGACGAAAACGTCGTCACGCAGTATCAGATGACGACGCTTGAGGAGCTGGGGCTTCTAAAAATGGACTTCCTCGGTCTGCGAAACCTCACCGTCCTCGATGCGGCGGCACGGCTCGTGCGGAAAAGGGAGCCGGACTTTAGGGTCGAGACCATCCCCGACAGCGACCGTGAGGTGTTCGAGATGCTGTCGGCGGGCAGGACAAGCGGCGTGTTCCAGCTTGAAAGTGCGGGCATGACCGGCGTCTGCGTCGGGCTGAAGCCCCGCAGCATCGAGGACATCACCGCAATCATATCACTGTACCGCCCCGGCCCGATGGACAGCATACCGAGGTTTATCGAATGCTCGGGGCATCCCGAAAAAATCAGCTACAAGCACGAGATGCTGCGCCCGATACTCGAAGTCACCTACGGCTGCATCGTGTATCAGGAGCAGGTTATCGAGATATTCCGCCGTCTGGCGGGCTTCTCGCTCGGTCAGGCGGACATGATCCGCCGTGCCATGAGCAAGAAAAAGCACAAGGTCATAGACGCCGAGCGTGTGGCGTTCGTACACGGCGACGTAAGCCGTGGTATCGACGGCGCCGTGAAGCGGGGCGTGCCGGAGGCGGTCGCAAACAGCATATACGACGAGATACTCGACTTTGCGTCCTACGCCTTCAACAAGGCGCACGCCGTGAGCTATGCCATCGTCGCCTACCGCACGGCGTACATGAAGCGCCACTACCCCCGTGAGTACATGGCGGCGCTGCTGTCGTCGGTGCTGGATTCGAGCACTCAGGTCGCAGAGTACATCTCCGAGTGCCGCAGCATGGGCATCGCCCTGCTGCCGCCCGACATAAACCGCTCCGATGCGGATTTTACGGTCGAGGGCGAGAATATCCGCTTCGGTCTCGTTGCGATAAAAAACATCGGCAGAGGCTTTATAAACGAGGCGGTCGCAAACCGCAGCGAGAACGGGGAGTTTAAGAGTCTTGAGGACTTCTGCCGCCGCATGAGCGGGAGGGATCTGAACCGCCGTGCTGTGGAAAATCTCATCCGTGCGGGCGCCTGCGACGGCTTCGGCAAGACCCGACGTGCCATGCTTCAGGTCGCCGGGCTGATGATAGAATCCATCTCCCACGACAACCGCAACAACATCGCCGGACAGATGAATCTTTTCGGCGACCCCGGTGTGTCGGAGAGCAGCGAAACGATAGAGATACCGTCGCTGCCGGAGTTTTCCCGCCGTGACCTCATGGCGATGGAGCGTGAGACGACGGGAATATACCTCAGCGGTCACCCGATGGACGACTACCGCCTGTCCGCCCGACGTGCGGGTGCGGTACCAGTCGCACGGGTGCTGTCGGCGGGGCAGGAGCAGTCGGAGCTTCGTGACGGCCGGCTCGTCACGGTCGCCGGCATCGTGCGCACGGTCAAAAAGCGTGCGACGAAAAACGGCTCCGTTATGTGCGCAATACGACTTGAGGACGACAGCGGCGACATGGAGTTGGTGGCGTTTGCCCGTGCGCTGGACCGCTTCGGCGATCTTATCGCCGAGAATGCGGCGCTCGTCATAGCGGGCAGGCTCTCGCTTCGTGACGAGAAGGAGCCGCAGCTAACCGTCGAGCGTGTGAGCGTCCTTCTGCCGAACGACGAGCGGAGCACGGCGCCGCAGCCGCAGCCGACCGAGACCCGCAAAAAGCGGCTTTGGGTGAAGCTGCCGAGCCTTGACGCTCCGGCGTTTCACCGTATCGAGCTTATCCTGACCATGTTCCCCGGCACGGAGCAGATCATAATTTACGGTCAGCGTGAGAACAAAAAGCTTTCGGCGCCCTGTCTTATCCATCCGTCGCTGGTGGCGGAGCTTACGGAGCTTTTGGGTCCCGACAGCGTCGTTGTAAAGTGAGGGCGGCTATGAACGTTTGTATATTCGGAGCCTCCGGCACGGAGCTTGCGGAGGCATATTATGAGGCTGCGTTTTCCCTCGGCAGACTGCTTGTCGAAAACGGACACACGGTCGTGTTCGGCGGCGGCAGAGAGGGACTGATGGGAGCTGCGGCACGGGGAGTAAGCTCGGCTGCCGGCAGGCTTTGCGGCATCGTTCCGAGGTTTTTCGACGAGCCGGGCGTCATCTACGAGGGCTGCACCGAGCTTGTGTTCACCGAAACTATGCGTGAGCGCAAGCAGCTCATGGAGGACAGGAGCGACGCCTGCGTCGTCCTGCCCGGCGGCATCGGCACATACGAGGAGCTGTTCGAGATGCTCACACTAAAGCAGCTCGGCAGGACCGACCGTGCGATAGTGCTGCTGAATACCGAGGGTTACTTTGAGCCGCTCTTTGAGCTTTTGCGCCACACGGCGAGTGAACGCTTCATGTCGCACCGCTGCCTGGAGCTGTTCTCGGTCGCCGAAACGCCGGAGGAAGCCCTGTCACAGCTCGGCTCATACACCCCGACAAAAGGCAGCCTCCGCCGCCTGACGGATTATAATAAGGACTGAAACCCAAGTCCGACAAGCATCGTTTGTCGGACTTGACAGACTGACCTCCCACGTCAGAGGGAGCGGCAAAGCAAGCTTTGACCCGTCAGCCGAGGTCGGTCTTGTTTTCGACGCCCCAGCCGGGGAGCGGAAGGCGCTGCATCGCCCCGAATATCTTGCTCTTCATGTCGGGGTAGCCCTCGCCCACGGTCTTTAAAAGCTCCTTTATCTCGTGGCGCTTGCTCGTCTTGTCCTGCGGGCAGGGGTTCTCCACCAACGGCAGACACAGCTCCTGCGCAAGCTTTACGATCTTCAGCTCGCCTGCGTATATCATCGGGCGGATCTGCGTAACGCCGCTGCGGTCAAGATAGGTCACGGGACGGAAGCAGCTCAGCCTGCCCTCGAATATGAGGCTCATCATAAAGGTCTCCACCGCATCGTCGAAGTGATGACCCAGCGCAAGCTTTGAAATGCCCCTTTCCTTTATTGCGTCGTTGAGTGCGCCCCGACGCATCTTGGCGCATAGTGAGCAGGGGTTTTTCTCATGCCTGATGTCGAAAACTATCTCCTTGATGTCGGTTTTCAGGCAGGTGTAGGGGATGTCCCACTCCTCGCACAGCTCCCGCACGGGGGTAAAATCCATGCCCTCAAAGCCCAGCTCCAGCGTTATTGCCTCAAGCTCAAAGCGCTTGGGGTAGTAGCCCTGCAGATGCTTTAAGGCAAGCAGGAGCAGGAGACTGTCCTTCCCGCCGGAGACTCCGACGGCAATGCGGTCGCCCTCCTCTATCATGCCGTAGTCGTCCACGGCACGGCGGATGATACCCGTAAATTTGTTCAATGCGGCAATATTCATTATCGTGACCTCGTAAATTTTAAAATTCGATTTAAGCATTACGCAGCTTTCGGAAGCTTTTCGGAGAATTTGAGAGTTTTCAAAATCTAAATTAAAATAAGTGTTGACTTGCCCACTCGCCTGTGGTATAAAAATAAGGCACGCCGAAAATATTGTAGCGGCGAGCCACTGAATTGTCAAAGTATTATTTGTTTTTGGAGGCAGAAATATGTCCACAACCATGCTTACCAAGGAAACCGTTGAAAGAAAATGGTATATCCTTGATGCAGCCGGTAAGCCCATGGGCAAAACCGCTGCTCTTGCCGCCGACCTTCTCCGCGGCAAGCTCAAGACCGATTACACTCCTCACGTTGACTGCGGCGACTATGTCATCATCATCAACGCAAAGGATGCGGTCCTCACCGGCAAGAAGCTGGAGCAGAAGTACTACCGCACTCACTCCGGCTGGATCGGCGGACTGAAGGAAGTTCAGTACAAGCACCTCATGGAGAAGCGCCCCGAGCTGGCAATGCGTCTCGCAGTCAAGGGAATGCTCCAGAAGAACACCATCGCTCAGTGGCAGCTCAAGCGTCTGCGCATCTTCGCAGGTGCCGAGCATACCCACGAAGCCCAGAAGCCCGAAGTCTGGGATCGCTGATAGGAGGAAGAGATAATGGCTACTTATAAGTGCAAAAGACCCTATATGTACGGTACCGGACGCAGAAAGCATTCCGTTGCCCGTGTCCACCTCATCCCCAACGGCACCGGTGTCATCACCATCAACGGCCGTGATATCGACGATTACTTTGGTCTCGAAACTCTGAAGCTCATCGTTCGTCAGCCCCTGAACCTCACCGGCACCGTCGGTAAGGTCGACATCGAAGCAACCGTCGCAGGCGGCGGCGTTTCCGGTCAGGCAGGCGCCATCCGTCACGGCATCGCCCGTGCGCTGGTCGTCGCAGACGAGAGCTACCGTCCCGCACTCAAGGCGGCAGGCTTCCTGACCCGTGACCCCAGAATGAAGGAACGCAAAAAGTACGGCCTCAAAGCCGCACGTCGCGCACCTCAGTTCTCCAAGAGATAATTTC
>CAVFTS010000035.1:0-13740 GCA_963625655.1 Oscillospiraceae bacterium
GGGACATCGAAGCTGTTGAGAATATACTCTGACCAGTTATGCATGGCGGTAATACAGGCATTGAATTCCGGGATCCGGCTGTTTTCGGCTCGAAACAGCCAATCGGCCAGTCGCTCCCTTGCAGCTGTCGAATCGGGGGAATGCATAAATTCAAGAAATTCATTTTTCAAATCGTAGGCAGTTTCAAGCCGTGTAGATAAGCCCAGAATGATGCGCAGCTTTTCCTGCTCTTCACTGTTCAAATGCTCTCGTCTCTTGCATAGTAAGGTCTTTGAACGCTTACAGAATTTTCGCCATGGGGTTGAAAGTCTCTTTTGCTCGGCCTTTCGCACATTCTCCAGCGCCCATATACACTGGCGTGTAACATGATAACGGTCAACTACGATTTTCGCGTTAGGAAAGCAGATTTGAGCGACATCCTTAAACTGCCCGTTCATGTCGGTTACAACATACTTAACATCACGCCTGTTCTTGAATTTCAGAAAATATTGAACCAGATCACGCTTTTTGCGGTTCGGCAAAATGTCAATTTTCCTCTTGTTTTTGGCATCCGTGAGGATGGTCTGGTATTTCTCACCGCCGGCGTTGCCCTTGAACTCATCGATCGAGAGGACTTCCGGAAGCACAGTGCAGGAATAACTTACAAATCGGAAATACCGGAGTGCCGTCTGAGATGAGATGTTGTTATTTCTCCCGATATCTTTTGCCGAACGGAGGCTTCGGAAATCACATATCACCTTGGCGACCAGACGGCTCGTAACTCTGTAGTAACGGGGAAGGAAGCTGTTCTCTTCGCAGAAACGCTTGCCGCAGGATTTACAGACATATCTTCGTTTTCGGATATGGAGATATGTGTGAACGCCGTGAGTGTCGAGGTCTTTAACCTTTTGCACTCGGTAATCATGGATGCGGTCGGTTATTGAACCGCAGCACGGACAGCGATGCTCGCATCTGAGAAGTTCCATCTCTATGTGGCACCTGTCCGCATCTTCATAAACATTTTTTACGATAACATCTTCCAATCCGAGCAGTTTTGTTATATTATCTTTCATAGAGCATACAGAGTCCTTTCTTGTGGTGGATAGCAACTTCATTTTAAAGGATCTTTCTGTTATGCTCTACTTTTATTTTCCCATAAAGAAAATGTTGGGCGCAGCGTACCATCCCGGTTCGCTACCCCAACATTTATTATAGAGCCTTTTCAATTCTTGCGATAATACAAAGCGGTCTGCAAATGCAGGCCGCTTTGTATTATTCGAGTCTTTTTCCTATAATGATCTGCACTGCCGATTCATTTATTGCAAGAAGAAACGAGCATCCTTCCGCATCTTTCGTTATCTTAAGTCCATCCTATCCCGCCGAAAATATAATGAATAATCGGCGCAATGTTACTTAAACCTCTTGAGTCTCAACGCATTTGAGACGACCGAAACGGAGCTTAACGCCATTGCAGCACCCGCAAACATGGGGCTGAGGAGGGGGCCTCCGAATGCATAGAGCAGACCTGCGGCTATGGGGATGCCGATGCTGTTGTAGAAAAACGCCCAGAACAGGTTTTCCTTAATGTTCAGCATAACCTTCTTTGACAGGCGCACGGCAGTCACGAGCGAAGTAAGTCCCTCACCGAGCAGCACGACGTCCGCCGATTCGATGGCAACGTCCGTTCCGCTGCCGACCGCAACGCCGACGTCGGCGCTTGCGAGTGCGGGAGCGTCGTTTATACCGTCGCCGACCATCACGACCTTGCCTTCTCCGCCCTTGAGCTTTTCGATCTCCGAGGCTTTGCCCTCCGGCATTACGCCGGCTATGAAGCTGTCCACCTTCGCACGCTTTGCAATTGCGGCGGCAGCTTTTTCGTTATCTCCGGTTAACATAATTGTTTTGATTTGCATCTTATGAAAACCGTCTATCGCTTCTCCGCTGTCGGAGCGGATCTCGTCAATTGCACCGAACACGCCGGCTGCCTTTCCGGAAACTGCGGCGTACATGAGCATGCAGCCCTCGGACGCCATCTCCTCCGCCGCTGCGGTGAGTGCGGATACGTCGATACCCATCTCGTCCATGAGCGTCTTGTTGCCGACCAAAAGCGCCTTTCCCTCGACCTCGGCTTCAATGCCTCTGCCGGGAAGCGCCTTGACGGCGGAAGCTTGGGGGACATCCGGCAACTTCTCCGACGCTGCGGCAACTATCGCCTTGGCCACGGGATGCTCCGAACCCGCTTCGGCGGCGGCACACAATTTCAGAAGCTCGTCCTCCGACGTTTCGGGAGCGAAGATACGCTTTACGGCGGGCTTGCCCTCGGTGAGCGTACCCGTTTTGTCAAGCACAAGGGTCTTTGCATAGGCAAGCGCCTGAAGCGCTTCACCGCTCTTGTACAGCACGCCAAGCTCCGCCGCTCTGCCGGTGCCGACCATAATGGCGGTCGGGGTCGCAAGTCCGAGAGAACACGGGCAGGCGACGACAAGCACCGATACGAAAACGTTCAGCACAAACTCCGCATCCTTGCCGACCAGCGCCCAAATGATCGCTGCCGCGACCGCAATGCACATGACCACGGGTACGAACACGCCTGCGACCCTGTCCGCAAGCTTTGCTATGGGAGCCTTCCTGCCCTGCGCATCCTCGACCATGCGGATTATCTGCGCAAGCGCCGTGTCGCCGCCGACCTTGGTGGCGGTGAATACTATCCTGCCCTCACCGTTTATGCTGCCGCCCGTGACCTCGCTGCCGACCTCAACGTTCACGGGCAGACTCTCGCCCGTCAGCATACTGAGGTCTGCGCTTGAAATGCCCTCGGTTACAACGCCGTCGCAGGGGAATCTTCCGCCGGGAAGCACGGTAACGACATCGCCCTCACGAAGCTCGGACACCGGGATCTCGCCCGTTTGCCCGTGCCTTGTGACGGTTGCGGTCTCCGGTGCAAGCTCCGTCAGCGCACGGATGGCGTCGGAGGTGTGGTGCTTGCTCCTTGCCTCAAAATACTTGCCGAGCAGCACCAGCGTCACAACGACGGCTGCGCTCTCAAAGAACAGATTGTGCGCAAAGCTGTGGTCTCCGCCGGCGATCTTGACCAGTGCGTAAACACCGTAGCAAAGCGCCGAAAACGTACCCACCGCAACGAGCGTGTCCATATTCGGATGACGCTTAATCAGGCTGCCGAAGCCGTTTGTATAAAAGTTCCTGCCGCCGTAAACTATCGGCAGCGTAAGCAGAAGCTGCAAAAGCGCAAAGGTGAGCGGATGCTCGTCCGGCGAAACGGCGCTCGGCAGCGGAAGCCCTATCATGTGACCCATGGACACATAAAGAAGCGGAATCGCAAAGCAGATGCACAGTATGACCCGCTTTTTCATCGCATTCAGCTCACGGAGCTTTTCCTGTTCCTCCTTTTTTCTCGTCTCGGACATCGCCGCATCGCCGGAAACGTACTCCTCCGCCGTAAAGCTCAGGCTCTTTACAAGCTCACGGATCTTCTCGACTGTAAGCGTATCGTCGTAGCGTATATTCATTTTCTCGGTAGTCAGATTTACCGATACCTGCTCCACGCCGGGCTGACGGCTCATAAAGCGCTCAAGGCTTGCCGAGCAGGCGGCGCAGTGCATCCCTCCGATTTTAAATGTCTTTTCATTCATATTATCACCCATGGGCATTATATACGATGGCTAAAGAAAAAAACAGTTGCCTATGCAACAACTGTTTTAAAAACCCATTAAATTTATATGAATTTATGCAAGCAGCAGCATCAGAGCAACCGCAATACCGCTGCCGCCGAGTCCCGATGCCGCAATATACAGCGGAAGTCTGCTCTTTTTTGCCGCCGACACCCTGCCTACGTAGCCTGCCGCAGCACGACGTGCCTCGTCGAGCAGCTGCGTCTGTGTAACTCCCGGTGAGCGCATATAATCCTCCTTTACAAGAAAAATGGCCTCCTCAAAAACATTCGGGTCGGGTGATCTCACCACAATGACCCTGCGGGCAGTTCCCTTCACCATGTCCTTGCCCTCCTCTCCGATTACCTTTTTCTGTGATTTTGCCCGCATTTGCTCAAGAATATTCATCAGGCTCTCGCCTCCACACGAACCGCCAGCACGGTCATGTCGTCGTTTTTGCCGTAGAGCTTTTCCGCCTCACGGAGCGTATCCCTTGCAAGCAGCTTCATGTCATCGCTTTTTGAGTCGAGTATCTCACGCAGCCATGCGTCGTTTGAGTCGCTTATCACGCCGTCGGAGGCAATTATCGCCGTGCTGCCGGGCTTTAGGCGCATCCGCACAACGTCGGGTGCGGCATCACTTTTGCCGCTTAAGCCCGGAGCGAAGCTCTCGCCCCGTATGCGCTTTATGCTCTTGCCGTTCATCACATAGCTCGGCGCAGCGCCGTATTTGTAAAAGCAGGTCTCGCCCGTAAAGAGATCGACGCACATGAGGTCAACGGTGGCAAAGCCCCAGCCGTCGCCGCTTTTTAAAAGCATGACTGAGTTTAAGGTCTTCATCGCAACCGCAGGATTTATCCCCGCACGCAGAAACTCCTCAAGTATCGCAATGACCTCCGCACTCTCGTCCGCCGCCTCATCGCCGCTGCCCATGCCGTCGGACAGGATGACGCACAGTACCCCCGCATCGGTCTTAAAGTATGTGCCCCGGTCGCCGCTGACCTTCTCGCCCTTCTTCTTCATCGCCGCAATGCCGACGCTGACCGCCAAAGGCTCTGCCTCCGTAAGATACAGCCTTGCGCAGTCCTCCGTGACGTTTTTCGGCTTGCTGAGACGCAGCCCCACGATCTCCGACAGTCTGTCAAGATAATTCTCCTGCCTAAGCAGCGGTGCGAGGTTACCGCTCTCAATGATCGCACGCAGCCGTCCTCTGCCGTCACGGAACACGGCGGCGTCCGCTTCAATGTCGAGCGTCCGCAGGTAGCGGATGAGCCTGCGCTCGGCGAGGTGGTCCGCACCGTTTGTGCTGCCAAGCTCCTTCGACACATCGTCGAGCAGCGCCGCCATATCGCCGTAGAGCGACTGTTGCAATTTACGGGCGGCAGGTGGTATAATCGAGAAGCAAAGGAGTGATACGCATGAGTGTGTTTAAAAAAGTGCTCGCAATGATCCTTGCGGTTTCGGCGGTTTTTGCGCTCGCCGCCTGTTCCGGCGCCGAGACCGATTCCGACCGCATTCTCGGCACATGGGAGGCGGAATTTGACGTTACCGACGATCTTCTGCGACTTGCCGCCGGAGACGATTCCTCCCTGCGTGAGTATTTCGCTTTCGACGACATATGCTTTGTCGCACGCTTTACCTTCTATGAGGACGGTCACATGGAATACGGCTTCAACAAAGAGGCAAGTGCCGAGGGATATGAGAAGTTCAAAACAGCCTACGAGACGGGTATGCGCAAGTTCTGCGACGAGGTCTATGCCGAGCAATACGGCAGCTTTGAGAAGTTCTGCGAGGACTACAACACGACGCCCGAAACGGTGCTTGAGAATATGCTTCAGGATCTCGGTCCCGACAAGCTCTTTGCCGTTGAGGAAGGTCGCTACAAGGTTGAGGACGGCAAGATACTCTACAGCACCAACATCGGCAAAGCGCCCTCCGGCACCACATACTGGGTCTGCTCCGTTCTTGACGATACTACCCTCAAGGTCGACGAAAGCTATACCGAGAGTGTGAAAAACGATACCGACGCTTACCCCAAGACCTTCACAAAATGCAGTTGATGAATCTTGTCTGTTGTTGTCGTTGACAAACTCTGCGCCCTTATATATAATTTTAACATTCTTGAGCATTAAATGTGCCAGATAACGGAGGAAAAACATGAAAAAAATCAAAAGAATAGCAGCTCTTCTCCTCGCACTCGTTATGGTGTTTGCTCTCTGCGCCTGCTCCGTCAAAACCACAGACAAGGACAGCGACAAGGATGAAGTCAAGAAGGAGGTCAAAAAGACCGACGCCGAGCTTATCGTCGGCACTTGGGAAAGTGCCGTCAACATCGGCGACGAGCTTGAGGCAGCCCTCGAATCCGATCCGGATTTGGCGGAGCTCATGTCTTACTTTGACTTCAGCGGCATCGACATCACCTTGCAGATTGTTTTTGATAAAGACGGCAGCTACTCCGTTGCCTATGTTGACAACGGCTCAAGCGAAGAGATTAAGCAGGCGTACAAGGAAGGCTTTGTCGCAATGTTTGACGATCTCCTTGCGGACTCCGGCTACACCCTTGCCGACGTTGCCGAGCAGGAGGGCATGACCGAGGACGATTATCTTGACGCCATGGTCGAGATCGCAATGGAATCCGTCAATTCAATCTACGAAGAGCTCTCCGCCGGCACTTACGAGATAGAAAACGGTAAGCTCTACATGATCCAAGACGGCAACGACAAGGATGACGATACCTACACCACCTACAAGCTGAGTGAAAATGAGCTCACTCTGAAGGCATCCTACACGGACGGCGAGAAAGACACCGACTCTCCCTTCCCCATGACCTTTAAGCTTGCCGATTAAGCCACGGCTTTATAACCGAAAAATGACGTCCGAATATCGGGCGTCATTTTTCTTTTGATATGCTCTTATCTTTGCTTACTTCATTCCGTTCTCGTAAGCTTCGATCATCTTCTTGAACGTGTGACCCGTACAACTCGTGACAAGATCGCATTCTTTATCATTTGTGCAACTTGTTTTCGCACGTCTTCTCAGCCTTTCCAAGTATTTCGTCGTGCTCTCTCCCGTAAAAATCTTAATGTCTATACGCATACTGTTTTCGGTTTCGGGTGTCACATATATTTTATCGATAAATGTATCCACAAAGTCTTTAGTAATTACTCCGTTCGACACATCTTTTTCTGCTGCTTCCAACACCTCTCGAATTTTCTTCATATGATCACAAAGTTCATCTCGGCTCTCTTTCTGAGCTTGTAGGTCTGCTATTTCCAACCTTGCTGCTTCAGCTTCATTATTACACTGGTCTGTCATTTCTTTGAAGTCCAAATCGCTAATATTCCCGTCGGTAACAAGTTCAAGCAGTTTTTTCTTCTTTTTAAGCGCAGCTTCTATTTTCTTCTGAGCCCGATCTAAGTCACTATTAATTGTACTGTTTTGTGTTAATGTGTTATATATGTTTTCATATTCTTTCAGCATCTCTTGAGATACATCATGTGTATCTCTAAACACCTCAAAAAGTACCGGAATCAGTTCGCTTTCATATATAGTAAAGGAGCCACATGATTCTTTACCGTTGTTTATCTTACCTGAACACACCCACTTACTATTTTTTCTCCCATCTTTATCTTTTGATTCTTTACGATAATATGCTGTGCCGCAGTTGGTACAATAAATTTTGCCGGTAAACAAATTTGCGTGGTTGCATACGCCCTGTCGATTCTTAACATCTTCACTCCTGCGGCGCAGAACTTCATTCGCTTGCTCCCATAGTTCTTCTGAAACAATGGCCGGGACAATCTCTCCGGTTTCGTCTTTAAACATGATCCATTCTTCCGGGGGGAGGAACTTTTGCTTTTTGGTAAACATATCAACAATGCGCACTTTGTTACCGACATAGTATCCTTTATACTTAGGGTTAGATATCATGTTAGACATTGTTGAATGGGCGATCTTATTCCCGTTGAGATTGCGGTATCCTTGCTCCCAAAATAGCCGTTCCAGTTGTTTCATGGAGTATTCGTCGGTAGCATAGAGTTCAAAAAGCTGCCGCACCATCTCCGCTTGAGGTTCATCTATCACTAAGCGTTTATTGTCTTTCTTGTATCCGAATATGCGGCTGTTACCCAAAACCACGCTATCCTTTATGGCTTGCTGATGTCCGAACTTCACTCGGCTGGAAAGCTTTCTGAGTTCATCCTGTGCGATACTTGACATTATAGATAGTATTAAGGCATACTCCATTGCGATCCTTCCTACTAAACAAGAGAGTGCACGCCACTCCGTACACTCTCTTCTCTCAGATCTTCGTTATTTGCTCTACCCCAACTATTGACATAGAGCCATTGAAAATGGGGATGGAAAAATGTATATGAGGGGGGATCACAGGTCGTCGTGCCGTCGGCGACCTATGGCGGAATATTACGATAATAACTTTAAAAAAGGAAGCAAAATAAGAAAAGTCAATAAAATATTCACGATAAAAAGTTATAAAAGCCTGTCTCAGCGACAGGCTTTTATAATATACAAAGCTTTTCAGCTTCCGATTATTCTCTTTGCACCGACGTAGTTACGCTCGTAGTAACCGGAGTCATCAAGCACGGTTATGATGACCTTGCCCTTGCCGGAGGCTGCGTGGACGAACTTACCGTCACCGATGTACATTCCGACGTGACCGATGGGACTGGTGCTGTCCTTGAAGAACACGAGGTCGCCGGGCTGCAGATCGGACTTTGCGACCGAGACGCCGTTGTTATTCCACATACTCGTTGCACCCCTGTACAGCGAGTAGCCGTACTGCTGATAGACGTAATAACACAGACCGGAGCAGTCAAAGCCTTTGGGCGAAGCGCCGCCGTAAACATAGGGAACGCCGAGGTACTGAAGTGCGGTCTTGGCTATCTGCTCGCCCTGAGAGTTTGTTGCGCTGAGGCTTATGTAGCTTGCGCTCATGTAACCCGTGACGCTGCCGGAACTGACCTGATACCAGTCGCCGCTTTTGCCGGTGACGGTGAGTTGCACGCCCTTGTTGTAGTAGCCGACGACGGAATAGCCCGTTCCCGGACCGCTGCGCATCCTGACGCCGTTTCCGGTGACGGTGCCGATCTTGCCGTCAATCTTATCGACCGTCGGGGTAGTGTCGGATGCGGAGCCGAGGGTCACGAACTCGGAATACACATAGCCGTAGCTGCTGTTTACGCTGACCTGATACCAGTCGCCGTATACGCCTGTGACGCTGAGCTTGTCTGACTTGCCGATCTTCTTAACGGAGGAGAACAGATCGGTGGACGGCCCCATTCTGAGGTTTACGCCGTTTGCGTTCATGGAAGCGTTCTTCGCGGGGCTGTAGCTTTCCTTGGGGCTTATGCGGACGTAATCGCCGGACATATAGCCGACGCTGCCGTTATAGCTGAGCTTGTACCAACCGTTTTCGGAGGAATACACCGTGACCGCCGCACCCTTGGAGCAGTAGGTGACGATGCCGTAGCTTGTGCCGGGACCCTGTCTGAGACGCACGCTCGTGCCGATGACCTGCGCCGCATAGCCGTCGGCGGAGGGGGAGGAGGGCGTCGTCGGTGCGGGAGAAGGAGTTGACTGCGATGCCTGAGCAAAGCTCAGGTAATCCGAGCTCATGTAGCCGGACTTGCCGTTTACGGAGATGGCGTACCAACCGCCGGAAGCGCCGGTCACGCTCACCTGCGTATTCTTGTCGAAGTCGCAGATGACGGAGTAGGAGGTACTCGGACCGCTTCTCATGCGGACGTCGTTGCCGGTGACGACGGCGGTGCCGAAGCTGCCGCTGACGCTGCTGCGGCTGCTTAAATAGTTGGAGCAGGCGTAAGCCACGGTGCCGTTGTAGTTTACCTTGCTCCAGCCGTTTGTGCTTGAGATAACGATGAGCTGTGCGCCCTTGGGCATGGTAACTATAATGTCGGAGGAGGTGTTTGCCTGCGACCTGAGGTTGAGCGCAGTCGTGGTCACGGCGCCGCCTTCCGACTGAGCCATTGCGGGAATTGCCAGCAGCGAAACGCAGCACAGCACCGCAAGGCATATGCTTATCAGTCTCTTTTTCATATATGCGTACTCCTGTCAGATGAAATTTATCAAATCGTAATCAAATTGTAACACAAGAGTCGAATTATGTCAATCAAGCTCAGGGGATATGGACGTAATATGCTGTTAATTTTCCATGAATTCAGGCAGCTTTTTTGCGGACACTCCGATTATTTTCCGACAACAAACGGTAATATGTAGTTAAACTATTTTTGTTTTCATTTTAATAAATGTATGTTATACTGAAAGACAAAGATTTTGCCCGAAGGGATAAAACGATGAGAAATAAGCTTTTTATAAAACTTACGGCGCTTGCGCTTTCGATTACGCTCATGCTGTCGCTCTCCGCCTGCTCGGAGGAGGAGCCGCTGAGCAAGCAGGTCTTTGCGATGGACACGGTGATGACCGTGACCGCCTACGGCTCAAATGCCGAAGCGGGCGTTGACGCCGCCGCAGGCATCATCAAGGCGATGGACTCCATGCTCGACCCCGAATCCGAGGAGAGCTACACATGGGCCATCAACAATGCCGGGGGCGGCAACGTCGTCGTCACTCCGCAGATAGCCGAAATGCTCAGCACGGCGTACACGGTGTACGAGCGCAGCGGCGGTGCTCTCGACCTCTCGGTCTACCCGATATACCTTGCATGGGGTGAGTTTAAGCAGGAGACCGGGCGTGTGCCGTCGAGCGACGAGCTGACGGAGCTGCGGCAGAAGCTCGGCTTCGGCAAAATGGAGCTTATGAGCTTTCCCGGCGAGGAGAACTACTCCATCCGTCTGCCGGACGGGACGCAGATCAGCTTCGGCGCCGTGGCGAAGGGCTGTGCCGCAAACTATGCGATCGGCGCAATGCGTGATGCGGGAGTGGAAAGCGGCATCGTTTCCCTCGGCGGCAACGTGCAGACGTTGGGGCTGAAGCCCGACGGCAGCAACTGGACCATTGCGGTCGAGGATCCCGCCGACACGGGCTCCTACCTCGGCACCCTCAGCGTCGGTGAGACGGCGGTAGTCACGAGCGGCGACTATCAGCGCTGCTTCAAGGCGTCCGACGGCACTGTGTACCATCACATCATTGATCCGAGTACCGGCATGCCCACGGAGAACACGCTCAGCTCGGTGACGATAGTTTGCACCGACGGCACGATGGCGGACGCACTTTCGACCGCAATGTTCGTGCTTGGCGAAAATGCGGCGCTCAAATACTGGCAGCAGTACGGCGGCTTTGAGATGATAATGGTGACGAAGGACAACCGTGTGCTTTGCACGAGCGGTCTTATGGAGGCGTTTGCGCTCACGAATAGCGACGACTACACGCTGAGCGTTGTCGGCTGATGATAGACAGAGAGTTTTACAGGCAGGATTCGGTTAGCCTTGCAAAGGCGCTCATCGGAAAGATACTTGTGCGCAGACTGCCAGACGGTACGGAGCTTCGCCTGAGAATAACGGAGACCGAGGCGTACACGGGCGTTGACGACACCGCCTGCCATGCGCACAAGGGCAAAACGCAGCGTACCGAGGTCCTGTGGCGGGACGGCGGCACCGTCTATGTGTACCTGTGCTACGGAATGCACAATATGATGAACATAGTCTCCGGCAGCGAGGGGGACGCACAGGCGGTACTTATCCGCTGCTGCGAGGGCTATCCCGGACCGGGCAGACTGACAAAGGCACTTCAGATCACCCGTAGTCTCAACGGTGAGGATATGCTGTCCCGCTCCGAGCTTTGGCTTGAGGACGACGGCATGAAGGTTAACATAACATCGGGCAAGCGGGTCGGCATAGACTATGCCGAAGATGCCGACAAAAACGCACTGTTAAGGTTTAAATTGACTTGAGGTCAGAGGTAAAAATGGGTTATTCCGACACCGAGATCAGATATCTGAAGGGCATCGGAGAGAAGAAAGCCGAGGCGTTTAATCGCCTCGGCGTGTACACTCTCCGTGATTTGTTGTCGCTTTTTCCGAGAAAATACGAGGATCGCAGCCGATTCACACCCATTGCTGCGGCGCTTGACGGCGAGAGCGTCTGCATCAAGGCGCTTGTTGCGAGTGAGCCGAGGCTTTCAAGGGTCAGACGTGGGCTCGAGCTTGTCAAGTTCCGTGTGGTGGACGACAGCGCTGCGGTTGACATAACATATTTTAACCAACCGTATATCCGCCAGCACATCCATAAGGGCGACCTCTGTCGGATATACGGAAGGATAGTCGTCGTGGGCGGTATGCGCACGATGACGAACCCCGTGTACGAGGCGGAGGGGAGTATCGGCAGCATAGGCGGCATTGTACCCGTGTACCCCTTGACGTCGGGGCTTAATCAAAAGCTTGTGTCGTCGGCGGTACGTCAGGCGCTTGACGCCTGCGCCGATGAGCTGCCGGATGCTTTGCCGGAGAAGGTGCGTGAGGAGTACCGGCTCGCGCAAAGTGGCTTTGCGTATGAGAATATCCACCTTCCGTCGGATTTTGAGGCTTTGGAGCTTGCAAGGCGGAGGCTTGTTTTCGAGGAGCTGTTTGTGCTTGCCTGCGCAATGAAGAAGCTCAAAAACGGCAGCAAAAAAGCCGAAGGCAAAAAAATCATAGCTCCCGACCCGGAGGAGTTTTTCGGAACTTTGCCATTTGAGCCTACGGGCGCACAGCGCCGTGCGATAAACGACGCACTGTGCGACATGGCGTCGGGCGGCGTTATGAACAGACTCGTGCAGGGTGACGTCGGCAGCGGCAAAACGCTCGTTGCGGCGGCGCTCATATGGGCGGCTGCGAAAAACGGGCTCGGCTCGGCGTTCATGGCGCCGACGGAGATACTTGCACAGCAGCATTATCAGACCTTAAGCGGTCTTCTCGACGGCTTCGGGATACGCATAGTGAAGCTCACGGGAGCAATGACCGCCAAGGAAAAGCGTGAGGCAAAGGCAGAATTGAAAGCGGGGGGGCCGGTCCTTGCCGTGGGAACGCACGCTCTGTTTTCAAAGGATGTGGAGTACGAAAACCTCGGTCTTGTTATAACGGACGAGCAGCACCGCTTCGGCGTAAATCAGCGTGCGTCGCTCATCGAGAAGGGCGCAAGACCCCATGTGCTGGTCATGTCTGCGACCCCGATACCGAGGACGCTTGCGCTCATCATATACGGCGATCTTGACGTTTCGGTCATCGACGAGCTTCCGCCCGGCAGACAGGCGGTCGAAACGGTGCTTGTGACGGAGTCACTCAGACTGCGGCTCAACGCCTTTATCCGCAAGCTCGTGGGCGAGGGCAGACAGGTGTTCGTCGTGTGTCCGATGATTGAGGAGAGCGACGCAGAGCAGCAGGAGAAGCTGCGCTCTGCGGAGGAACACGCACGGGAGCTGCAAAGGTACTTCCCGAACATGAAGGTCGCCTGCATCCACGGCCGCATGAAGGCAAAGGACAAGAATGCGCTCATGGAGGACTTTGTCGCCGGAAGGACGGACATACTCGTATCCACGACGGTGATTGAGGTCGGCGTTGACGTTCCGAATGCGGCGCTTATGATAATCGAAAATGCCGAGAGGTTCGGCTTAAGTCAGCTTCACCAGCTTCGGGGCAGGGTAGGCAGAGGCGAGTATAAAAGCTACTGCGTGCTTGTGTCGGACAGCGACAACGAGACATCGGTGTCAAGGCTCAGGGTAATGACGAAAACGAGCGACGGCTTTAAGGTCTCGGAGGAGGATCTGAAGCTTAGAGGTCCCGGCGATTTCTTCGGCTCAAGGCAGCACGGTCTGCCGGAGATGCACATTGCAGATCTTTGCGCCGACATGAACGTCCTTCAGACGGCGCAGACCGCCGCAAATGAGCTGACGGCAAGCGACCCGGACTTATGTAAACCTGAAAATGAAAAACTGAGCCTTGCGGTGAAACGGCTTTTTGAGATAAACACCGACACGCTTAATTAGTTATGTAAACCTATATAAAAAACAGACGGTTCATTGAACCGTCTCAGACTGTCAAAGAACTATGTAAAAGCAAACGTAACAGGTAAAATTCAATACGCAGCAGGGGGAGTGTGAGGGGGTAGCGAAGCGGCGGTGCG
>CAVFTS010000036.1:0-11280 GCA_963625655.1 Oscillospiraceae bacterium
GAAACAAATTTTCACATAACTCAGGCGTTTTTGATGGCTATAATCCAATTTGAGGAGGGACCTTTCTCGCTGCGGCTCGGTCACGGTGCGGCTCTGACATGCCCCCGGCATGTCATTCACTACCGCACCGTCGCTTCGCTACCCCCTCACACTCCCCCTGCTGCGTATTGAATTTTACCCGTTGCGTTTGCTTTTACATAGTTCTTTGACACACTTAAAAAGACACACTTAAAAATCAAAAGCACTCAAAAATACATGAACAGATCGCACTTTATCATGCCGTTATAGAGCTTGCGTTTTTTTGCGGCGGGGGTGCCGAAGCAGCGCTCAAACTCCGTATGCGAGGAGAGAAGATACAGCTTCCAATTTTCCGTGGCGCTCCACGCCTTGCCGAAGCTGCGATACAGCGCCTCCGCCTCCTGCTTTTCCATGATGCGCTCACCGTAGGGCGGGTTCGTTACGATGATGCCGTTTTCGGTTCTGCGGGAAAACTCCGATGCGTCTGCCTTTTCAAAGCGCACCACGTCGTCCACCCCGGCACGCACGGCGTTCTCCCTTGCGATGCGCAGGGCAGCCGGGTCTATGTCCGAGCCGACTATCCTGTAATCGCCGGAAAACTCCCTTGAGCGAGCCTCCTCGACCGCAAGGCTCCAAACGCTTTGGTCAAGCGTCGTCCAATCCATTGCCGAGAAGCGTCGGGAAATGCCCGGCGCTCTGTTTTTTGCGATGAGCGCCGCCTCGATGGGTATGGTGCCGCTGCCGCAGAAGGGGTCGCAGAAATCCTCCCTGCCACGATAGCGGGAGAGCGTCACCATTGCGGCCGCCATCGTTTCCTTTAAGGGCGCTGCGTTGTGCGCCGGACGGTAGCCGCGCTTGTGAAGTCCGGCACCGGAGGTGTCGATGCACATGGACACGATATCCTTCATTATCGAAAACTGTATCTGATAGGTCTCGGCGTCCTCCGGGAACCACTCGATGCCGTAGACGCCTTTAAGACGCTCGACGACCGCCTTCTTTATGATTTTTTGGCAGTCGGAAACGGAGAACAGCTTTGAGTTAAGGCTGTAGCCCTTGACGGGGAAGGCGGCATTGCGGGGGATAAGATCCTCCCACGGGAGCGCCTTTGTCCTTTCAAACAGCTCGTCGAAGCTTTCCGCCCTGAATCTGCCAAGCTCGATAAGAACTCTTTCACCGATGCGAAGGTTTATGTTTGCCTTGGCGAGCGCCATTGCGTCGCCGGAAAAATATACTCTGCCGTTTTCGGAGCGGACGCCGCTCAGCTTGAGACGCCGAAGCTCGTCCGAGATGGGTCCCTCAAGCCCCAGCAGGCACGGCACACAAAGCGTAAAATCATTCATGCTATCAATCTCCTTTATCTAAAACGATAATACCCGAAAAGTCTCCGCTTGTAAACTGCGGCTTGATTTAAAAGTTACATTTTATTCACCTTTGTTTTTTTCGCATATGTATAATATAATGTAAACCGGTATGAAATTTTACGTTCGGGGGTAACGAATATGAATAAAAAAGCCCTTATCGTCGAGGACGACATCAACATTGCCGAGCTTATCCAGCTTTACCTTGAGAGGGACGGCTTCGAGGTCTGCCTTGCATATGACGGAGGAAAGGCGGTCAGCCTGTTCCGGGAGTTTTCGCCCGACATCGTGCTGCTTGACCTCATGCTGCCCGTGATGGACGGCTTGCAGGTCTGCCGTGAGATCCGCAAGGACTCCTCCGTTCCCATCATCATGCTCACCGCAAAGGGTGAGACGACGGACAAGATCACCGGACTTGAGACGGGTGCGGACGACTACATGACCAAGCCCTTTGAGGTAAAGGAGCTGCTTGCGAGGATCCACGCCGTCATGCGCCGCAGCGAGCCGGAGGAGACCGTCAAGGAGAAAAAGCTCTGCTTTGACAAGCTCGTCGTGAACCTCGATTCCTATGAGCTGCTTGTAAACGGCGTGCGTGTGGATACGCCGCCCAAGGAGATGGAGCTTCTGTATCACCTTGCTGCGTCTCCCAACATCGTGTTCACGAGAAACCAGCTTCTTGACGAGGTGTGGGGCTTTGACTACTTCGGCGACTCCCGCACCGTTGACGTACATATAAAGCGCCTGCGTGAAAAGCTTGAGGGCGTGTCCGACAAGTGGTCGCTTAAGACCGTGTGGGGCGTGGGCTACAAATTTGAAGTCGTGAAATGAACAGTATATTTTTCCGCAATTTCCTCACAACGACCCTGCTTGTGCTGAGCTGCTTTCTGCTGATAGGTATAGCCTTCTTCGTTATCGGCGAGAATTACCTTGTTGACGATACGACGCAGCGCTTAGACGCCAGCGCAAACGAGGTTGTGCGCTCCGCCTCGGCGATCAGCCGTGACGGTGACCTGAGCGGCTGGGATCTCCGCATGACCTTAAGCTCCGTTGCGAACAGCTCAAGCAACCACATTTTCATATGCGATGCCGACGGACAGATCGTGTCCTGCTCCGATAAGCTGCTGCATTGCAGGCAGCACGAGGGCAAGGAGGTTCCCGCAAGCATTCTGAAGGCTGTCGGCAGCACCCGCTACGTCAGCGAGCTTACCGATCTCGGCGGCATCTACACGGCGCAGCGCTTCGTCGTCGCACGTCCCATAAGCCTCGGCGGAGTGATTGCGGGCTATGTGTTCGTATCAAGTGAGGGCGTGAGCACCCTCGGCGCATGGCGAGCCTTTGTGGGCGTCATCATCGCCGTGTCGCTTGCGGTCATACTTGCGGCGATACTCCTGTCGCTCGTGCTTTCGAAGCGATTGGCGCAGCCGCTCGATCAGCTCGCCATCGCCTCACACAAGGTTGCGCACGGCGACTTCACCGCAAGAGTTGAAAAGAAGGGCAAATGCGGCGGCGAGATAGGAACGCTCGTGGACTCCTTTAACTCCATGACCGAGGAGCTGCAAAAGTCCGACCGGAACCGCCGTGAGCTTATCGCCAACATATCGCACGAGCTGCGAACGCCGATGACGACCATCGCAGGCTTTGCCGACGGCATACTTGACGGCACGATACCCAAGGAGCAGGAGGAGCGCTATCTGCAAAAAATCGCAGACGAAACGCACAGACTGTCCCGTCTCGTGCGGAATATGCTCGATATGTCGCAGGCGGAGAGCAAGGCGACCGACAAGAGCCGCCGCACGAAGTTTGACCTCTCCGAGCTGACCTTAAAGACGCTTTTGAGCTTTGAGAGCCGAGCCTCGGAAAAGGGCCTCGACGTCGATCCGCAGCTTCCCGAAGACCCCATCATGGTCTTTGCGGATGCCGACTCGATAACGCAGGTCATCTACAATCTGACCGACAACGCAATAAAATTTGCGGAGAAGGGCAGTACCATAAGCATCAGGGTTTATAAAAAGAACGACAAGGCGTTCGTCGCCGTGAAGAATCGGGGCGAGACCATCCCGCCGGACGACCTGCCGTACATCTTTGACCGTTTCCACAAGTCCGACCGCTCCCGCAGCATGGACAAGGACGGTGTGGGGCTCGGTCTGTACCTCGTAAAAACGATACTCAACAGCCACAACGAGGACATTGCGGTGTCGAGCAGGGACGGTATTACGGTCTTTGCCTTTACCCTGCCGCTTGCGTGAGACCCCGAAGGAGAACGATATGAACAAGGATTGGTACGAAACGGATAACTGGTACGCTCCCGCAGAGGACAAGCCCCTGCCGGAGGAGAAAAAGCAGACCGGCAAAAAGCCCTCTGCCCTGCGGAGGGTGTTCTCCGTGCTTATAGTTCTGCTGCTGCTTGCGTCGTGTACGCTGTCCGGCATTGCGATCGGAATGCAGCGGGGGCTTCCCGCCCTCTCGGACGGTGACGTCGGCGACGACGCAAGCGACACGCCCGCATACGACTTCGATTCCGGCAATATGCCCGCCGACTGGCATGACTTCTTTGAATATCTCTACGGCAGCGGCGTAACGCAAAGCGCCTCCGCCGTCCCGATGGAGACGGTCTCCGAGCGTGGCAGCCTCAAGCTCGACGTCGTCGGCGAAAGCGAGGGTGAGACCTTAAGCTACGGCGAGATTTACGAAAAGTGCGCACCGAGCATCGTGTATATAAAGGCCGCCGTCGAGGGCAAGACCGGCTACAACTGGGGCACCGGCATCGTTGTCTCCTCCGACGGCTACATCCTCACCAACACCCACGTCATCGAGGACTGCGACTACGCCGAGGTCGGAGTGTACGGCGGCAGGAGCTACGACGCTCTGCTCGTCGGCTACGACGCCGACACCGACGTTGCGGTGCTGAAGATCGACGCTAAGGGCCTTACGCCCGCAAGCTTTGCACCCTCCTCCGGCGTTTCGGTGGGCGACACCGCAATTGCGATAGGCAACCCCCTCGGCGAGGAGTATTGTCTCACGATGACCGACGGCATAGTGTCGGCGCTCGACCGTTCCGTGAACTATCAGGGCAAGACCATGCGTCTGCTGCAGACCAGCGCCGCAATAAACGAGGGCAACTCCGGCGGCCCGCTCATAAACGACAGGGGACAGGTTATCGGCATAACGAACATGAAGATAATCTCTGCCGCATCGGGCGTTGAGGGCATCGGCTTTGCCATCCCGACCGATACCGTGGTTGAGGTGGTGAATGCCATAATGAAGGACGGCGCCGTCTACGGCAGGGCGACGATCGGCATAACGGTCGGACCCGTGACCGAGGAGATCGCCGAATACTACGACATCCCCAACGGACTGTACGTCTCCGAGGTGAACGAGGAGTCCGACGCTTTCCGGCAGGGACTTCGCCCCGGCGACATCATCACACGGGTGAACGGCAAGCGCTGCACCGAGACCTCCGACATTGCGGACGCAAAAAACAAGTGCGAGGTCGGCGACAAGCTGAAATTCCGCATTTGGCGTGACGGCGAAAACATAGACATAACGGTTCGCATAATGGATTCCACCGATTTGACGGGCTGATTTCCGCTCATACGGCGTTAAAGCGCACGGGAAATATAAAAAATATTCCTCCGTGTGCTTCGCCTTGTCTGAGCGAAAATCCGCTCCGTCAAATAAGGAGCGGAAGGGAAGGGCCGGTTTCCGCTCATACGGCGTTAAAGCGCACGGAAAATACAAAAAGTATTCCTCCGTGTGCTTCGCCTTGTCTGAGCGAAAATCCGTTCCGTCAAATAAGGAGCGGAAGGGAAGGGCCGGTTTCCGCTCATACGGCGTAAAAATCGGCAAGCACCTTGCGGCGCTTGCCGATTTTTCATTCATTCATTCGTTTTGTCCTTTCCTATCTGCTTGCCGATCTGATTTATGCCGGTCGCAGCAAGACCCGACACTATGCCGACGGCAACCGCACTGATATAGTCCGCCGCCGGAAAATCCGGCATTATCCGCATAGCGACGGCTCCGAGAGCGCCGCCGCAAACGCCGCATATCACCGGAATCCATTTGTTGTTGAGGGCGCTTGCCTTCAGCGCCTGACCGACGAGATATGCGATGATCGTTATCGCCGCAACGCCCGCTATTCCAAGCTCCATATTCTCTCCCTCCTCAATCCATTCTAAACCGTTTTGCGAATTTGGTGCAAACAGACGCAGAACGCTCTCCGATATCCGTTCCTTTGTACCCGTCAGGGGGGCGCCTTCATAGAAAACGCCCGTTCACCGCAATGCGTGGTGAACGGGCGTGTTTTTCAGGCATTTTCGTTGTCAGTTCAGGAAATCACGGAGCTTCTTGCTGCGGCTGGGGTGACGCAGCTTGCGCAGTGCCTTTGCCTCGATTTGGCGGATGCGCTCACGGGTGACGTCAAACTCCTTGCCGACCTCCTCAAGGGTGCGGCAGCGCCCGTCTACCATGCCGAAGCGCAGCTCCAAGACCTTGCGCTCTCTGGGCGTGAGCGTATCCAGCACCTCGGAAAGCTGCTCTCTCAAAAGCGTAAGGCTTGCCGCCTCCATCGGCTCCGATGCGTCCTCATCGGGGATAAAATCGCCGAGGTGGGAATCCTCCTCCTCACCGATGGGCGTTTCGAGTGACACCGGCTCCTGTGCTATCTTCAGCGTGTAGCGCACCTTCTCGGCGGGCATATCAAGCTCACGGGCTATCTCCTCCGGCGTCGGCTCACGCCCCAGCTCCTGAAGAAGCTGGCGGGAGCAGCGTATGACACGGTTTATCGTCTCCGCCATATGTACCGGGATCCTTATCGTGCGTCCCTGATCGGCTATCGCACGGGTTATGGACTGGCGTATCCACCACGTCGCATAGGTCGAGAACTTGTAGCCCTTGGTATAGTCGAACTTTTCGACCGCCTTTATAAGACCGAGGTTACCCTCCTGAATGAGGTCGGGCAGCGACATTCCTCTGCCGACGTAGCGCTTCGCAATGGACACGACGAGGCGCAGATTCGCCTCCGTCATTATCCTGCACGCCTCCTCGTCGCCTTGGCTCATTTTCTCGGCGATGGCAAGCTCCTCCTCCGCCGTGAGCAGCGACACCTTGCCGATGTCACGCAGATACATACGCATCGAGTCGGCGGTGTAGGCGTCGGTGTCCTCGATCTCGACGGAGACGTCGGTGCCGTCGTCCTCGACGGGCGGCAGCAGATCCTCGGCGCCGATGTCAATCTCGATGCCTGCGGCGTCAATCGCATCATAGAGGCGTGCCAGCGCCTCGGCGGGCGCACCAGCTTCCTCGGCGGCGGCAATGTCCTTTGCCGCAACTTTGCCGTTCTTTTTGGCGTTTTCGAGAAGCTGCGAAAGCAGCTCGTCGGGCGACGCCGTCTTTTTTTCCTTTTCGGCCAAAGCCGTTCCTTCAGTATTTTCGCTCATACTCTTCCTCCACACGAATATCAGTTCAGAAAATCACGAAGCTTCTTGCTGCGGCTGGGGTGACGCAGCTTGCGCAGCGCCTTTGCCTCGATCTGACGGATGCGCTCACGGGTGACGTTGAATTCCTTGCCGACCTCCTCAAGGGTGCGGGTACGGCCGTCAACGATGCCGAAGCGCAGCTCCAGAACCTTTTTCTCCCTCGGCGTAAGCGTATTTAAAACCTCTATGAGCTGCTCCTTTAAAAGAGAGAAGCTTGCCGCTTCGGACGGCTCCGATGCGTCCTCGTCGGGGATAAAGTCGCCGAGGTGGGAGTCCTCCTCCTCACCGATAGGCGTTTCGAGCGACACCGGCTCCTGCGCTATTTTGAGAATGTCACGCACCTTATCGACGGGCATACCCATCTCTGCGGCGATCTCCTCCGCCGAGGGATCGTGACCCAGCTCCTGAAGAAGCTGGCGGGACACTCTTATGACCTTGTTTATCGTTTCGACCATGTGGACGGGAATCCTTATGGTGCGTGCCTGATCCGCTATCGCACGGGTTATCGCCTGACGTATCCACCACGTCGCATAGGTCGAGAACTTGTAGCCCTTGGTATAGTCGAACTTTTCGACCGCCTTTATAAGACCGAGGTTGCCCTCCTGAATGAGGTCGAGAAACAGCATTCCCCTGCCGACGTAGCGCTTTGCGATGGACACGACAAGGCGCAAATTAGCCTCCGCCATGCGGCGCTTTGCCTCCTCGTCACCCTCGCTCATGCGTATCGCAAGTGCGACCTCCTCTTCCGGAGTCAGAAGCGGCACCTTGCCTATCTCCTTGAGGTACATACGCACGGGGTCGTCGGTCGAGTAATTGTCCGCCATGGTCTCGGTTTCGTGGATCTCCTCCTCCGTGACCTCCTCGATCTCCTCAAGCTCCGGGATAATGCCGTCGTCGTCCAAAATGGGCAGCAGATCGTCGCCGCCGATGTCCACCTCGATGCCCGCCGCTTCAAGCGACTCGTAGAACTTGCCTATGGCTTCGGGGTCGATACCCGCCTCGTCGAGCGCTGCGATCTCCTTTGCGGAGATCTTGCCGTTCTTCTTCGCCCTTGCAAAAAGCTCGCCGAGTCTTTCCTCCGGACTCTTTGCCTCCTGCGGCTTCTTGTCGTCGGAAAGCTCCGCTGCGGGCTGTACGTTTTCGACCACGCTTTCGTCGGCTTCGTTTTTGCCGGTAGTTTTGCTCATATTATTGTCCCCCATATCCTTTGGTTTTTTTATACTTATTCGCAAGGCTCAAAAGGTCGCTGCCCGGTTCGCTCAGCTCCTTCTGCTGCCTTATTCTCTCTATGTAGTCGGCGAGTGCTTTATCACCGTTTCGCAGCGCCTCCGGCTTTTGCAAAAGCTCCGCAAGCAGCGAAACCTCCTCCGGCGGCAGAGCCGCACTCATGGAAGCAATGCTCACAATGTCGCCGCTTTCGACCTTGCTTTTCAGCACTCTGTATATATCCGCCAGCGCAGGCGAGGTAAAATCCTCCGGCGGCGGAAGCTCCTTGCCCCGGCACAGCCCCTGATCGAGAAACAGCAGTCGGATAAGCCCCTCCTCGGCGGTCGCAGAGCGGAGGTTTTCGTAGCGGAACTCCTTCTCCCTCGGTTGAGACATTTTTTCGGGGCGGCTCTGCTCACGGTCGCTCTGCTTTTGCGCAGACGCCAGCGCCCGCTTTCTGCGGCGCTCGACCTCGGAGACGACCAGCTCCTTTGTCATGCCCGTCATCGAAGCGATGCGCATTGCGTAGACCTGACGCTCCACCGAGCCGGGAAGCTGCGCTACCATATCCGCCGCCGCCTTGACGAAGGCGACCTTTTCCTCGTCGACCGTGAGGTCAAACTTGTCCGTGATGCTTTGCAGACGGTAGTCGATGTGGTTCTCGCTCTTTTCGAGGAGGTTGCGGAATGCGTCCGCACCCTTGGCCTTTATATACTCGTCGGGGTCCTTTGCGCCCGAAAGACTGAGTACACGAACCTTTAAGTCGAGCTTTTCGAGCAGACCAATCGCCCTTGAGGACGCCTTGCGCCCCGCCTCATCGTTGTCGTAGGCGATGACGACCTCGCTCGTGTAGCGTGAAATGAGCCGAGCCTGCTCCGGTGTGAGCGAGGTGCCGAGAGACGCAACGGCGGAGTCGAAGCCCGCCTGATGCATCATCACAACGTCTATATTTCCCTCGGATAGAATTATATATCCGCTCTTCGACTTTTTAGCCAGGTTTAATCCGAAAAGATTGCGGCTCTTGTTGAATACCGATGTTTCGGGGCTGTTCATGTACTTCGGCTCGCCGTCGCCGAGTATTCTGCCGGAAAAGCCGATAACGTCACCCTTGACGTCGATGACGGGAAACATGAGCCTGTTGCGGAAGGTATCGTAATGACCGCCGTTTTTTCCGGCTCTGACAAGTCCCGCATCCTTCATCTCAAATTCGGAGTAGCCCTTTTTCGTCATGGCCTTTATAAGCCCGTCCCATGAGTCGGGCGCATAGCCCAGACCGAAGCGCTTTGCGGTCTGCGGGCTGAGTCTGCGCCGTTCCATGTAATTTATTGCGGCGGCGCCCTCAGGCAAGGAAAGGCAGGAGTAGAAAAACTTTGCGGCGTCCCGATTCAGGTCGAGCATACGTCTGCGCTTTTTGCTCTCTCTGCCGTCCTCCTGCTCCGGGATCGCCATGCCCGCACGCTTTGCGAGAAACTCCACCGCCTCCGGAAACGTGAGATTTTCTATCTCCATGATGAAGTTTATCACACCGCCGCCCTTGCCGCAGCCGAAGCAATGGTATATCTGCCTGTCCGGCGACACGGAAAACGACGGCGTTTTCTCGCTGTGAAACGGACACAGCCCGAAAAGATTCGCTCCGCTTTTTTTGCCGAGGCGCACATATGAGCCAACGACGTCAACGATGTCGCTGCGCTCCGTAAGCTCCTGCAAAAAGCTTTCGGAAAATGCCATATTGCCCTCCTTTCCAAAATTGCGTCACTTGACGCTCCATGCGGCGGGAATGAATATCTCGCCGAATTTTTCGATCGCATAGCCGTCCGTCATGCCGGACACATAGTCGCACACCGCACGCTCCAAGCCGTCCCTTGCGGCTATCTGCGTGTACTCCTGCGGCAGCTCCCACGGGTGCTTTAGGTAAAACTCGAATATGCCGCCGAGTATGCCGTCCACCTTGCCCTCCTCGCTCTTTGCGACGGGGTTCGTGTACACGTCGGAGTACATGAAGTCGTGGAACACGTCGTATGCCTCCTGCATCGCAGGCGACATTTTTATCTCACCGCCGCCGCTGTTTGCCACGAGGTCCTTTATAAACGAGTCGATGCGCTCGCTGTTGCGGTTACCGCAGCGCTGTCTGACCACGGCGGGCAGGTCGCTGTTTTTGAGTATACCGGCACGAACGGCGTCGTCCATGTCGTGGTTTATGTAGGCAATGCGGTCGGACAGCCTGACGCATATCGCCTCAAGCGTGTCGTCGGGTGCGCCGTGCGTGTGGTGCAGGATGCCCATCCTCGTCTCGTAGCAGAGGTTAAGCCCCCTGCCGTCACGCTCGATGCAGTCCACGACTCGAAGGCTCTGCTCGTAGTGGTTAAAGCCGCCGGAGCAAAGCTTTCGAAGCGCACGCTCGCCGGCGTGTCCGAAGGGCGTGTGACCGAGGTCGTGACCGAGGGCTATCGCCTCCGTCAGATCCTCGTTAAGCTCCAGCGCCCGTGCAAGCGTTCGGGCAAGTCTGCTGACCTCCAGCGTGTGCGTCAGTCTCGTGCGGTAGTGGTCGCCCTCCGGACGGAGGAAAACCTGAGTCTTGTGCTTTAAGCGGCGAAACGCCTTGCTGTGCGTGATTCGGTCAATGTCCCGCTGAAAGCAGGTGCGTATGCGGCATTCGGGTTCGTCTATCGCCCTGCCTGCCGAATTGACCGACAAAAGTCCGTAGCTGCCGATAAACATACGCTCGGCAAGCTCTCTTTTTTCTCTCGGCTCCGCCATTTGCCCTTGCTCCTTTCGGTCGTAAAAAATCTCTCTAATATACTTATACGACGCAAATTCTTATTTCCCTTTATTTTTTTTGAAAAATTTTTTATTTTTTTGAAAAAATTTTTCGGCACCGCCGTTTTGCGGTGCCGATGGGCCGAATTTTACGCTTTACGAAGAAAGTCGTCGCAAGCTGAGCGAAGCTTGCGACGACGTGGTGCTCCGGCGGAGATTCGAGCTCCGGCTTTTGCCGCACTTCGTGCGGAAAAGCGTGAGTGATTTAAAGCCCGTCGGCTCGCCGCAGAAGCGGCAACCGCCGACGACGGCAAGTGTCCGGAGTTCTTGATAAAGCAATTTAATAACGCTTTTTCACCATTCACTATTACTTATCAGCTGAAAACAGACGGTCAAACGACCGTCTGTTTTCTGGTGCTCCAGCGGAGATTCGAACTCCGGACACCCTGCTTAAAAGGCAGGTGCTC
>CAVFTS010000037.1:0-10275 GCA_963625655.1 Oscillospiraceae bacterium
CGCTGCGGCTCGGTCACGGTGCGGCTCTGACATGCCCCCGGCATGTCATTCACTGCCGCGCCGCCGCTTCGCTACACCCTCACGCTCACCCTGCTGCGTATTGAATTTTGTCTGTTGCGTCTGCTTTTACATAGTTCTTTGACGGTCTGAAGCAAAGGCTCGGTCTTAGAATGACCGAGCCTTTGCTTATTTATTTAATTTATTTAAGCTTTAAGCTTATTTAATTTGTAATCACCCAGCAGTTCGTTTCCGGCGCCTGCGCATACACCATCGGCACAAGCCGCATATTGACGTCGCCCAGCTCGACGAATCTTGCCGCTGCGCTCACGGATGCTGCCGCACCGGCGGAAGTACAGTTGCAGTACACTCGGTCGTACACCTTCATAAGCAGCGCAAGGTTCTGCCCGTTTGCGGAGTCCTCGCCGCTTTGAAGCGCAGTCTCGCTGTTGAGCTGAACGGAAAGCACGACATCGGTCCTTTTAAGTCCCCTCGCAATGTCCAGTGCGAAGCCCGACACCGCCGTGAGCGGAGTCGGCGCACCCGTCGTTGCGCTGCCGTACATGAACGCTCCCGCCGCCTCGGAGGGCAGACGGACGTTCGTCAGCAGTATCTCGTCAAATCCCATGGCGTCAAGCTCCTTGCACAACGAGATGATATAGTCCGTGTACACTCCGTTATAGGGGTCTATCCACGAACCCTGCTCGTTTGTGAATATGGAACCGTCGGAGTGCATCAGCATCATCTGCGGATAGCGGCTTGCCAGCATATTGTCCGTCAGGCAGCTTACGGACGCAACAAGGTAAATGCCCTTTTCCTTGAGCTGCGACACCGAAGCGGCAAGGTCGAGCTGACCCGCCGTGCCGTAGCCGACGGCGATCTCGTTCTGCGAATTCCAGACCAAGAGTCCGGATGCGGGCTTGACCTCAAGCACAAGCGCACTTCCCTCACCGTAGGTTTGAGCATACGACGCCAGCGCTTCCGCCGTCACGTTCTCGGCGGTGACGTAGACACCGTTTACCGCTGAAAGTCCCTCGCCTGCCGTCGCCTTCACGTTGGAGTAGTCCGGCTCACCGACGACAAGCTCCGCATCCGTCGTCTCGTAGTCGTGCTTTTCGCCGTCGGGAGACACAGTGCTTTCCTCTCGCAGCAGCGGTATGTCAAGGCGCAGTCCGTCGTTTGTTATGACGATGTACTTTTGCAGACCGTAAAACAGCAGTATCACAAAGGCGATGAGAGCAAGCACGATGATTGACACGATAAATGCCGGAGCCGTCTTCTTTCGCTTACCCTTATAAAATTCGGAGCTGTCAGTTCTTCTCAATCAAATCATCCTTCGATCATATTGATGCGGCGAACATGGCGTTCGTCGCCGGAAAACGGCGTATCAAGGAAGGTGTCGACGATCTTGAGTGCAAGCCCTGCGCCAAGCACTCTTGCGCCCATCGCAAGAATGTTTGCGTCGTTGTGAAGTCTCGTCGCCTCGGCGGAGAAGCAGTCGCCGCAAAGCGCCGCTCTTATACCGGGGACCTTGTTTGCGGTGATGGATATTCCGATACCCGTACCGCAGATCAAAATGCCTCTGTCGCAGTCACCGTTCGCCACTGCATGGGCGACCGCCTTTCCGTAAACGGGATAATCGCAGCTATCCTCCGAGTAGGTGCCGAAATCCTTATATTCGAGTCCACGCTCGGCAAGGTGCTTCATGACCTCCTGCTTGAGTGCATAACCGCCGTGGTCACAACCGATTGCAATCATTTTACCGTCCGCCTTTTCTTTAATAATTTAATAAATAATATTATCTCATGTTTTGCCGATTATGGCAAGCACAAATACGGGGCTGCCCGGCAGCCCCGTATCAAAGTTTACTTATTCTTCAAAATTACGTCGTGGCTTCCGCCTTCAACGATGCTGACGGAGGACACGAGCGTCAGCCTTGCGTTGCGCTTGAGATCCTCAAGATTCGTCACACCGCAGTTGCACATGGTGGATTTTATCTTGTAAACGCTCATCTCAAGGTTGTCGTGCAGGGGGCCGGCATAGGTGACGTAGGAGTCTACGCCCTCCTCAAAGCTCAGTCCCGCCTTGCCGCCGAGGTCATATCTCTGCCAGTTGCGAGCACGGTTCGAGCCTTCACCCCAGTACTCCTTGACATACACGCCGTTCACCATGAGCTTTGCGGTGGGGCTTTCGTCGAAGCGGGCAAAGTAGCGACCCATCATCAGGAAGTCTGCGCCCATTGCGAGAGCCAGCGTCATGTGATAATCGTGTACCAGGCCGCCGTCGGAGCAGACGGGAACGTAGATGCCTGTCTTTTCAAAGTATTCGTCTCTTGCCGCTGCGACCTCGATAAGCGCCGTCGCCTGACCTCTGCCGATGCCCTTCGTCTCACGGGTGATGCAGATGGAGCCGCCGCCGATGCCGACCTTCACGAAGTCCGCACCCGCCTCGGCAAGGAACATAAAGCCCTCACGGTCAACGACGTTGCCTGCGCCGACCTTGACGCTGTCGCCGTACTTTTCTCTTATGAAGTCGATGGTCTTCTTCTGCCATATGGAGTGCCCCTCGGAGGAGTCGATGCACAGAACGTCGGCGCCCGCCTCGACAAGTGCGGGAACACGCTCTGCGTAGTCACGGCTGTTTATGCCCGCTCCGACGAGGTAGCGCTTATGCTCGTCAAGCACCTCGTTGGGGTTTGCCTTATGCTCGGAATAGTCCTTGCGGAACACAAAATACACAAGTCTGCCCTCGGCGTCCACGATGGGGAGAGAGTTCAGCTTATGATCCCAGATGATGTCGTTTGCTTCCTTGAGGGTCGTCCCTTCGGGAGCGGTGACGAGCTTTTCAAGCGGCGTCATAAATTCGCTGACACGCAGCTCCGAATTCATACGGCTGACACGGTAGTCACGGCTTGAAACGATGCCGAGGAGCTTTCCGTGTGCGGTGCCGTCGTCGGTAACCGCCATGGTGGAGTAGCCGTTTTTCGCTTTAAGCTCAAGCACGTCCGCCAAAGTCTGCTCAGGCATGATGTTCGATACGCTTACAACGAAGCCCGCCTTGTAGTTTTTAACCCTTGCGACCATCGCAGCTTCATTCTCTATGCTCTGAGCGCCGTAGATAAAGGATATGCCGCCCTCTTTCGCAAGCGCTATCGCCATCGTGTCGTTCGACACAGACTGCATTATGGCGGACGCAAAGGGGACGTTGAGGCTGAGTGCCGGCTTCTCGCCCTTTTTAAACTTCACGAGCGGGGTCTTGAGGCTGACGTTTGCGGGTATGCAATCCTCTCCGGTGTAGCCGGGGATGAGCAGGTATTCGCTGAAGGTGTGGGACGGTTCGTTGTAATAGTAAGCCATGGCAGTTTTCCTCCGACAAATAATTTATTTTATAATTTTCTCATAATTTAACGCTTTGGTCAACGGGTAAATCAAACAACAAATCCGCCGCCGAGAACACGTTCTCCGTCATAAAGCACAGCGGACTGACCCCTTGCGGGCGCTCTGAGCGGCTCCTTTGTGTGTATCGCAACGAGATCTCCCACGATCTCCGCCTCGCAGGGCGGGTTTTCCCACTTTGTGTGCCGCACCCTGACGGTTGCCGAAATGACTCCCTTCGGCTCGTCGCACAGCCAGTTAAAGCTTCTTGCGCACAGCTCCGTTTTGAAAAGATCCTCCCAAAGCGCAAGCTTCACGGTGTCGGTTTCGGGGTCTATCTCGGATATGTACAGCTTTCTGCCGTTATACAATCCGGGGCAGCGCTGCCCCACCGTGTAACAGTGTATGCCCTTGTGCCGACCGATGACCTCGCCGTTAAACGTGAAGTCCCCCGGCGGCGGCAGCTCCGTGCGCTTACCGAGCCAGCCGATGTAGTCCTTGTCCGGGATAAAGCATATCTCCATGCTGTCAGGCTTGTCGGCGACGGGCAGGTCAAATTCATGTGCAAGAGTGCGCACCTCGACCTTTTCGTATTCGCCGAGTGGGAGAATGAGCCTGCCAAGCTGCTCTTGCTTTATGCGGCAGAGCATATAGCTCTGGTCGTTTGAGGGTCTGCCCTTAAAGAGCATACCGTCTTTTGTGCGAGCGTAATGTCCCGTTGCGATATGCTCCGCTCCGATTTCGTCGGCGTACTCGCACAGTGAGCGGAACTTGACCGTGGGGTTGCATATGACGCAGGGGTTCGGCGTCTCGCCGCTCAAATAGCTCTGCGCAAACGGTGCGCAGACGCAGCGCTCCAAGCACTCACGAATGTCAAGCACCCTAAGCGGTATACCGATAAACCCTGCGGTTTTCACCGCATCGAGTCTTGCCTCATCGGTGGAATTGTCCATATAAAGTCCAAAGACCTCGTAGCCCTGTCTCTTGAGCAGCTCGGCACACACGGAGGAGTCCACTCCCCCGGAAAAGCCAAGCACTATCTTCTTCATTTCTTTGCCTCCGTCCACATCATAAGCACTCCGATGTCGGCAGGCGAAACGCCGGAAATGCGGCTTGCCTGTCCGAAGGAGTGCGGACGTATCGCTTTGAGCTTTTCTCTCGCCTCAAGTCGCAGTCCTTCTATCATGTCGTAGTCGATGTTTTCGGGCAGGAGCCTTTGCTCCATCCTCGAAAACTCCTCGACCTGTTTAAGCTGCCGTTTTATATAACCGTCGTATTTGAGCCGCAGCTCCGCCTGAGCGCACACCGCCTTCGGAAGCTCCGGTCTGTCCCCGTCTATCGGCGCAAGGTCTGCGTACTCTATCCCGGGACGCCTCAGCAGCTCCGCAAGCGAAACGCCGCTTTTGACTTCGGTACTGTTCTTGCTTTTAAGGAGAGCGTTCAGCTCGTCCGACGGCGCAAGGTAGCTCGTCTCAAGCCGTTGCATTTCCCTTTCGACGGCGGCATACTTTTCCTCGACCTTCAAAAGCTTTTCCCGGGAAACAAGCCCTATCCGCACGCCGACGGCACAAAGACGCTCGTCGGCGTTGTCCTGCCTGTGCAGCAGACGATACTCACTGCGGGAGGTCATCATTCTGTACGGCTCGTTGGTGCCCTTCGTAACCAGGTCGTCGATAAGCGTTCCTATATAGCCGTCCGACCTTTTGAGTATCATCGGCGGCTCACCCTTGCACTTCAAGGCGGCGTTTACGCCCGCAACGAAGCCCTGTACCGCCGCCTCCTCGTAGCCGGATGAGCCGTTAAACTGCCCCGCACCGTAAAGTCCCGAAACCTTCTTCGTCTCAAGCGTCGGGTACAGCTCCGTCGGGTCGATGCAGTCGTACTCTATTGCGTAGGCGCAGCGGGTCATTTCGGCGTTTTCAAGTCCCGCAATGGTGTGCAGCATTTTAAGCTGTATCTCCTCCGGCAGCGACGATGAAAGGCCCTGAATGTAAAGCTCCTCGGTGTTCAGTCCCATCGGCTCAACGAATATCTGATGGCGGGGCTTGTCCTTAAAGGTCATTATCTTCGTCTCGATGCTCGGACAGTAGCGGGGGCCTATGCCCTCAATGACGCCTGAGTATATCGGGCTGCGGTCAAGGTTTTCACGGATTATTCTATGCGTCTCCTCGTTCGTGTAGGTCAGGTAGCACACCGCTCTGTTCTTCGGCGGCTCTGTAGTGTCGAAGGAAAATCCCTCCGTTTCCTCGTCGCCTTCCTGAAGCTCCATTTTGGTAAAATCGACGCTGCGTGCGTTGACCCTCGGCGGAGTTCCCGTCTTGAATCTGCGCAGGCGCAGGCCGAAAGAGCGCAGGCAGTCGCCAAGTCCCACGGCTGCCGCAAGCCCGTCGGGTCCCGACGAGCGCAGCACCTCGCCGACTATCGTTCTGCCGTCGAGATAGGTTCCGCTGGCGATTACGACTGCTCGACAGGCATACACCGCACCCGTGTGCGTCGTCACGGAGCACACGGCTCCGTTTTTGACACCGATCTCCAAGACCTCCGCCTGCTTCGTTACAAGTCCATCCTGACGCTCAAGCGTCTGCTTCATCACTTCCTGATAGCGTCGTCTGTCCGCCTGCGCACGGAGGGAGTGTACCGCCGGACCCTTGCCCCGGTTGAGCATGCGGTACTGTATACACGCCTTGTCCGCAGCCTTGCCCATCTCGCCGCCGAGAGCGTCAAGCTCACGCACGAGGTGTCCCTTGCCCGTGCCGCCGATGGCCGGGTTGCACGGCATATTGCCGATACTGTCAAGATTCACAGTAAAGCAGATTGTTTTAAGTCCGAGTCTGGCGGCCGCAAGCGCCGCCTCGATACCCGCATGTCCGGCTCCGACGACGACAACGTCACATTCTCCGGCATTGTATTTTATCACTCTGTTTCACCTATCCCCTTGTCGTACATCACGAGCAGGCAGCCGGAGTCGACCTCGATCTCCGCCGTGTCCGCTGCCATGGAATTGCTGACGCCTATGGGATAATCGGAGCTTATCTCCGCATCATGTATCTCGTATTTTAACCCTCTTAGCGTTACGCCCTGCGCCTTGCCGTCCATGCAGAATACCGACACTCCGCCGCTGCCCGAAAGCGAAAGCGTCGTGTTCCTTATCGCCGTCCAAACGCAGTCGGAGCCGAATATCCAGCCCCTTGCCCCATGGTTTGCAAGGTACACGAGTATCTGCATATTGGCGATGCTGTGGTCGCTTCGTCTACCGCCGAGCGCACCGTATATGTAAAAATGCCGATAGCCCTTTTCAAGCCCCAAACGTGCCGCATACATGGTGTCGGTGTCGTCCTTCTCGACAGGCAGTCGGAGGACGTTCGGATGCTCCGGCTCCTCCCCCAGCGAATCGAAGTCACCTAAAACGAGGTCGGGTATTATGCCGTATTTGCGGCAGTGATTAAGCCCCGCATCGGCGGCGATCACATAGTCGCTGTCGTCCGGCGGCTCGTTTAAGCCGAAAAAATCTCCGGCGCCGATTATGTAACATTCGTGTCCGTTCTTCATAAGCGCCTCCAAAAATGATTTCTTTATATAATATCACACATTAAATCAAAATAAAAGCCATATTCATATTTGACTTATGGTCTTTCCCGTGATATTATGTTAACATCCGTAATTATGGAGGGATAAAGATGAACGAAAATCCCACATTCTCCCCGGAACGTGCGCTCGGCGACGGGCTTTCGTCTTTAAAGCGCGGCGAGCTTATCGAGCTTGCGATAAAGCTCTGTGAGGCGATAGGTCCAGGAGACGCCGGAGCATTCAGAGGCGGCATCCGTCCGACCAACGTCTGCTTTGAGGACGGAGAGGTCATTCTCGGTCCCGCTGCCGCAATGGGCAGCACCGGTTGGACAAAGGAAGAGCTTGAATATCTTGCGCCGGAGCTTTTCTGGAACGGCAAGGGTTCTCCCCGCTCGGACGTGTATGCGGTCGGTCTGATGCTCTATGCAGGCTGCAACGGCGGCAGATTGCCATTCGTTCCGGCTGACCCCGACCCCGCTCCCGACGACAGAGCCAATGCACTCAGGACCAGAATGAACGGTCAGAAGATTGAAGCGCCGTGGGGCGCCGGGAAAAAGCTGAAAGCAATAATCGAAAAAGCGACCGCATTTAAGGAGATGGAGCGCTATTTCGATGCACCGGAGCTCGGCGCTGCGCTGGGCGAATATCTTGAGGCGGTACCGGTCGACGCCGGGCGCACCGCAAGCGAGGTTTTCGGGAAGGCAGTCGATGAGTTAAGCCCCGTAGAGCGGATCATGGTTGACATAATACATAGTTCACTTATAGATGACGACATCGAGGAACCTGCTCCCGTCGAGGAATCTGCTCCCGCTGAGGAACCTGCTCCCGTTGAGGAATCTGCTCCCGTTGAGGAATCTGCTCCCGCTGAGGAAGCAGCTCCCGTTGAGGAATCTGCTCCCGTTGAGGAATCTGCTCCCGCTGAGGAAGCAGCTCCCGCTGAGGAATCTGCTCCCGCTGAGGAATCTGCTCCCGTCGAGGCGCCCGCTCCGAAAAAGGAACCTATCATTATCGAGGTCCCCGTTTTTGAAAAGCCCGTGCAGCAGGACAAAAAGCAGCCCAAGCCGCAGGCGAAAAAGCCCGCCCGCAGCGATGCTTCCAAGCCCGCAGTTCAGTACGCCATGCCGAAACGGGACGCTGCAAAGAAAAAGCCCGCTCAGAAGAAAAAGGCAAAGAAAAAGCAGCAGGTCGGCGGCGCAAAATCGGTGCTTATCGTTTTGGCGGTGCTTGTCGTAATCGCCGGAGGTCTTTACCTCTTCCGTGATAAGCTTCCGTTCATATCCGGCTCCCCCGCCGCATCCGTTACGCCGACTCCCGATGCATCCGTGCAGCCGAGTGCGCAGCCGAGTGAGAGCGTCACTCCTACCGTGCAGCCCTCCTCCGAACCCGTTGCGCACAGCTACGAGGTCATCGTAGGTGACTTAAGCTGGGACGAGGCGGAGCTTGCCTGTATCGAAAAGGGCGGTCACCTTGTGACCATCAACTCTCAGGACGAGTACGACACGGTGTGCGCAATGCTCCGTGACTACAGCGTCAAGTACGTTTGGATAGGCTGCTACCGTGATCCTGCAGGGCTTATGACATGGACAAGCGGCCAGGACGTCGACCTCTACTTCTGGCAGAGCGGCGAGCCTTCCATGACCGACAGCTATGACGGCTCCGAGGAAAACTACATCATGATGGTGCGTCAGCCGGACGATTCGTGGCTGTATAACGACAGCCGCATGAATCCCCTTGAAAAGTACAGAAAGTACTATACCGGCAAGATGGCTTACATCTGCGAATATGGTGACTGATAAAACATTAAACAAAATGGCAGACGGAATTTCCCGTCTGCCATTTTTATGTCTTATATTCTGCTTATTGTTACGGTCCCGAAGTCGTTCGTTCCCGTTATGAGGAATTTCGGCTCCCCCATAGCGAGGTCCGCCGGAAGGTTTACCGTCCCCATGTTGTTCACCACGTCAACGGTCACGCCCCAGGCTGCGGGAACGTTTATCTGCATACTTCCGAGCTTATTGCGGATATTCAGCACGCCGCCGCCCCTGTAGATATCCGCATTCTCGATGAACACCGACGCAGCCCCGAGGTCGTTCACGACGCTGTAGTCGCCGAGCGACGCCGCATCAACAAAGAAGGTGCTTTTGCCATTGGAGCTTCTGATATTCCCGTTGTCGGTCTTACGAACGCTCGGCAGCAGCATTTGGAAGCCGATCTGCAGCAGGAGCGCAGCAATGAGCAGCACCCAGTTGGAGATGAGGTTGTCAGTCTTTGCGTCAAAAAGCAGCGCTATATTCCTCTCGAACACCATGAACATAAACGCCAGCGGCAGGAAAATCTCATGAAACTTCTTGTCGCTAATGACCCACACAAGCCATGCAAGTAAAACGGCGCCGAGGGCTATGCGCCACAGCTCGATACCGTATCCGAATACGACACCTACGCCGTTCAGGATCATCAGAATTGCCGCCAGAATGAGTATCAGCGCTGTAATAATTGTCTTTTTGCTTTTCATTTTTTAAGCCTCGTTTCTTCAATAGTATCATGAAAGCTCTTGTAATACATTCGTGAGAGGCAAACGGTCTTGTGCGTGTTGCGAAAGCTCACGGTGCCGACGCCGCTTATTGATCTGCTTATTGACGACACCTCGGCGGTATTTGCGATGCATGACTTTGACGCCCGCACAAAGGTGCTTGGCAGCAGCTTATGTAGCTCGCACAGCCGCAGAGAGCAGCTGTACATACGCTCCGCCGTGTGTGCACAAAGCCTGTCGCCGTCCGTCTCGAAAAACAGCAGCTCCAAGATGGAAATAAAATGCTCCTCCCCGTTGTAGCCGAGCGCAAGCTCGCTTCCGCTGCCGAGCGCCGAGCTTATGAGCCGCAGCAGCCGTTCGGTTTTTTCATTCAGCTCCGGCGTGCGGACGATGATCTCCTCCTCCGCTCCGCTGACGATCTCCGTCCGCAGCTTCATTGTCTCACCTCTTTTGGCCTTATTATGCATTTTTTGCCCGCTCTTGTAAAGGATTTTCGCCCAAGCGGTAGATTTTTGCCCTCAAGCGGTAGCCTTTTCCCTCTAACCCTCTTTACAGACGCAACATCTCGTATCGTAACGCAACATAAAGCTTATAAAGTAAAGGATAAACGCAGTAACCCTTGTTGTTACTGCGTTTTTAATCGGCTCTATAATAAATGTCGGACACGGTGAAGTCCCTTTGAAATTGGGGCTTCACCGTGTTTTGCTTCATGCCGAAACATTGAAATGCTTAGGATTTTGTATATATCAAAGCTGTGCACATACTGAAAATTATTGTTTTACGGCAACACGGGAGCTCAGTACCGCC
>CAVFTS010000038.1:0-9469 GCA_963625655.1 Oscillospiraceae bacterium
GCGCACTCGGTGCAGCAGAGTATGCTCGCCAGAAGGGTCTTGCAAAGAAGTAATTTAAGAGGCATTTTGGCATCAAAAACAGCTCATAAAGGAGAAAGCTATATGTGCAATGTATGCAAAACTACCGCTAAGCTGCTTTCCATGACCGTTGGTCTCCTGTTCGTGGTTTATTTCTGGAACCTCGACCAGAAGGTGCTCGGCTGGGCATATAAGCAGGTCAACACCATGTTTGACAGAAAGCCTGTCGACATCAGATTCTAATCACAATAATGGCAAAGCCGTCTGCCCACATCAGACGGCTTTGTTTTTTCGCTTTCATTAAAAGACAGCCGGAGCGTTGCTCCGGCTGTCTTCACATCAATTTAAATTCAGATGCGCTTCCACTTAGCACCGCCGGGAATATCGGTGACTTCAATGCCCGACGATTTAAGCTCGTCACGGATCCTGTCGGCTTCGGCGAAATTCTTCGTCTTCTTCGCCTCGGCTCTTGCCTTGAGGAGAGCCTCAATTTCAGGATCCTGTTTGCCGTCCTCGGCGATGACGGCAAACTCCGCATTACCGCTCACGGCGTGACGCTTCAGATCTTCACGCTTTGCGTCCGCCTTTGCGATGAGACCAAGGCTCAGAACCTTATCAAAATCGGCTATTGCGTAAAGCTTCGTTTCATCGTTGGTCTGATATTTCAGAACGTCGTATATAGCCGTGACCGCAAGTGAAGTGTTGAGGTCGTTGCCGAGAGCAGTGATGAATTTGGAGCGCAGAGCATTGTATGCCGCCTCGTCAACCGGAGCGGTTCCGGGCTTGAGCGCTGCGATTTTGCCGACCAGCTTGTTGTAGGTGCCCTGTGCGTTGTCGAGGTTTTCCCAAGAGAACACAAGTGACTTGCGGTAATGGCTCTGCAGGCAGAACAGACGATAGGCGAGGGGGTCATAGCCCTTTTCCTCAAGGAGCTTAACGGTGAGAAATTCGCCCTTGGACTTGCTCATTTTGCCGCTCGTGGTGTTGAGATGCAGAACGTGCATCCAATAGTTGCACCATTTGTGACCGAGGTAGGATTCGCTCTGTGCGATCTCGTTCGTGTGGTGTGGGAAGGCGTTGTCGATGCCGCCGCAGTGGATGTCGAGATTCTCACCGAGATGCTTTATCGAGATACCGGAGCATTCAATGTGCCAACCGGGATATCCGACGCCCCACGGGGAGTCCCATTTGAGCGCCTGATCCTCAAACTTCGATTTGGTGAACCAAAGGACGAAGTCGTTCTTGTTGCGCTTGTTGGTGTCCTCCTCAACGCCCTCACGCACACCGACGTCGAGATCCTCGGCGTTGAAGTCGTTAAAAATATAGTAGCGCTCAAGCTTTGCGGTGTCAAAATACACGTTGCCGCCGGCGAGATATGCGTAGCCCTTGTCGATGAGCGTGGAGATTATATTGATATATTCGTCGATACAGTTGGTCGCAGGCTCAACGACATCGGGAGTTTTGATGTTGAGCTTTGCACAGTCGGCAAAGAAAGCGTCGGTATAGAACTTGGCAATGTCCATGACGGACTTGTTCTCCCGTTTTGCGCCCTTGAGCATCTTGTCCTCACCCTCGTCGGCATCGCTCGTAAGATGACCGACGTCGGTGATGTTCATGACACGCTTGACGTTGTAGCCGATGTAGCGCAGGTACTTTTCGAGGATGTCCTCCATGATATAGGAACGCAGGTTGCCGATGTGCGCAAAATGGTACACGGTAGGGCCGCAGGTGTACATTTTGACAAGCTGCGGGTCAATGGGGACAAACTCCTCCTTTTTTCTTGTGGCAGAGTTATAAAGCTTCATATTCAGACTCCTTTTGAAGTGTAATTTACAAAATATAAACGCCTCTCATGGCAAGACCACAAGAGGCGTATAAACGCGGTTCCACTCTTTTTTATCACTTGACGCTTTAACGCAGCACATACGCAGAGGCATTTCCTCCTCCGAAGCTCTGCGGCGCACTTCACTGCCTTCGCATAGTCTCATCTCAGCAGCCGAGACCTCTCTGGAATGCTCTTTGCAGCTATTTTCCGCTTCACAGCCTAAAATCATGCTCTTAAATAATAGCATTTAGCCGGGGCAATGTCAAGGAGCGTGATGAAATACGCCGATGTTCTTGACAAAGTATTCGATGCCGGAGTACACGGTGGTGACAAGTATGATGCACCAGCAGACAACGGCAACAACTTCGGGGGCGGGGAACCAGCTCTCGCCGAGGAGCATCATAACGCAAAGGGAGACCATGGTGGCAAAGGTCTTGATCTTTCCCGACCATGCGGCTGCTATGACGATACCTTGCTCGACGGCAAGCAGTCTCAGTCCGGAAACGCCGAACTCACGGAACAGAACGATCGCAACGACCCAGCCGGGCATAGACCCTGCCTCGACGAAATAGCACATGGCGGCAAGAACGAGCATCTTGTCGGCAAGGGGGTCGATGAACTTTCCGAAATCGGTCACCTGATTGTACTTTCTCGCAATATGACCGTCGACAAAATCCGTAAGGCTGGCAATTATAAACGCCGCCAGCGCCCAGTAGACGAGGTCAAGGTACATAAGCACCAGAAAAACAGGAACGAGAATAATACGAGCAATTGTAAATTTATTAGCCGTAGTCATAAAACAGCCCCCCTAAACGTGTTAAACTTCTTCGCCAATAAGAAAACATTCGTCTGTAATTGCGATTATCTTAACGTCAACGATGTTGCCCTCACAGCCAGCACCGTCAAAGAATACAAGCCCGTCAATGTCGGGAGAATCGGCATAGCTGCGCCCGAAGAACATCTTCTGTTCCTCGTCGTAGCCTTCGCACAGCACACGCAGCGTCTTACCGACCTGAGAACGGCAGAATTCCTCCATTATCTCGGACTGGAGCTGCATTATAAGCTCAGCTCTGCGCTGTGCGGTCTCGAAATCGACGTGCTCCATTTTTGCGGCCCTCGTACCTTCTTCGGGAGAAAAGGGAAACACACCTGCACGCTCGATCTTTGCTTCACGCAGGAACTCGCAAAGCTCCTCGAACTCGGCTTCACCCTCGCCGGGGAGACCGGCAATAATACTGGTGCGCAAGACGAGATCGGGTATTCTCTGCCGCAGGTCTTTAAAGAGCCTGCGAATATCGTCGCCTGTGCCGTGCCGGTTCATGGCCTTCAAAATGCCGTCGTTTATATGCTGGATGGGAATGTCGAGATACTTCACAATCTTGTCATTTGAAGCGATCTCATCAATCAGCTCATCGTCAAACTGGTCGGGATATGTATAGTGAAGTCGTATCCACTCAATGCCGTCGATCTCGGAAAGCTTCGAGCAAAGCTCCGCAAGCGAACGCTTGCCGTAGAGATCGGTGCCGTATTTCGTGATATCCTGAGCGATAACGATAAGCTCCTTAACGCCGTGCTCAGAGAGGGAGCGAGCCTCCTCAAGTATGTTCGTCATACTGCGGGAGCGGTATCGGCCCCGAATGTAGGGGATGGCGCAGAACGCACAGAAATTGTCGCAGCCCTCGGCAATTTTGAGGTATGCCCACGCAGGACCCGTGCTGACCACTCTCGGCAGCTCGTCCACGGGGGCATTCTTGTCGCCGAAGTATTCGACGCTGTTTCCGGCAAATGTCTCGTCGAGTGCGGACACGATGTCGGCAAAGCTGCCGACACCCAAGATCGCATCAATTTCGGGAAGCTCCGCTTTAATGTCGTCACGGTAGCGCTCCGGCAGACAGCCCGTTACAATGATCTTACCGAGCTTGCCGGCGGCTTTAAGCTCAGCCATTTGGAGGATAGTGTCGATGGCTTCGCTTTTTGCGGCGTCTATAAAGCCGCAAGTGTTTATGATAACTGCATCGCAGCCCTCCGGGTCGGGGGAGAGGATGTAGCCCGCTTCATCAAGAAGATACAGCATTTGCTCGCTGTTCACAAGATTTTTTGCGCAGCCGAGCGAAATAAGCGCAATGCTTCTTTTCATTGAAATTCCTCGCTAATGTATTGATTTATTGCGTGACGTATTTCGTCCCAGGAGTAGCCTCTGCGAAACAGCGCATTTGAGATCTTACGAACCTGCACCTTGTCGTCGGGGTCGGCGAGCCTTGAAGCGATAAAGCTCCTCAGGCGATCATCCTGCTCCGGCATTTCGCAAAGCGCCTCGTCCCACAGCTCACGTCCGATGCCGTGCCGACGCAGCTCCTGCGTGATTCTTGATCTGCCGAAGCCCTTGGCGGCGTAGTGCCTTACGAGCGACGCCGCATAGCGCCGGTCGTCGATGAGTCCCATGTCGGACAGCCAAAGCGTCGCAGCTTCGGCGTTTTCCTCGGCTTCGCCCTTCTCAATAAGGCGCTTTCGCATTTCCTGCCGTGACATCGGACGAGCGTTAATGATGCGCAGTGCCCTTGCCTTGCACAGCGAAAGGGTGGAGGCGGCATGGAGAGCGCTGAACGCTTCATCGTCAAGCTCGACGCCTGTGTGTATAAACCTGTCCGTCAGCACGGAGAGCGTGGTTTTAAGCTCGCTGCCGTCGGAAAACTCAAGGACAAAGCGTTCGGGAGAGGTCTGTCTTATCCCGATAACGGTGATAAGCGACATCAGCCTTCAAAATCCTCGGCGGAAACGTCGACCGCACGGCCTGCCGCCTGAGCTGCCTTCCTTGCCTGAGGACTCATAAGCTTATGCGCATTCTCACGAATCTGTTTTTCAAGCTGATCCTGAATTTCGGGGTTCTTCTGGAGATATTCCTTAACGGCGTCACGTCCCTGAATACGCTGGCCGTTGACAGTGAACCATGCGCCCGCCTTGTCGATAAGCTCCAGCTTGACGCCGAGGTCGATGATCTCGCCGACCTTGGAGATGCCTTCGCCGTACATGATATCAAACTCCGCCTCTTTAAACGGAGGAGCGCACTTGTTCTTTATGACCTTTGCTCTGGTGCGGTTGCCGATCATTTCGCCGTTGACCTTGAGCGTCTCGGTGCGCCTTACGTCGATACGGACGGAGGCGTAATACTTCAGAGCAAGACCACCGGGGGTGGTTTCGGGGTTGCCGTACATAACGCCGATCTTCTGACGGAGCTGGTTTATGAAGATGACGGTGCAGCCGTTCTTGGCGATGCAGCCCGCCAAACGGCGCATTGCCTGCGACATGAGCCTTGCAAGCGCACCGACGACGGTATCGCCCATTTCACCCTCAAGCTCGATACGGGGAATGAGGGCCGCAACGGAGTCGACAACGACTACGTCGACTGCGGAGGAGCGGACGAGACTTTCGGTGATGTCAAGCGCCTGCTCGCCGGTGTCCGGCTGAGAGATGAGCAGACTGTCAATGTCAACGCCGAGAGCACGGGCGTATGCGGGCTCAAGTGCGTGCTCAACGTCGATGTACGCAGCCTCACCGCCGGCCTTCTGAGCGGCAGCAACGACGTGCAGCGCAAGGGTCGTCTTACCGGAAGCTTCGGGTCCGTAGATCTCAACGATACGGCCCTTGGGAACGCCGCCTATGCCGAGGGCAAGGTCGAGCGAAAGGGAGCCGGTAGTGAGCGCTTCAACGTTGACGGGAATATCGTCGCCGAGACGCATAATGGCGCCCTTGCCGTAGTTTTTCTCTATCTGCGCAATGCAGGTCTCAAGCGCTTTTTTCTTGTCCGAGGACTGGCCGTGGGTGGAAATCGGAGCTTTTTTCTTTTCTGCCATTTAAGTACACCTCATGTATATCAGTATTCGTTTTTCCATTTTCCGATGACGACACGCTCGGTGCCGAGAGTGTCGAGCCTCACATCGACGGATACAAAGCCCGCCTGAAGGAGCATATCTTTAACGGCGTCCGCCTGACCTTCGCCGACCTCGAACATCATTTCCGCATTGGGACGCAGGGTTATCGTCCAGTATTTGATAATCGCACGGTAGAAGTCAAGCCCGTCCTCACCGCCGTCGAGAGCGCCGAGCGGCTCATAATCACGAACGGAGCCGTCAAGCTCAATAAGCTCGCACGATGCAATGTAGGGAGGGTTTGAGACTATAAGGTCAAAGCTTCCAATGCTCATGGGCGGCCATGCTGCGGCGTCCGCATGCATGGTGATGACCTTTGCCGAGAGCTTGTTATCCTTTATATTGCGTCTGCAAACCTCAAGCGCAGGGAGACTGATGTCAGCCGCAACCAGCCGTGACGCAGGCATTGCCGTACCGATGGCACAGGCAATACAGCCGCTTCCGCAGCAGAGGTCAAGGACTCTTGCCTTCATGCCTCGTGATTTTATGGACGCTATGGCTGCGTCGACCAAGACCTCGGTATCCATGCGGGGAATGAGAACATCGGGCGTGACGGTCATCGGCAGACCGTAAAACTCCCATGAGCCGGAGATATAGGCAAGAGGCTCACCCTTGAGCCTGCGCCGGAGCATCTCCATTGCGGTGTTCTCTATCGCATCGGAGGTGTAGAGGTTCAGGTCACGCATAAGCTGCTCCGTAGTTTTTCCGGCAGCGGCGGCAACAAGGATCCTCGCCTCAAGCGCATAAGCCGAAACGCCGCTGTCACGAAGCTGCGACCTGACGGAGAAATATATATCGTTATATGTTTTAGGCATCGTTAACAGTCCTTGTAAATCACCATTTATCTGAGCCGGCTTCTTCGGGAATGACAAGCTCAAGCGCACGGATCGCACACTCGATCATATCGTCATCCGGCTCGTTCGTCGTAATACGCTGCATTTGCTTGCCGGGCCACGAAAGGACGGAGGAGAGGACGTTGTCGTGTCTCCCGACCCAACGGTTTATCTCGTAGCTCACTCCGACTATCACGGGCAGGATAAGAAGCTTCAGTCCCGTTCTTGCAAGCGTGCCGGAGACGTGGATAAACGAACCCGTGAAGATGCTGATTATCAAAACGACGAATATAAAGCTCGTACCGCACCTCGGATGCAGCCTGCCCTGCGGACGGACATTTTCGACCGTGAGCGGCAGACCCTTTTCGTAGCAGAATATCGTCTTATGCTCTGCGCCATGGAAGGCGAAGAGCCGTTTCATGTCCTTAAGCCGTGAGCAGAGGAGAAGATAAACAAAGAAAATGACGATTTTAACGATGCCCTCAACAAGCGTGCGCCAGTAGAAGCTCTCTTTAAGCCCCGGTATAAAGCCGACTATGACGGTGGGGAGCAGCAGAAAAAGGACAAGCGACAGCGCAATGCCCAAGACGACGGCAATGCCGATAATGATTTTCTGCGCCGTTTCGTCGGAGAAGTGGCGCTCTATCCAAAGATCAAGCTTGCCGGGCTCCTCCTGCATATCTTCGGGGAGCTGATCCGCTGAAAAGGAGATTGCCTTAACGCCATTGACCATTGCGGAGAAAAAGCCCGCAATACCACGAAAAAACGGAAGCCTCCACAAAAAGAAGCGATCCTTCACCGACTTTACGGGTGTGACCTTTTCGACAAAGCCGTCCTCTGTTAGGCACACGATGGCACGCTTATCCGGACCGAGCATCATAATGCCCTCGATAAGAGCCTGTCCGCCTATTGAAGTGCGAAATTCACCTGATTTTTTATCGTTGTTTGACATAAAAATACCTGTCAGTTCTTTTGCAGGGGAAGCTTTATGCTGACAATGCAGCCGCCGCCTTCGGCGTTGCCGATGTTGAGGCTGCCGCCGTGCTTGAGGACGATCTCGTTGCATACGGCAAGACCTATGCCGCTGCCTCTGTTTTTGGAACTGCCTTTATAAAACTTAACTTTGACGTAGGGAAGCTCGTCGACCGGGATGCCCCGACCGTGGTCTCTTATATTGATGATAACGTAGCCGCCGTCAACCGTCATCCATGCCTCAACGAGCTTGCCGTCACCGCCGTGCTTGGCAGCGTTGTCAAGCACATTCAAAAATACCTGTTTTAAGCGCTCCGGGTCGCCGGAGATGAGGGGAATATCGTAGTCGGGAGCAGTATATTTAAGCTCGATGCCCGACTGCTTCATAAGATTGCCGTAGGTGAAGATGGAGTCCTCAAACTCGGCGGCAATGTCGATAAGCTCGACACGGAGATTAAATCTGCCGTCCTGTATGCGCGAGAATATCAGAAGGTCGGTCACCATGCCGGTAAGACGTTCCGCTTCCTTTGTGATGATTATGAGCCCCCGCAGGGAATCGCCCTGAATGGCGGGGTCGTATTGCAGGGTCTCGCTCCAGCCGGTGATGGCGGTGAGCGGTGTTCTCAGCTCGTGCGATATCTGCGAGACAAACTCGGTCGTTGCTTTGTCTGCAAGACCTATCTTTGCGGACATCTGATTAAACTCGTCCGTAAGATCGCCGATCTCGTTGTCGGCAAGCTTTTTTACCTGCGTTCCGTAGCTGCCGGCGGCGATGCGCTTTGCCGTTTCGGTAAGATCCTGTATCGGCTTGCTGACATATACATCAAACCAAACGTTAACGCAGACGATGTATGCCGCTGTGATGACGGCAAAGATTATAGATATGATAAGATAGCCGTTTGCGGCAAATGCGATAAAGCAGGCTATTAAAATGATGGCGATAATGCTGGATGCGAGAAGCTGAAATTTAAGGTTTTTAAACATAACGGGACACTTCCAAGGAATCAGTAACCCCATTTATAGCCGTAACCCCAAACGGTGGTGAGGTATTCCGGCTCGGTGGGATCGTTTTCGATTTTGATGCGGAGACGGCGGATGTTCACGTCGACGGTTTTAAGCTCGCCCGTAAAATCCTCACCCCAAACGGCACGGAGTATATCCTCACGGGACATTGCTCTGCCGGGGTTTTCCATGAAAAGCTTCATCAGCAGATACTCGATCTGCGTAAGCTTCAGTCTGCGGCAATCCTTTTCGAGTGTACGGTTGCGGGTGTTGAGAAGGAAGGGACCGCTGGAGATCTCATAGCTCGGCTTCTGATTCGTACCGTTTCCGAGTCGCCTTACGAGAGCGTCGACACGGGCGGTAAGCTCGGCGGGGGAGAAGGGCTTCGTGACGTAATCGTCCGCACCGGTCATAAGACCCGTGACCTTATCTATTTCCTGACTCTTGGCAGTAAGCATGATAATACCGATTTTTGAGCCGGAGGCACGAATACGCCTGCACACCTCAAAGCCGTCGATGTCCGGAAGCATGACGTCGAGCAGCGCAAGGCTGATGTCGGGATTCTTCTCAAGCTGGCTTATCGCTTCGGCACCGTTTGCGGCTTCGATAGGCTCATATCCGTTGCGGCGGAGGTTTATTACCACAAAACTGCGGATATTCGGTTCGTCCTCAAGTACGAGTATCTTTTTCATGGTTACGCCTCTTTCATCATTTTTTTACATTTTAATATTGTAACATATTTTATTTAAATATGATAGAGGGAAAGTATAAAAATTTTGTGACCGAAAAAATATAACTTGAAAAAGAGCTTCTCATGTTATATACTGGACAACGCAAATGCCGGTGTGATGGAATGGTAGACGTAGCGGATTCAAAATCCGCCGATGGCAACA
>CAVFTS010000039.1:0-9374 GCA_963625655.1 Oscillospiraceae bacterium
ACAAATCCCTTGCTGTCGCAGGCCGTGTGTGCTTCGTAGGCAAACTGCTTCTCATAAAAACACCCCCGTTTCTTCTATTATACCAGAAACGAGGGCTCTTTTAAAATTTTTTGACAGACTGAAAAGGCGCCGTGCATCGCACGGTGCCTTTTGTTTGTCACAAATTGGTTTGTCACAAAGGTTTTTAAATCAGCTCGACGGCGCCGCTTTCTAAGCGGTAGAGCGCACCGACGACCTTGAGGCCGTGGGTCTCCTCACGGCGTATCTCCATGCTGCTTTCTATCATTTCAATGCTGTGCTTTACATTCAGGCAGCAGGCGGCGTAATCGTCGCTCTCATCGCCGACGGCGAGCCTTATCTCGTCGGTAATAAACTTTATATACCCGTCGGGATCGTGGTTTATCGCCGCATCGACCGCTCCGCAGTGATCGTGTCCCAGCACCATGATGAGCTTGCAGCCCAGATGCTCGGCGGCGTACTCGATACTGCCGAGCTGGTGATTGTCGATCACGTTCCCGGCCACTCTGATGACGAACAGCTCGCCTATCCCGGCTCCGAAAATGCTTTCGGGAATGACGCGGGAGTCGGAGCAGGAGATAACTGTCGCATAGGGCTTCTGCCCATCCCGGTATGTTCTGAGTCTGCTTGAGAGCGAGACGTCCCCAAGGCTTCTGCCCGAGCTGCGGTAACGCTCGTTGCCGTCCATGAGCTTTTTCAGCGCATCCTCCGCATTCATCATATTCCTTACCCCTTATGCTCCCGTATCCACTTATAGACCGTTTCGGGTGCCGTGCAGGAGACCTGCGGCATCGCAGCACGCATTTCGGAAAGAAGCTCCGGTTCATTTAAAAGCTTAAGCGTAAGGTCTGCGATCGCCTTCGGCGTATCCTCCGTGACCGCCATGCCGTTACTCACAAAGTAGTCCAGATTGTGCGCCTCGCAGCCGGCGACAGCATCGATAAGCACCATCGGCAGTCCTGCCGCCATTGCCTCGGACGTGCTCAGACCGCCGGGCTTTGTCATAAAAACGTCGGACGCCCGCATAAGCTGCGGCACATTGTCAACCTTTCCGTAGACGTGTATCTGCGGATACCGGGCGGTTATTCTTTGCAGCCTTCTGTACAGAACCTCGTTCGTGCCGCATATGACGCTGAGCTCCTGCTCCTCCGAGAGCTGAGATCTGAAGTGCAGCACGATATCCTCCATCGGACCGCAGCCCATGCTGCCGCACATCATCAGGATGTGTCGATGCGTCGGGTCTATGCCGAGGTCGGCCTTTCCCTCCTCAAGCGGTATGCGGCGGTAGAATATCTCCTTCACGGGCATACCGCTTGCGACCAGCTTTTCCTCCGGGATCCCCTGCCCGCTGAATTCGTCCGCCAGCAGAGGCGACGGGATAAAGTACCAGTCGAGCGAGGAGTCCGCCGTACTGGGAGAGCAGGTGTAGTCCGTGGAAACGTAGCTCATTATAAGCTGCGGGCAGTCGTGGCAACGGCGCATCTCCGTCAGCGCAAGTGCGGGAAAGACATGGGCGCAGATGATGTTGTCGTACTCCCCGTCAATAATGTACTCATACAGCCGCTCTGCGCCGGAAGAAATGATCTTGTACAGCGGCGTTCCCTCATGGAAAGCGTCCTCGTGGGCTTCCGCACGTCGATAGCCGATGCCGAAGGCCTTCGGGGCGTGACGGTAGATGCGGGTGTGCCAGTTGGAAACGAAGCGTGATGCCTTTTCCGATATAAATTGTAATGCGTCCACGATATCGCAGGTCTCACCGTGGGCGTGATAAGCTTCCTTTATCGCCAGAGCGCAGGAATTGTGTCCCGCTCCGGCGTTGCAGCTTAGAATCAGCGTTTTCATTTTTGATGTTCTCCTATCTTTTCCTTTGCTGCATCATAAGCAGCTTTTGCAGGCGGGGACGATTGTAGCGCTGGATGATGATAAACGGCAGATTGCCCAGCGCAATATAGATCACCGTTGTCAGAATGCCCCCCGCTCCGGGCCATATCTTCAGCATTGCAAGTCCGAGCACGGACAGTAGCGCATGCGTACACTCCGCAACGCAGGTCTCCTCGAGCATGCGGGGTAAATTATCGAAGTTTTCCTTGGTCATTTTCTTTGCGGGCATGAGCTTGGGGAATATGCGGCTCATATCGGGAACCTTTGCCTGCCACTTTTTGACCCGAAGCAGCTTCCACAGCTTTTGCTCCGACGGGAGGCAGCGCCACGGAAATCGGTCGGCGTGAAACAGGCGCTTCGGCACAAGCCGTCCCGCAGCAAAGGAAAGGACGCCCAAAGCCGCAATATACAGCAGGCACATTAAAAAGTATTTCATAAAAACCTCAGCATGAGTGCGTCAAGCTTGTTGCCGACTCAAATTATAACGCCGTATTTTTCGACGAGGGGGGCAAGGTCAGATTCGGGAATCGTACCCTCGTAGAGAGGGCGGCCCTGATAGACCCGAAGCGCCGCCTCAAGCACCTCGGCATCGTCGCAGACGATGCACAGGGGCTTTGATATCATGTACTGGCAGTCGGCAAAAAGCTCGACGTCCTCCCACGTCTCAATGCGCATGGCTACCATCACGTCGTCACCGTCCATCGCATCGGCAAGCTCGTCCTCAAGCGAGGACGTGACGGCAAGCACCGACCCGCAGCGTGCGTCAACGGGCAGATACGCCGTCAGCTTCTCGGTCGCCGCCGGCAACATATCGCAGTGCTGCGGTGCGGGGGCTTTTACCTCGGCGTCTGAAAGCGCCGCTTTCAGTGCGGTGATATGCTCGGCGGTCGTTCCGCAGCAGCCGCCGAACACGGCAACGCCGGTTTCGAGAAACTCCGTGATAAGCTCCGTAAAGCGCTCCGGCGGGCAGTCGTACACGGTCTTGCCGTCGACTATCTCAGGCATTCCGGCGTTGGGCTTTGCGATAAGCGGCACACGGGAAAACTCACGCAGCCGCCGAAGCTGCGGCAGCATCTCGGCGGGGCCCGCCGAGCAATTGAGTCCGAATGCGTCAATGCCCATGCCCTGCAAAACGGTCAGAGCGGCGGTGACGTCCGTACCCGAGAGACTGCGTCCGTTTTCGTCGCAGGTGAAGGTGACGAAGATCGGCTTATCACTGACGCTGCGCACGGCAAGCACGGCGGCTCGGGCGTCGGAAAGCGTCATCATCGTCTCTATGACAAACAGGTCAACGCCCGCCTGCTCAAGTCCTGCAGCCTGTTCGGTATAGATGTCCACCAGCTCCTCGAATGATGCCTCGCCCAAGGGCGAGAGAAACAGTCCCGTCGGAGAAATGTCCCCGGCAACAAAGGCTTTGCCGTCGGCGGCTTTTTCGGACAGTTCCGCCAAGCGGCGGTTATAGTCGGCAGTTTTGTTGAAAATACCGTGTTCTTCGAGCTTGCGGCGGTTTGCGCCGAAGCTGGGCGAATACAGGACATCGCTTCCGGCGCTCACATAGCCGGACTGGATGCCGAGGATGCTGTCGGGATTGTCAAGCACCCACTGTTCGGCGCTCACGTCACCCTTGTAGCCGCATTTTTGAAGCTCGGTGCCGGTAGCGCCGTCGAGAATGAGCGGAAATCTTATCTGCATTTTTCAGTCCTCCGTAGTATCAAAAATCATGTTGTCCGTGAACGCCTCGGTAAACTCCCGCAGACCGGACAGCTCGATATATTCACATTTTTCGGCGATACGGCACAGCTCACGGCGCTTATCGGGATCGACGGCAGCCATGGACGCCCCCGCAAGCGAGGTGTTGCCGAGCGAGCGCAGGCGCTCCGCCACCGTATCGGGCAGCATGCCTATCGTCATGGCGCTTTCGGGGTCTATGTAATTGCCGAAGCCGCCCGCCAGGCACACACGGTCAAGCCCCGATGCACCCATGCCGTGTCGGGACAGCAGTACCTCTATCCCACCGGCAACTGCCGCCTTCGCAAGCTGGAGACTGCGGACGTCGCCGGCGGTGAGATACACCTTGTCCGTGAGGTAAAACACGCCGTTTCCCCGACCGTCGGGGCGGATATGCCGCCGCAGGCCTTCGGGTGCAAGCTCCGGCGGCAGAAGTCTTCCTCCTGCGTCTATGCAGCCGAGACGGAGCAGAACGGCTATGAGATCGATAAGCCCCGACCCGCAAATGCCGACAGGCTCGCAAGCACCGACCACGTCGCACAAAAAGCCTCGGTCATAGCGCACATGGCTGACCGCACCGTCGAGCGCCGGCATGCCGCAGCTTATGCCCGCACCCTCGAACGCAGGTCCGGAGGCGACGGCACAGCAGCTGATCCTTTCCGCACCGACGAGCGCCATTTCGCCGTTTGTGCCGATGTCGAGAAGGAGGGAGCTTCCGTCGGTGCCGCACAGTCCGGAGGCGAGCAGTCCCGCCGTTATATCGCCGCCGACATATCCTGCGACGCACGGAGCGTAATTCAGCTCCGCACCGAGCAGCGTATCGCCCGACGGGTCAAAAAAGAGAGTCTCCGGCTTGAATGGCGCCACGGCTATCGAGCGCACCGGAAGCCCCGCAAAAATGTGCTGCATGACGGTGTTGCCCGCAACGAAAACGCTTTGCAGCTCGCTTACGTTTCTGCCGCAGGCCGTGAGTGCCTCAAGGATGAGCTTTTCCGTCTGGCGACGAACGAGCGCCGACAGCTCGTGCAGTCCGCCTGCTTCGTCCATGGTGTGGCGGATGCGGCTGATAACGTCGCCGCCGTAGGCGGCTTGGGCGTTCCATGCGCTGAGCGTTTTAAGCTCCGATGCCGTTTTCAGATCATAAATGCGCACGGCGACCGTTGTCGTGCCGAGATCGACGGCGGCGGCTATGCCGCTTTGCGCCGAAGCGGGGGCGGTTATGCGGACGGTAGCCGTGAGTATCGCCCCGCCCGCAGCTTCGGGAAGCTCGACAACGTCGCCGTCTGCGGGGATCAGCCTGCACGCAAGGCGTTGTACGCCGTTTAATCGCACACGGCATTTGCCGCATTTTCCCCTGCCGCCGCAGGCGGCGGGGACGGAGAAGCCCGCTTTCCGCAGGACGGCAAGCAACGTTTCTCCGTCGGAAAAACGCACGCCGTGTACTTTGCCGCCACAGCGCACTTCGATGCTTGACACGGACATCCCCCCTTAATATAATGTTTTTATTCCATATAAATTTTTAGCAGTCCCGGGCTGCTTTGTCAAGAGGTATGACGGATATGACACGACTTATGACCCTCGCAGCGGAAAACGGCTTTTCCCACTGCGCAGAGGCAAATATGGAGACATTCGTGCCGAGAGCCGACGTGCGGGATATGTGTGCCTCCAACCGCTGCGGAAAATACGGCGCAAGCTGGGCGTGTCCTCCCGGATGCGGAAGCTTGGAGCAGGCGGCGGCGGACATCGGACAATGCTCTTCCGGCATCCTCGTGCAGACGACGGGCGTTCTTTCCGACGATTTTGATTACGAGGGTATGCGGGAGATATCAAAGCGGCACAAGAAAAGCTTTGAGAGCTTTGCACGTCAGGCAAGGCTTTTATACCCCGACTGCCTTGCTCTCACCGCCGGGACCTGCACCGTCTGCGCAAGCTGCACCTATCCCGACAAGCCCTGCCGCTTTCCGTCAAAGCGTCTGTCGTCCATGGAGGCATACGGCCTGTGGGTAAGCGACATTTGCCGCCGTTCGGGGCTTGAGTACAACTACGGAAAACTCACCATGACCTATACCTCGTGTATTTTACTAAGGAGTGATTGATATGCAGACAGCAAAAGAAATCTTTCTCGAATTATTAAAGCCGGACGGCAAGCCCGAAAGACTCTTAAAACAGTACGAGGCGCTGCACATGTGTCTGTACGACCCCATCAACGCCTATCTTCGGGGAAACCGCAGACGAGGCACCGTCTCGCTCGACCGCTGGGGTACGACCATAAGCTTTCCGGAGGACGCACCGGGCGCAACTCCCCTGCACGGCGACGGACTGACGGTCTGCACCGACATCACCCGCTGGCGTGAAACAGTTCATGCGCCCGACCTTGCCGCAAACTGCGCCGAGGGCTGGGAGGAGTGCCGCGCAAAGGCCCGTGCCGCTGCCGGAGACGAGCAGCTCGTTGCGGGCTTCATGGGCACGGGCATCTTCGAGCAGTGTCACTTCCTGATGGGCTTTGAAAACACGCTCACGGCGCTGTACGAGCATCCCGATGAAATGCACGAGCTTATCGAATACATCACCGAGTACCGCTTAAAATATGTACAGCTTCTCATCGACAATCTTAAACCCGACGTCATCTTCTCACACGACGACTGGGGTACAAAGACCGCACTTTTCATGAAGCCGGATATGTGGCGTGAATTCTTCAAGGAGCCGTACCGCCGCTTTTACGGCTACATCCGCTCCAAAGGCTGCATTGCGATCCACCACGGCGACGCATACCTTGCCGACATCGTCTACGACATGGCGGAGATAGGCATACAGGTCTGGCAGGGTACGCTGCCGGAGAACAACATCCCCGCATTGCAGCGTCACCTCAAGGGCAGGCTCGTTTTAATGGGCGGCATGGGCGCCGCCATCGACAGAGCGGACGCAACGCCGGAGGAGATCGGCGCTTACGCCGATAAAACGCTGCGTGACTGCTGTCCGGGCGGATACTTCATCCCCTCGATAACCTACGGCGTACCCGGAGCGGTGTACCCGCACATAGACCGATACATCGACCTTGCCATCGACCGCTATAATGCGAAACTCCATATGCCGCACTTTGACCTGCCCGACGTGCCTCGCCGCAGGCTTGACACCGTCAAGGTGTCCTCTCGGCAGGAGGCCAAGGTCGAGGAGACCGAGGGCGACATTCTGACCAGGATCGCCGCTGCGATAAAGCGGGGTCAGCAGAAAAAGCTGCTTGCTCTCGTTAACGAGGCGCTCGACGGCGGTGTTGACGCTCAGGACATTCTCTCCGGCGGGCTTATCGTCGGCATGAACGAATTGGGCGAGGACTTCTCGGCAAACCGTGTCTTCGTCCCCGAAATGCTCATTGCCGCACGCTGCATGGCGGCAGCCACCGCCGTACTCAAGCCGCACATGGTAAGCGCCGACGGCAGCGGCAGCTCGATAGGCTCCGCCTGCATCGGCACGGTACTCGGCGACCTGCACGACATCGGCAAGAATCTCGTCAAGATCATGTTCGAGGGCAGCGGCATCGATGTGTATGATCTCGGTGCGGACGTTCCGCCGGAGCGCTTTATCGAAGCGGCGAAGGAACACAACTGCGACATCATCGCTTGCTCATCGCTTTTGACGACGACCATGCAGGAGATGCGGCGGATAGTGGAGCTTGCCGAAGAAGCCGGCATCCGTGACAGGGTCACGGTCATGGTCGGCGGAGCGCCGATCAGTCAGAGCTTCTGCGATGAGATCGGTGCGGATATCTATACGCCGGATGCGGCGTCGGCTGCCCGTGCCGCCGTAAAGGTTCTGTCGAGATGACCGCCCCCTGTGGGAAAGGGAAAACGGCAATGACGGATTTTGAGGAAACGCTGGCGCTTCATATCCGCAGCTACCCGAAGATGGAGCCCTGCGATTACATAAAGCTGGCTTTTCAGCACAGCTTCGGCGTCGAGCATCTGCTGGAAAACCCGCTCCCCGCAAGGGACGGTATCCTTCGTGAGATGCGTGAAATGCGCTCCCCCTCCTGCCCCGAGGAAGCGGAGTCCGTCGGCAGAGGTATTGTGCGCTATCCGCTTTCCCTCATAGGAAACGACGCTGAGGCGGAGGTCCTTGCCAAGGCAATGATATTGACTGCAAAAGGCTTTTCCGGTTCGCCGGAGGCCATGTCGGATGCGCTGCACAGCCTTGAGGCGCAGGGAGGCCCAAACATCACCCGCTCCGTCTTCGAATGGCTCTCTGCAGGCGGTGCCGCCGTTCACCACAGCGAGACCTTCCGGCGTGAGTACAATCCGCACTACCGTCTTATAAGAGCCGAGCTTGTACCGTTTTTAAAGCCTGCGGCAAGGCTCCTCGAACTCAGCTCGGAGCGTCCCGTCTGCATTGCGGTCGATGGGCGCTGCGGCAGCGGCAAAACAAGCTTTGCCGACTTCATGACAAAGCTTTCGGACTGCACCGTTATACACATGGACGACTTTTATCTCCCCGTGTCCGAACGCAGCCCCGATTGGCGTGAGATCCCTGCCGGCAACATAGACTTTGTGCGTCTGAAAACCGAAATACTCGACCCGCTGAGGGCGGGGCGGGAATTTGAATACAGGTCTTACCTCTGTAAGTCGGGCAGGCTGTCCGAGCCGATGCCGACGGAGCCGAAGCGTCTGAACATCGTAGAGGGCAGCTATTCGAATCATCCCGACATTGCCGAATATTTTGATTTTAAGATATTTATAACTGTATCGCAGGACGAGCAGAAGCGCCGTCTTGCGGAGCGTGAAGGAGAGCATTTCCCCGAATTTCTGCGCACATGGATCCCCTGCGAGGAAAACTACTTTGCGGCGTTTTCCGTTAAAGGCGGCTGCGACCTGCTTATAACGACCTGAACGTCGGCGAATAAACACACAAGCTGACGTGTTCACGTTTGCCCGTGAAGCACTGAAATCTTCTTAAAAACGGATGTTTGTCAAATGAAAAATTCAACTAAAAGCAAGCTTAAAAATTTGTGCCTTGCGGCGATGTTCATTGCCCTCGGCCTTGTGCTTCCCCTGCTCACGGGGCAGATACCTCAAATCGGCAGCATGCTTCTGCCCATGCACATCCCCGTGCTGATATGCGGACTCGTCTGCGGCTGGCAGTACGGCTTTTTTGTCGGTCTGGTCATGCCGCTGCTCAGAATGTCCGTTTTCGGAATGCCACCGTTTATCACTGCGCTTGCCATGACCTTTGAGCTGGCAACCTACGGTCTTGTCGCAGGGCTTATTTACGGTGCGAGCCGCTGGCAGTGCCTCAGGGCGCTGTATCGCTCCCTTGTTGCGGCAATGATCGCCGGCAGAGCGGTTTGGGGGCTTGCGATGCTCGTCATCACCGGCGTGACCTCCGATGCGTTCACGCTGAACATTTTCCTCAGCTCCGCCATACTCAACGCAATTCCCGGAATCATTCTCCAGCTCGTTCTTATCCCCGCCCTCATGCTGGCGCTCGATAAGACCGGGCTGTACAGGTTCCGCAGGGAAGCGCACGGTGCCGAGGCGTGTACCTCCTCTGCCGCCTGAAGTAGGCTGAATTATTGCAGCTTCCGTTTTTAAAGACTATCCCCGGAGCAGGCACGCCCTGCTCCGGGGATAGCTTCAATGATTAAAAAAACAGGACAAATGTGAGCGCTAATACTGCTATGCCGACAAGAATTCCGATTCAACTGACCGCACCGCTGCTCAGAGAGCTTATAGACCACATTGATGTATTTGAGACGG
>CAVFTS010000040.1:0-9229 GCA_963625655.1 Oscillospiraceae bacterium
GCGAGAAAGGTCCCTCCTCAAATTGGATTATAGCCATCAAAAACGCCTGAGTTATCAGGCTTTTTGACGAGCGTAGCGAGGTTTTTCGTGAAGCAGCGCTTCACAAAAAACGTGGCGTGTTTTGAAGCGTGCAAAAAAGTCGCATGACTTTTTTGACACGCTGAAAAAAGAGAGAAGCCGTCGCTTCTCTCTTTTTATCAATGTATTATCCGCACCGCCTGCGGGCAGTTTGAAAATTCTATGCGTTCGTGCGCACCGCCGTCCTCGCCGTCGAAGGTGAAGGTCTCGGGATCGTCGAACTCAAACACGGCATGCTTCGTGTGCAGTATCTCGATATACTCGCTTTCGAGGTCACCCCTAAGCACCCGTGCCGCCAAATGCGCAAGCGCCGCCGCATTTTTGGGCTTTTTAAGCATGATAAGCTCATGCTCACCGTCGCCGAGGGAAACCTTGTCCTTCGGCAGGTCTATCATTCCCGCAACGGAATAGGAGTTTGACACGCTGCCGTAGAGGTAATCTCCCTCAAAGCTGCCGCCGTCGTACTCCACCCGCACCCTGCGGCTTTTGAGTGAGCGCAGGCTTTTCGCCGCACCGATGACATACGCCGCCTGACCGAGCTTGCGCTTTATGTTCTGCGGTGTGCCGTAGCTGACCTCGGTGAACGCACCGAATGCCGCAACGTAGTTAAAGTATCCGCCGCTGCGCTTTCCCACGTCGAAGGGCAGCGCCTCGCCGGAGACGATGCGCCGTGCCGCCGCCGTCGGGTCGTGCTTCGGAAGTCCCAACGATCGGGCAACGTCGTTTGCCGTGCCGAGGGGGATATAGCCGACGGTCGGTCTGCTTTCGATGCGCATAAGCCCCGAAACGACCTCGCTCAGAGTCCCGTCGCCGCCGATGCAGACGAGGGTGTCAAAGCCCTCTCCGTATTCCGCCGCAAGGGACACGGCGTCCCCTCTGCCGGAGGTGAAAAACAGGCTCGGAGAATAGTCTGCGTCCGAAAAAATTTCCAGCACCTCGGCAAATTTCTTTTTATATGCGCCCTTTCCGGCTGCGGGGTTTACTATGACGAGTAAGGGTTTTTTCACGGCTCTACCTCCGTTTTTCCGTATTTTGATATTATATCAGCTTTTTCCGCATCTGTAAACCGCAGGGGACTATCTCGCAGCGCACATCGTCGCCGTCGATCTCAAGCCTTGCCCAGCTTCTGTCTGCGCCTTGCCCGACGGAGCCGGGATTTATGACCAGTATCCCGCCGACGTTTTCGCAGAACGCCGAGTGCGTGTGACCGTACATGGCGATGTCGCAGTCGCTGCATTCGGCGGCGTACAGAAGCGGCTCAAGCCCCGCAAAGCGCACGCCGCAGCGGTGGCCGTGGGTCAAAAACGCCTTATGCTCACCGAGGGTCACGACCTTTTTTTCGACCTCCGGCCAGTCGTCGTCGCAGTTGCCGGACACGGTGCAGACGCATATTTGCGGAAACTCGTCATAAAGCTCCTCCATGTCACGCCTGCCGTCGCCGAGGTGTATCGCCATGTCGGGGGCGTACTCGCAAAGGACACGGCGCATATCGGAAGCGTTTCCGTGGCTGTCGGAAAAAACGGCTATTTTCATAGTAAACCTCCTGAGAGCATACGAATATAATGTTTCATGGGAGTGATGAGAATGCTTGATCTTGAACGTGTGAATGCCGAGATCGAAAAAAGCGGAAAAAAGGACCGCCTGAAAAGCCTTGCGTCCTTGGAGACGGAGGATTTGCTGCTCATTTTGATACTGTACCTCATGTACCGTGAAAGCGGCGACAAGGAGCTTCTTATCATCATGGGCGCAATGTATCTGCTGTAAAGCCGATGGGGTTTTCCCATCGGCTTTTGCGTTATATCATGTTGAAAACTCGTCGGGACGGCGGCCGGAAAGACCGTTTGCGTAAAGTATTGCCTCGACGATCCGTCGGCACGCCTGCCCGTCGCCGTAGGGGTTTACGGCTTTTGCCATGCGCTCGTAGGCGGCGGTGTCGGTTAAAAGCTCCCTTGCGTCACGGAGAATGTTCTCCTCCTCGACGCCGCAGAGCCTGACCGTTCCCGCCTTGACCGCTTCGGGGCGCTCCGTCTCACGGCGAAGCACAAGCACGGGCTTGCCGAGCGAGGGCGCTTCCTCCTGTATGCCGCCGGAGTCCGTCATCACCATGTAGCTGCGGCTCATTAAGCGGTGCATATCCATCGCATCGAGCGGCTCAATGAGGTGAACGTTCGGCAGCCCCGACAGCTTTTCAAGCGCCGCTCTGCGCACCACGGGCGAAAGATGCACGGGGTAGACGACCTCGACGTCGGGAAACTCCTGCGCCAGACGGCGCACCGCCGTGAAGATGTTCTCCATCGGCTTGCCGTAGTTTTCCCTGCGGTGGCAGGTCATTGCGACGACACGCTTGGAAAAGTCGACGGCTCGCAGCTCCTCGGAGCGGAAGCTTCCGTCGCCGACGGTGTACTTCATTGCGTCGATGACCGTGTTGCCGGTCACGAAAATGTCGCCCGTCACGGCTTCCCTGCGCAGATTCTCCGCATTCTTCGCCGTCGGCGCAAAGTGCAGCGTCGCAAGGCGACCGACAAGGCAGCGGTTCATCTCCTCGGGGAAGGGGCTGTATCTGTCATAGGTGCGAAGCCCCGCCTCGACGTGTCCCACGGGGATTTTCGCATAAAACGCCGCCAGCGCCGCAGAAAAGGTCGTGCTGGTATCGCCGTGGACAAGCACGAGATCGGGCTTTTCCTCGGCGTAGCAGCGCTCAAGTCCCTCAAGCGCACGGACGGTGACGTCGGTCAGCGTCTGATTTGCGCCCATTATGTTGAGGTCACAGTCCGCCTCAAGACCGAAGCATTCCATAACGGAGTCGAGCATTTCACGATGCTGCGCCGTGACGCAAATGACGCTCTCGATCTCGTCGTACTTCTGAAGCTCAAGCGCCAAGGGCGCCATTTTGATGGCTTCCGGTCTCGTGCCGAACACCGACATGACTTTAAGCTTGCTCATTCTCCGGCTCCTCCTTTTTCTCCGCCTCCTGTGCGGGTGCGTTGTTGTGGTGGACGTGGATGTTGCTGTTGTGGCGGAACACGAAAAACCAGATGCTCACGGCGATCGCAAAGGCGATGGCCGCAACGATTATGCGGACGATGCCGGTCGAGGTGAGCAGCACCGCCGAAAGTCCGAGTATCGCAGACACGGCGTACAGCACCGCAACCGCCTGCTTCTGACTGAGTCCCATGTCAAGCAGCTTGTGGTGGAAGTGACCCCTGTCGGCGTGGAAGGGGCTTTGACCGTGGAGTATGCGTCGGGTGAAGGCAAATATCGTATCCGACAGCGGCACCGCCAGCGCAAGCACCGGCAGCACGAAGGTTATGACCGCATAGAATTTGAACATTCCGATGACCGACACCGTGGACAGGATGTAGCCCAAAAGCAGCGCTCCCGTGTCGCCCATGAAGATCTTCGCCGGGTTGAGGTTGTACGGAATGAAGCCGAGGCAGGCTCCGCACAGGCAGGCAAGAATGATGGCGACGTTGCTGTTTGCGTCGGAAACGAGCATTGCGACGAACAGCATCGTCAGCGATGCGATGGCGGAAACGCCGCAGGCAAGTCCGTCAAGTCCGTCGATGAGGTTAACGGAGTTCGTAACGCCGACGATCCATATGACCGTAACGGGGACCGACAGCACGCCGATGGTAGCCGCCTGCTGACTCGTTATGAGTAAGGGGTTTGACACGACGTTTATGATAACGCCGCTCAAAACGGCAATGACCGCCGCAATGATCTGAATGCCGAACTTGAGCCACGCATTCAGATTGAGAACGTCGTCGATGGCGCCGACCACGACGATGAGAATCGCCCCGATGAGGATGCCCCGCACCTGAGTGCTTATCTCCGCAAAGAACAGCACCGACAGCAGAAAGCCGATGAATATCGCAAGTCCGCCCATGCGGGGGATGGGGTGCTTGTGTATGTGGCGCTTTGCGTCGGGAACGTCGATGGCGCCGACCTGCACCGCAAAGCTCTTGACCACCGGGGTCGCAATAAAGGAAATGATGAACGCCACGCCCAGCGCCATAACTATCTTTACGATAACATCAATACTAAAGTCCATAAAACATCTCCGTGTCAGAAGGGCTTTTCGACAAGACCGACCTTTTTATATACCTTGCGCAGCGTCTTTCTCGCAATTGCGCTCGCTCTCTGCGCACCGTCGGTGTACACCTGCTGCAAATACGCCTTGTCCGCCAGAAGGCGCTGAGCCTCCTCCCTGATGGGACGCAGCGTCTCGATGACCGCCTCGCCGACGGCAGGCTTGAACACACCATAGCCGCAGCCGGAAAACTCCCGCTCGATCTCCTCAAAGCTCTTGCCGGTGACGGCGGAGTAGATATTCATGAGATTCGACACGCCGGGCTTTTCCTTCATGTCGAAGCGGACGCAGTTTTCCGTGTCCGAATCGGTGACTGCGCGCTTAAACTTCCTTGCGATATCCTCCGGCTTTTCCATGAGGAACACGCAGCCGGCGGGGTCGGATTTGCTCATCTTGCTGCCGGGGTTAGACAGTCCCATGACCCTCGCTCCCGCCTTGGGAACGTAGGCTTCGGGTATCTTGAACACATCTCCGTAGATGTTATTGAAGCGCACGGCGATGTCACGGGTCAGCTCGCAGTGCTGGCGCTGATCCTCGCCCACGGGAACGTAGTCCGCCTGATACAGCAGAATGTCCGCCGCCATGAGTGCGGGATATGTGAAAAGGCCGCCGTTTATGTTGTCGGCGTTCTTGGCGCTCTTGTCCTTAAACTGCGTCATGCGGGAAAGCTCGCCGAACATCGTATAGCAGTTGAGTATCCAACCCAGCTCGGCGTGCTCATGAACGTGGCTCTGCACGAAAAGGGTGTTCTTCTCCGGGTCAAGCCCGCAGGCGATGTACTGTGCAAGCTGTTCAAGCGTGCGGCGGCGAAGCTCCGCCGGGTTCTGACGCACGGTGAGCGTGTGCAGATCGGCCATGAAGTAGTAGCAGTCAAATTCGTCGGCTCTCGCTCCCCAGTTCTTGACCGCACCGAGGTAGTTGCCGAGATGCAGGTCGCCGGAGGGCTGAATGCCCGAAAGCATTATCTTTTTCCTGATTTCGTTTTCCATGGTTTTGACTCCTTATATTTACCTGTTACCTGAAATCGTATTTTATCATTTTAAGTCTCTCTTGACAACAGGCAAATTCCATTTTAGACTGTTAAATGATTATGAATTACGGAGGAAAACGCCATGGAGCTTAACTGGTACGACGAGATGGAGGCTCGCATCCCCAAGGGCGAGGTGCGCACCCGATTTGCGCCCAGTCCCACGGGATATATGCACGTCGGCAATCTCAGAACCGCACTTTACACCTGGCTTATCGCACGTCACAACGGAGGAAAGTTCATTCTCCGCATCGAGGACACCGATCAGAGCCGTCTTGTCGAGGGCGCAGTGGACGTGATATACCGCACACTGAAGGACTGCGGTCTTGACCACGACGAGGGTCCCGACGTCGGCGGTCCCGTAGGGCCGTATATTCAGACCGAGCGCCGTGGGCTGTACGGAAAATACGCCGAGCTGCTCATCGAAAAGGGGCACGCATACCGCTGCTTCTGCGAAAAGTGCGAGGACGAGGGCGAGGCTTTTGAAAGGAAGGTCGACCCCTGCCGCAGTCTTTCGGCGGAGGAGTCCGCAAAAGCGGCAGCGGAGGGAAGACCCTATGTCGTCCGCCAGAGGATTCCGGAGGACGGCGTCACCGTCTTCCGTGACGAGATATTCGGTGAGATCAGCGTCGAGAACAAAACGCTCGACGATCAGGTGCTTATAAAGCGGGACGGGCTGCCGACCTACAACTTCGCAAACGTCGTGGACGATCACCTCATGGGCATCACCCACGTCGTGCGAGGCTCGGAGTACCTCTCCTCCTCACCCAAGTACAATCTGCTGTACGAGGGCTTCGGCTGGGACATTCCCAAGTACGTTCACTGCTCCCCCGTCATGCGTGACCAGCACAACAAGATGAGCAAGCGCCACGGCGACCCCTCATACGAGGATCTCATTGCGCAGGGCTACATCACCCCCGCAGTCGTGAATTACGTTGCGCTTTTGGGCTGGAGTCCCGGCGGCGAGCGTGAGATATACTCCATGCCGGAGATGGCTGAGATATTCGAGCTTCACGGGCTGAGCAAGTCCCCCGCAATTTTCGACATAGAAAAGCTGCGCTATTTTAACGCCGAGTACATCCGCCGCATGAGTGCCGAGGAGTTTGCCGCCGTGGCGGAGCCCTACATTCGTTCGGCGGTGAAAAAACCCGACATTGACGCCGCCGCCGTCGCCGCACTTTTGCAGCAGCGCACCGAGGTGCTGTCCGAGATCCCCGAAAAGCTCGACTTTTTCGACGCTCTGCCGGAATACGGCACCGAGCTTTTTGTCCACAAAAAGAGCAAGAGCGACACCGAAAGCTCGCTTTACATTCTCGAAAAGACGCTCCCCGTGTTCGAGACTCTGCCGGTTTGGGACGACGAGAGCATACTGGGTGCGATGGTCTCGCTTGCGGAGTCCGAGGGCGTCAAGAACGCTAAGGTCATGTGGCCCGTGCGCATAGCGGCGGCGGGCAAGGCGGTCACTCCCGGCGGTGCGGTCGAGATATGCCGCATCCTCGGCAGAGACGAAACTCTCCGCCGCATGAGGATCGCCGTCGAAAAGCTCAAATAAAGACGACGCTCAAACAAAGACGATAAAAACTACGGGCAATCGTTGACTGCCCGTAGTTTTTCCGTTGACTTTGTTGAAAAATAGTGTAAAATCAGTGCATCTATAAGCGAAAAGGTCGGGTGCGTATGAACGCAAAGACAAAGCTTCTCGTCGCCGTGCTGCTTTTCGGCACGGTCGGAATATTCGTAAACTACATACCTCTGCCGTCCTCGGTCATCGCAATGGCAAGGGGACTTTGCGGTGCGACGTTTTTGCTCGCAGCGGCGCTTTTCTGCGGCAAGCGCCCCGACTTCGCCGCAATCCGTCGCCGCCTGCCGCTGCTGTGCCTGTCGGGTGCGGTGCTGGGCTGCAACTGGGTGCTGCTTTTTGAGGCGTACCGATACACCGGAGTCGCCGTGGCGACGCTGTGTTACTACCTTGCGCCCGTGTTCGTCATCCTCGTCTCGCCGCTGCTCTTCGGCGAAAGGCTCACGGCGAAAAAGCTCTGCTGCGTTCTCGTTGCCCTCGTCGGCATGATCCCGGTGTCGGGCGTGCTCGACTCCGACGGCGGGAGCCTTGTCGGTATACTGTTCGGCGTTGGAGCGGCATGCCTTTATGCGGCCGTTGTCATCCTAAACAAGAAGCTCGACGGCGTGTCCGATTCCGACCGCAGCCTTGTGCAGCTTGCGGTGGCGGGGCTTGTGCTGCTGCCGTATGCGGCGGTCACCGGAGACCTCGGCGGCGTGTCGCTCGAACCCGTTCCGGCGCTGCTGCTCCTCGTTTTGGGCATCGTCCACACGGGGCTTGCCTACAAGCTGTACTTTGCCTCCGTCAAGGAGCTTCCGGCGCAGACGGTCGCAATATTCAGCTACATTGACCCCATAACTGCGATTTTGCTCTCGGCGCTGATTTTAAAGGAACCGCTGGGCGCAGGCTCTCTCGTCGGTGCGGCGCTCATCCTCGGCGCCACGCTCGCAAGCGAGCTCACATTCAGGAAGAACAAAAGCGTGTAAGAGTAATCCTTACACGCTTTTACTTACTGCTACTGCGTCTTGTCGAGACGGTAAAAGACCTGCGTCAGTATCTCACCCGTTTCGGCGTTTATGATGTATCGGTAATCGGTGACGGAGCCGGTAAACTGCACCTTGTAGTACACCTCGCCGTCGATCTTTATCATGTCGGTGCGAACGTCCTGCGCCTTGTCGGGCGGGATGCCGGCATCGTTCACGGCAATGCTCTGCGCCTTTGCCATGCCGATGTAGTCGCCGTCGGAAAGGATGCAGCCCCGCACGGGGGAGAGCATGAGGAAGCACAGCAGAAAGAAAACGACGGCACGGAGGATGTCCCGACGCATGGTCAGAACGGGTCTGCGGCGGGGTCTCTCGACGCTGCCCCTGCCCCGTCTTGAGACGAGACGTATACCTCCGCTGCGGCGCTTGCCGGCGGAAGAGCGCTTCGATGGCGCAAGATGCCTGCCGCCCTTTGCCATGCCAACGCCTCCCCCCGAAATAAAATCATTAAAATTTTAATATTTTTACGGGTTTTTGTCAACAAAGCGGAGTGGATTTTTATTTAAAGATACGCTATAATAGTCAATAAAATATTAAAAGTAACGGAGGCTCGGCAAGTGAACAAACAGAAGGGACATATTTTCGTTGCGCTGATACTTGTGCTGCTCATGGCGGCCGGGATAACCGCATGGCTCACGGCGCCCAAGCCGTCGGACGAGGCGGCGGAGCCGTCGGCGTCCCCGACGACCGCAGCGCCCGACGTTTCGCCGTCGGACGAGCCTTCGCCCTCGCCCTCGGTGTCACCGAGCGCAGAGCCGACACCTACACCGACTCCCGACTCCTCGCAGGACAGGCTCATGTCAGGCAGCTTTGACTCCGACACCGGCTGCAGTCTCAACACGCACACCGAGTGGGCGGTCACAAGGTCGCAGAGCGGCGCTCTGGTGATGGAGGTTCGGGTCTATGTGCGCTCCTACACCCTCGGCATCGGACCCCGCAACGGCGTGGTGACGATAAACGGCACGGCGTACTCGTTCAGAAGCGAAGCTTTAAACGTCGAGTCGAACGACTCCCCGACGGAGACGCTGATATGCAGCGCCTCGCAGGAACTTTATCTCGACCCCGGCGAGCTGCTGACGGTGCCGATCTCGGTGACGTGGAACTATAACGGCGTCTACAGCGGCAACGATATAAAAAGCATCATCTCCGAAACGAGCGTCACCGTAACGGACTGATTTCCGCTCATACGACGTTAAAGCCCTTGGAAATATAAAAATATTCCCTTCGGGCCTTGCCTTGTCTGAGCGCAAATCATCTCCGTCACACGTCGGGCGGCAGCTTGTACTCATACAATATTAAAGAAAAACCGTGTTTTGCGAAACGCAAAACACGGTTTTGTAAGTGCTGTGATTACTTGATCTCGACGGTTGCGCCGACTGCCTCGAGCTGAGCCTTGAGAGCCTCTGCGTCTTCCTTGGAGATGCCTTCCTTGA
>CAVFTS010000041.1:0-9130 GCA_963625655.1 Oscillospiraceae bacterium
CAAGACCGCACGCACCGAGGCACGCAACACGCTCAATGGTAAAGAGTCCGTCGGCGGACATGGTGTCTCCGGGCTTCATCCCGGTCGCCTGATACAGAGCCTCCTGCACGTCGTCGGACTTGCGGACGTGGCAGGCGGTGCCGTTGCAGCACTTGATGACGTATTTACCCTTTTCGTTCAAGGAAAAATTCTCGTAAAAGGTTGCAACGCCGTAGAGATTCGCTTCGCTCACACCAAGCTTTTCGGCAATGTAAATGAGCGCATCTTTGGGCAGAAAGGAGTATTCCCCCTGAATGTCCTGCAATATTGCTATTGCATTAGTTTTGTCGCATCCGTGCCTCTTCAGTACCGAATCGACAAATCCGTAATCAACGGTAACCATTCGCTTCATCCTTTCAATAATAGATTTTGCACTTTAACACTTTTACTGTAAAAATTAAACCATCAAATCGGCATCGTGTAAAGAAAAGTTATTTTTTTGTTAATCACGAACAAAGTGTTCAGATCTGCGTCGGCGGAGGTATGCAGCCACTTTTGTTAAATAATTTTCTGCAAACGAACAGCAAATTGCGGCGTAACGCTATGGTTTTGCAAAAAAGTTAGTGAAAATAACGGTATAAGAGAGTGAACATTGTCATTTTTAGCGCAATATCACCAAGATTGACAAAATCAAAATAAGCGTCCAAACACTTGACTTTTGTCCGAAAAGGGATAAACTAAACACATGGATTGTCTCACATGAGACAACTTTCGGAGGCGAACGGTGCAAATAAACAAGAGCGATTTTGACATCATTTTAAATACGCCGCTGTTCAGAGGAGCCGCCGAATCTCTTGTCCGGCGGATTGTCTCGGCAGACGACTGCGTTGAGCAAAGCTTCAAAAAAGGCGACACCGTGTATGACAGATTTGATTTCATGCACTCCCTCGGCGTCATCCTTGAGGGCAGCATACGGGTCACAAAGGACAACGCCGACGGCAAGCCGATGCTTATGAGTACGCTGTACCGAGGCTCGATATTCGGCGCTGCGGCGCTGTTTAACGACGCACGGGAGTATGCGACACGCCTCACGGCACTCACTGCCTGCCGCATTGCGTTTTTTCCGCAGCGGCTCGTGCGGCGAACGGTGCTCAGGGAGCCGGAGATTGCAGAAAACTATATCCGATATCTTTCGGAGCGAATTCTGTTTCTCAACAGAAAGATCTACTACCTGACCGCAGGCACCGCAGAGCAGCGTCTTGCAAACTTTGCGTCAGAGAATCTGTCAACGGATATTAAGTCACCGCTGCCGCTGTCGATGACGCTGCTTGCCGCTGCGCTCAATACGTCGAGGGCTTCGCTGTATCGGGCGCTCGATACGCTCACGCAGAGCGGAGCGATAGAAAAAAACGGAAAGCTGTTTCGGATATCCGACCCGGATGTCCTAAAAGAATATACGCTTCAAAACAAGGAGGAAGAAAAATGAGAAGAAAACTGACCGCACTTTTGCTTGCAATATGCATGGTGCTGTGCCTTGCTACCGGCTGCGACACCGCCGGAAACGAGGACGACGCTCAGGCAAAGGCCGAGGACGTCACAGTCAGAGTCGGAGCCATGAACGGACCCACTGCAATGGGTATGGTAAAGCTCATGGATGACGCCGAAAACGGCAAGACCTCAAACGAATACGAGTTCAGCCTCGAAACGGGAGCGGACGTATTTGCACCCGCACTCGCAAAGGGCGAGCTTGACATTGCGGCCGTACCCGCAAACCTTGCGTCGATACTTTACAACAACACCGACGGCGGCGTTAAGGTCATAGCCGTCAACACCCTCGGTGTACTGTACGTCGTCGAAAGAGGCGACACCGTTCAGTCGGTGCAGGACCTCAAGGGCAAGACGATATACGCAACGGGCGAAGGCGCAGCGCCCGAATTCGGATTGCGCTACATTTTAAAAGAGAACGGAATAGACGCCGACAATGATTTGAGCATACGCTGGTGCGCAGATACGACCGAGGCGCTGTCGCTCATCGCAGCCGATGAGAGTGCGGTCGCAATGCTGCCGCAGCCCTTTGTCACGGCGGCGCAGAGCAAGGTCCCGGGACTGCGCATTGCGCTCGACTTAAACGAGGAGTGGGAAGCGCTCGGAAACGACTCTGCGATGGTGACGGGCGTTCTGGTGGTGCGCAGCGAGTTTGCGCAGCAGCACCCCGAACAGCTTGACAGATTCATTGAGGAGTACAAGGCATCGGTCGAGTACGTCACCGAGAACAACGAGGAAGCTGCCGCACTCATCGGAGGCTACGAGATCGTGGCGGAGCCGATAGCGCTCATGGCGCTGCCGTACTGCAACATCACCTGCCTGACCGCAAAGGATATGAAGTCTGCGCTTGAGGGCTACCTCAAGGTGCTGTACGACATGAAGCCGGCGGCGGTCGGCGGCGAGCTGCCCGGTGCGGACTTCTACTATGGCGCCTGACGGAGCAAGACTCAAAAAGACGGCGGGCAAAGTCCTTGCCGTGCTGTTTGCGCTCCTTGTGTGGCAGATTGCGGCCGAGCTTGTCGATCTGCGTATAGTGCTTGTGACACCCGTGGAGGTGCTGCGGCGGATGTGTACGATATGGAGGGAGCCGGATTTTTTTGAAACGCTGTGGTTCAGCTTCCGCCATATCGCCGCAGGCTTCTTTTTAGGGCTTATCCTCGGCAGCGCTTTTGCGGCGCTTGCCGGAAGGTTTTCGTGGATGGAGACGCTTCTGTGGCCCTTTATGGTGACGGTCAAGACCGTACCCGTGGCGTCGTTTATCGTTATCTGTCTCATATGGCTCCGCACCGAGAGCCTGTCGGTTTTCATATCCTTTCTGATAGTTCTGCCCGTGGTGTACGGCAACCTGCTTGAGGGCATAAAGAGCGAGGATTCCGGTATGAAGGAGCTGGCTGAGGTGTACCGACTGCCGATGTCGAGGCGCATGCTCTATGTGCATCTGCCGCAGCTCAAGCCCTTTATATTCTCCGCCTGCTCGACCTCGCTCGGCATGGCGTGGAAGGCTGGCGTGGCGGCGGAGATCATCGGAACGCCGAACGGCTCCGTCGGAAAAATGCTGTACTACGCCAAGATATACCTCGACACCGACGACCTTTTGTGTTGGACGCTCGTCATCGTGGCGGTGAGCGTGCTGTTTGAAAAGCTGTTCATGCTGTTTCTGCGTCGGGTCTGCTTGAGATTGGAGCGTGCGTGATGGAGCTTAGAAAGATATGCAAAAGCTACGGCGATAAAAAGGTGCTTAAAGACTTCGATCTTGCGATACCCGACGGCGGACGTGTCGTCATAAGCGGCGTCTCGGGCAGGGGAAAAACAACGGTGCTTTACCTGCTCATGGGGCTTTATAGCCCTGACTCCGGCGAGGTGCTCGGTGTGCCGCAGCGCATATCGGCGGTATTTCAGGAGGACAGGCTGCCGTCGGAGTTTTCGGCGTATAACTGCATAAGATACGTTCTTCCGAAATCCGTAAAGCCGCAGAGAATATACGACAGCCTCTCGGCGCTCTCGCTTTCGGGCGACGCCGACAAGCCCGCAAAGGAGCTTTCCGGCGGTATGCGGCGCAGGGTGGCGCTCATAAGAGCGATGCTTTATCCCTCGGACGCCGTGTTCCTTGACGAGCCGTTTACCGGGCTTGACCGTGAAACGAAGCTCAAGGCTGCAAGCTACATTCTCGAAAATGCGGAGGGGCGGACGATAGTTGCGGTCAGCCACGCAGACGAGGATGCGGAGCTTTTAAAGGCAATACAAATTAAAATGTAAGAGTGAGCGCCGATGCGTGTTTCCGAGGAAATGCGCATCGGCTTTTTATGTGCGATTTGATTTGAGCGCATCGGCGACCATGCGACAAACGTTGCGGAATGGGCGGAATTTTCCGTGACGGGTGTTCACAAAAGCGAAGAGCTGTGATATACTGCACCCGAAAGCGGGGCGATACCTTGAAAGAAGCAAAGGGCAGAGTCTTTTCAATTGCGGAGGGCAACCCTCCGATACCCGGCTGCACCGTGTCCTTCGGCGTGGCGGACGGCATTGACTACTACTCACTTGCCGCAGGGACGGATATCAGCGCCGAGATATATACCTATCATAAGCTGATATTTGTATCCATGGGCAACGCAGAGGTATACTATGAGGGCAGGACAGTCACCTGCCGCAGCGGGGAAGGCGTATTCACCCCGACGGACACTCCCGTCGGCGTCAGAACGGACGGGGGAGCGGTTTACACCGAGATCGCAGTTGAAAGGAGCAGCGTTATGAACAGCATTATAAAAAGCGGCGAGGCGTTTGAGCTTAAAAAGCTCGTGCCGTATCAGATCGGAAGGATAGTCAATATGGACATCGTGCATAACGACAAGATGAAGTTCGTCGTTATGGCGTTTGACGAGGGTACGGGGCTGAGCGAACACGCAGCGCCCGGCGAGGCAATGATATTTGCGCTTGACGGTGAGGGCATCATCGGCTACGAGGGCGAGGAGCATCTCATCAAAGCGGGCGAAAACTTCTGCTTTGCCAAGGGCGGACGCCACTGGGTGAAGGCGAAGGGCAGATTCAAAATGGCGCTTCTTCTTACATTGGACTGAAGATGATATGACAAAAAGCCGAGGCACCGCCTCGGTTTTTTTGTATTAAAAACATCCCGTCTGCAGTGCAGACGGGATGTTCGATATTGTATATCGTGTCAAATCAGAAAGCCTTGTAGTTTTCGCAGAAGCGGGCTATGATGACTGCCATGTGAGCACGGGTGGCGTCCCGGTTGGGCTGGAAGGTGCCGTCCTGATAGCCCTGAATGATGTTGTTCTTGACTGCCCATGCGACCGCCTCACGGTACGGCTCTGCGATAGCCGCATTGTCAACGAAGTTCAAAGATGCGGTGCCGTCGGGCTCACCCTCATTGCGGTAAAGCATGGTGACGACCTGCGCACGGGTAATAACGGTCTTGGGCTGGAAGGTGGTGGCCGTGTAGCCCTTGATAACGCCCTTGTTGTATCCCCAAACTATTGCGTTGTATGCCCAGTAGTTTTCGTCAACGTCCGCAAACGGCTCGGTGAGACCGGTAACGTCGGGACAGCCTGCCATACGGTAGAGAACGGTGACGAACTGTGCACGGGTCATGCCGGAGTTGGGCTCAAAGGTCGTAGTGGTCACGCCCTGCATAAGACCGTGCTTCCAAACGTAATCGACCTCGCTGCGGCACCACATGTTTTCGGGTACGTCAACAAAGGGGAAGGGAACGTACTCACCGCAGACGGTGCACTGGATGCCGCCCTCGAATTTATGTCCTGCGGCGGGGATAGCGGTGGAGACGGAGAGGATTGCATCGCAGGTACTGCAGTGGCTGCCCTCGGTACATCCGGGCTCGGTGCAGGTTGCCTTAACCGCGGGAGTGTCGATGACCTCGGTGTGACCGAAAGCGGGAAGGATAACGTCCTTCGCATTGGTCTGAACGGTGCGCTCTGCGTCAAGGTACAGGTTGTGGCAGCCGTTGCACTCATAGTATGCGACGCTGCCGTCGGTCGTACAGGTTGCGGAAACCGCAGCATGGAAGGTCATGTCGGAGTGAGCGCAGCCGGTCTCGGAGGTTACGGTGAGAGTTGCCGTATCGGAAACGGCGAGTACCTTTTCACTGAGATTGTAGACGATGCAGACAAACTGTCTGCCGCTGTCATTAATGCTTGTGTTCTTAATTACAAGACTGTCCTCGGTGCTGAGAGCCATGGATGCGATAGCCTTGATGATGGCAACTACGTCAATGTCGCCGCTGCCGAATTCAATGTCCTTGAGGGAACTGGGCTCGATCCAAATGTAGCTGTATTCGATGCCCTTGAGCTGATCCACGAGAGAGACGTTGACCTTTACGCTGAATGTTGCGTCTTGTCCCTCGGTAACGGTAACGTTGGAGGGACCCTCAATGTCAAGGTCGCTTCCGAACAGAGCGGAGATAAGCTTGAGGATAAGAGAAGGGTCAAGACCCTTGATTATTGAGCCGAAGTCAAGATCGCCGTTTATGAGACCCTTGATGAGAGCCACAAGCTGGTCGATGTCGAGATTTTCAAGAGCGCCGCCGATGTCGCTGTCGCCGAGAAGACCCTTGAGGATTTCAATAAGCTGATCCTTGTCGAGACCTGCGAGGATGTCGCCGATATCGCCGCTGTCGCCGCTTATGAGACCCTTGATGAGAGCAACGATCTGGTCGATGTCGAGGTTTTCAAGAGCGCCGCCGATGTCGCTGTCACCGAGAAGACCCTTGAAGATTTCAATAAGCTGATCCTTGTCGAGACCTGCGAGGATGTCGCCGATATTACCGCTGTCGCCGATAAGCCCCTTTAACGTTCCGATAATATCCTGAATATCGGTGCCTTCGGCATCGTTTTTTTCTGTATCCGCCATGGAGTAGACAGGTATTAGAGTGAATACCATAATCAGCACCAAAAGCAGACTGAGAATACGCTTTTTCATGTTATACCTCCTTTGCTGACAATCGCCCCACATAATAAACAAATTGCCGTATATCATTATACAAAACGGCTACAAAATGCGCAAGCATATTTATGCAAAAACTAAAAAACAGCAAAATCACCATATTTGATTGTTAAATTATGTGCATATTTCTCAGCCACTCCGAGAACGTCCCGCCGTCGGTACCGACTTTTGAAATAAACCGATGATTTGCCCCGAAATCACAACGGTGAGCAGGGAGTATGCAAGACGGTGCAACGGGATATAGCTCAATGAAAGCAAAAGCACGATAAGGTCACTTATGAGGTACACCCACTGTATGCCGATGTGAGTCTTTGCCGACATCGCCAGTGCCAGCGCATCGTCTCCGGTGGGGGCACCGCCGGTGCGGATGCTCAGTCCCACTCCGACTCCGACGAAGGCGGCACCGAGTATCGACGCCAAAAGCGGCAGCTCGGCGATACCCGGAAACAGGGGAGGGAATGCCTCACATATCGCATAGAAGCCCGAAAAGCCCAGACCAGCAACGATGGAATAGAAAGCAAACTCCTTTCCGAGAATGCGGAAGCCGATGATGTAGCAGGCGGCGTTGAGAACAAAGCCGCTGACGGATGGGGAGATGCCGAAGCAGTTGTACAGCAGCAGCGTAAGACCGAGAATGCCGCCCTCGGTAACACAGGAAAATGAGTGAATATTGTACAGCCCGAAGGCGAGAACCGCACTGCCGACAAGACAGTACAGGCAGGAGGAGAGTTTTATGTTTTCAAAGAATTTCTTTATTTTTTTCATTGCAGGCGTCCGTAGATTCGAGTGTATTTGCGGATTTCGGCGGCGAGAGCGTCCGTCAGATCGTCGAGATTTAAACGCAGACACCAGTTGCCGCCGACGGTGCCGGGAGTGTTTGTGCGTGCATCGCTGCGCAGCCAGTCCTGCATCTGTGCGATGAAAAGGTCGGAGACGGATGCCATCCCCGCCCGCATGAGCGCAAAGTGAAGCTCATCGGCACCGAGGTACTCCATCGCAAAGCGCAGCCGCTCCGGGGCTTCCTCGGAAAGCCACCCTTGTATGGGCGCATTGTCGTGCGTGCCGACGTAGCAGACGGAGTTCCTGACGTGGCGGTGGGGCAGATAGGCGCTGCCGCCGTCGGGGTCAAAGGCAAATTCAAGCACCGTCATACCCGGAAGTCCGGAGTCGGAAAGAAGTTTTCTGACCTCCGGCGTAATGATGCCGAGGTCCTCCGCAATAAATTGCGTGGAAGAAAACCACGAGGTAAGCGTCCCCACAAGCTCAATGCCGGGAGCCTTTACCCATCTGCCGACGACGGCGGTTTCCGCATCGGCGGGGACGGCCCAAAAGCTTTCGAAGGCACGGAAGTGGTCGATCCTCAGCACGTCGAACATCCTCGATGCCGCACCGATGCGGCGTATCCACCAGCCGTAGCCATCGTCTTTCATCGCATCGTAATCGTAGAGTGGGTTGCCCCAGAGCTGACCGTCCTTTGAAAAGAGGTCGGGTGGAACGCCGGATACCTCGGCCGGAAAGCCCTTTTCGTCGAGCAGAAACCACTGCGGCTCCGCCCACACGTCAACGGAGTCGGCGGCAACGTATATCGGCAGGTCTCCGATGATGCCTACGCCGTTTTCGTGTGCGTAGGAGCGCAGCCTGTCCCACTGACGAAAAAAGTAAAGCTGCACTCTTTTATAAAACAGAATGTCATCCGAAAGAAGCTCGGCGCAGCGCTCGACGGTGTGCGGCGTCCGCCTGCGGATGTCCTCGTCCCAAGCCGAAAGGGGAGCGCCGGCGAAGTGCTTTTGCAGCGCCATGAAAAGGGCGTAGTCGGAAAGCCAAGGATTACTGCGCTCAAAGTCCGAGATGTCGACCGTGTCACGCTCACAGGCAAGACGCAGAAGCCGCATATGCGTTTCCGTTACGTCGCCGTAATCAACGTCGCTGCCGTCGCAGGGCCTGCGTGCAGACCTAAGCTCGTCCTCGGAGAGAAGTCCGAGCCTGCAAAGCTCCTCAAGGTCGATAAACAGCGGGTTGCCCGCAAAGGAGGAGCAGCTCTGATACGGGGAAGCGCCGCAGCCTATGTGACCGAGCGGAAGCACCTGCCAGTAGCTTTGCCCCGCGCTCTTGAGAAAGTCGATAAACTCATATGCTTTTTTGCCCATATCGCCGATACCGTAAGGCGAAGGGAGAGAAAACAGCGGCAGAAGTATCCCGCTGCTTCGTTTAATGCTCATAATATCACCGGAGCCATTATAACATAAGGCTGCGAAAAAATGTAGTGCAATCGAAAGAGATGTGTGTCGCAGTTAAAGGCAAAGCAAATATTGTTTTTAAAATGAGATAAAAAAGAGCGACTTATTAAAGCCGGAACCGGAGCCGCAGGCGGCACAAAAAACACTATTGCCTATGCGGTGCGGCACGGTGTACCGATTGCATATATGTCCGGATTCACAAGGACAGCTTCGTTCCGCCTGTCCTTTTTCCGTTCTTCCATAAAAACACCCCCGTTTCTTCTGTTATATCAGAAACGAGGGCTCTTTTGAAGTTTTTTGACAGTCTGAACGTCGGAGCAAAGCTCGCTTTGCTCCGACGTGGTGCGATTGTTCATAAGGGATTTAATAAAATGGCCCTAAGCCAAATCACATAT
>CAVFTS010000042.1:0-8597 GCA_963625655.1 Oscillospiraceae bacterium
TTTCGGAGGAAAAGATATGGTAAGGAAGTACAAGACGATGGACGGCAACGAGGCTGCCGCACATGTAAGCTATGCGTTTACAGAGGTAGCGGCGATCTACCCGATCACGCCGTCCAGCCCCATGGCAGACTTTGTGGATCAGTGGTCCGCGAAGGGACAGAAGAACATCTTCGGAAGCAGGGTAAAGGTTCAGGAGATGCAGGCGGAATCGGGCGCAGCGGGTGCGGTACACGGCTCGCTGAACGCAGGCGCGCTGACGACGACGTACACGGCGTCGCAGGGACTGCTGCTCATGATTCCGAATATGTACAAGATGGCGGGCGAGCTTTTGCCTGCGGTGTTCCACGTTACTGCAAGAGCGATAGCGTCGCACACGCTCAGCATCTTCGGCGACCACAGCGACATTATGGCGTGCCGCCAGACCGGCTTTGCAATGCTGGGCGAGGGCAACGTGCAGGAGGTCATGGACCTTGCACCGGTTGCGCACCTTGCGGCAATAAAGGGCAGAGTGCCGTTTGTCAACTTCTTCGACGGCTTCCGTACCTCGCACGAGATACAGAAGATAGCCGTTTGGGATTACGAGGACCTCAAGGAAATGTGCGACATGGATGCGGTCAAGGCGTTCAGAGACAGAGCGCTGAATCCTGAGCATCCGAGCATGAGAGGCTCACACGAGAACGGAGATATATTCTTCCAGAACAGAGAAGCGTCGAACGTGTACTACGAAGCGATCCCGGAGATTGTTGAGGAGTACATGGGCAAGATAAACGCAAAGCTGGGAACGGACTACAAACTGTTCAATTACTACGGCGCACCCGATGCGGAGAGAGTCATCATAGCGATGGGCTCCATCTGCGACGTAGCGGAGGAGGTCATAGACCACCTTACGGCAAAGGGCGAGAAGGTCGGACTCGTGAAGGTCAGGCTTTACAGACCGTTCAGAGCGGACAAGCTGCTTGAAGCGATACCCGAGACCTGCAGGAAGATAGCGGTGCTTGACCGCACGAAGGAGCCGGGCGCACAGGGCGAGCCTCTGTACCTCGACGTTGTGACGGCGGTCGCAAATGCGGGCAAGAGCGTCAAGGTCTGCGGCGGACGCTACGGACTGGGCTCCAAGGACACTCCGCCGGCAAGCGTGTTTGCGGTGTACAAGGAGCTTTTAAAGGACGAACCCAAGCGTCAGTTCACCATCGGCATCGTGGACGATGTGACGGGACTGTCGCTGCCTGAGGAGGCGGTACCGTCCACTGCGGCGGAAGGTACGGTAGAGTGCAAGTTCTGGGGACTCGGCGGCGACGGCACCGTCGGCGCAAACAAGAACTCTATCAAGATCATCGGCGACCACACAGACAAGAACGTACAGGCGTACTTCCAGTACGACTCGAAGAAGACGGGCGGCGTCACAATTTCGCACCTGCGCTTCGGCGACAAGCAGATAAAGAGTCCGTACTATATAAATAAGGCTGACTTTGTGGCGTGCCACGTTCCGGCGTACATCACGAAGGGCTTCCCAATCGTGCGTGACGTAAAGCCCGGCGGTGTGTTCCTCATAAACAGCCAGTGGAGCTTTGAGGAGCTTGAGCATCATCTCGACGCAGCGTCCAAGCGCTACATAGCGAACAACGACATTCAGCTTTACATGATAAATGCGATCGACCTTGCGCAGAAGATCGGCATGGGCAAGAGGACGAACACCATTTTGCAGTCTGCGTTCTTCACGCTGGCGAAGGTCATCCCGCAGGAGGATGCCATCCGCTACATGAAGGAGAAGGCGACGGCGTCGTACCTGAAGAAGGGACAGGACGTCGTTGACATGAACCACGCAGCGATAGACGCAGGCGCAACGGCGTTTGAGAAGGTGGAGGTTCCCGCATCGTGGGCGACCGCAGAGGATACGAAGGCGGCGAAGCACTATGAGGGCAGGGAAAAGACCGTGGAGATGGTCAAGACGATACTCGACCCCGTGGGCAGGATGGACGGCGACTCGCTGCCGGTATCCGCATTCGTGAACCACGCCGACGGCACCTTTGAGCTGGGCGCATCCGCTTATGAAAAGAGAGGCGTTTCCGCTTTCGTACCCGAATGGAACTCCGCAACCTGCGTACAGTGCAATCAGTGCGCTTACGTTTGCCCCCATGCCACCATTCGCCCCTTCGCACTGACCGAGAATGAGGCGGCAGCCGCTCCCGCAGGCGCCGACATCGTTGACGTCAAGGCAGGCAAGGGCAAGGGCGTTTACAAGTACATCATGGCGATCTCTCCCATGGACTGCATGGGCTGCGGCGTCTGTGTCGGCGTTTGCCCCACCAAGAGTCTCAAGATGGTCGGACTGGAATCCCAGGCGGATAAGCAGCCCGTATTCGATTACATGGTATCCAAGGTCGCAGAGAAGAAGGAACTTCAGGACGGCACCGTCAAGGGCAGCCAGTTCAAGCAGCCCTACCTTGAGTTCTCCGGCTCCTGCGCAGGCTGTGCCGAGACCAGCTATGCCCGTCTCGTAACTCAGCTTTTCGGCGATCACATGATGATCTCCAACGCAACCGGCTGCTCCTCCATTTGGGGCGGACCGGCTGCGACATCTCCCTACACCGTTAACAAGGAAGGCAAAGGCCCCGCATGGGCAAACAGCCTGTTTGAGGACAACGCAGAGCACGGTCTCGGTATGTACCTCGGTCAGAAGAAGATAAGAGACGACCTCAAGGCAAAGACCGAAGAGCTGGTCGCTCTCCCCGGCTGCTGCGCAGAGCTTAAGGCCGCAGCACAGGCGTGGCTCGACAGCTACGACGACACCGAGGCAAACCAGGCCGCAGCAAAGGCTTACATCGCAGAGCTCAAGGACGGCATCGTCTCCGCAGACGACTGCATCGCATTCCTCGGCTCCGACAAAGCGAAGGAATACTTCGGCGATAAGGCTGTCGAGATGAAGGCTCACATGGAAGAAGTCAAGGCAAACGGCGGCGTCAACTGCGACTGCCCCGCCTGCACTCTCGCTTCCGAGATCCTTGCAGGCAGCGATTACCTGAACCGCAAGAGCTGCTGGATATTCGGCGGAGACGGCTGGGCGTTCGACATCGGCTTCGGCGGCGTTGACCACGTTCTTGCAAGCGGTGAGGACGTCAATATCTTCGTATTCAACACCGAGGTGTACTCCAACACCGGCGGTCAGGCATCTAAGGCATCGAACATCGGTCAGGTCGCACAGTTCGCCGCAGCGGGCAAGGAGATAAAGTCCAAGTCCCTCGCCGAGATAGCGATGACCTACGGCTATGTCTACGTTGCGCAGATCGCAATGGGCGCAAACTCCATCCAGACCCTCAAGGCCATAAGAGAGGCCGAGGCGTACAAGGGACCGTCCATCATCATCGCATACGCACCCTGTGAGATGCACTCCATCAAGGGCGGCATGACCAACTGCCAGTCCGAGATGAAGAAGGCTGTCGAGTGCGGCTACTGGAACCTGTTCCGCTACAATCCCGCTGCCGAGGACGGCAGATTCACGCTGGACAGCAAGGCTCCTGCCGGCGGCTACAAGGACTTCCTCATGAACGAGGCGCGCTACAGCAGACTCACCCGTGAGTTCCCCGACCGTGCGGAGACCCTGTTTGAGGCGTCCGAGGAGAACGCAAAGGCAAGATACGATCACCTGCAGCGTCTCATCGAGATGTACAAATAATTAAATAAACACAGAAAAAGCAGAGCTTAGCTCTGCTTTTTCTGTGTTTATACTCACTTTTCGTAGCCGTTGGGATTTAAGGTCTGCCAGTGCCAGCTGTCACGGCACATATCCTCAAGACTGTGCGTTGCCTGCCAGCCGAGAAGCCTTGCGCTCTTGTCGGGGGAGCAGTAGCACACGGGAAGATCGCCCGCACGACGGCCGACAATGCGGTACGGCACACGGACGCCGTTCGCCTTTTCAAAGGTGCTGACCATCTGAAGTACGCTGTAACCCACGCCGGTACCGAGGTTGAACACGCTCTCGCCCCGATGCTTCATCATATAGTCGATGGCGGCAACGTGGCCCCTCGCAAGATCGACGACGTGGATGTAGTCACGCACACCGGTGCCGTCGGGCGTGTCGTAATCGTCACCGAAAACACGGAGGTACTCGAACTTGCCGATGGCGGTCTGCGAAATGTAGGGCATCAGGTTGTTGGGAATGCCCTTGGGGTCCTCGCCGATAAGCCCGCTTTCGTGAGCACCGATGGGGTTGAAGTAGCGCAGCAGCACCGCCGCCCATTCGGGGTCTGCGGCGCAGCGGTCTCTGAGGATCTGCTCGCACACATACTTCGTCCAACCGTAGGGATTGGTGCAGCTTCCCGTGCGTGAGGTCTCGAAAAGCGGCATTTCGTTGTCACCGGAGTACACGGTGGCGGACGAGGAGAAAATGATATTCTTTACGCCGTGGTCACGCATGGCACGGCACAGCGTTATCGTGGAGCCGAGGTTGTTGTCGTAATACTCAAGCGGCATCTCGACGGATTCGCCGACCGCCTTAAGCCCCGCAAAATGGATGACACAGTCGATGTCGTGCGTCTCGAAAATGCGGTCAAGCGTTTTGCGGTCACGCACGTCCGCCTCATAGAAGGTGACGCTCCTGCCGCTTATGCGCTCTATGCGCTTGCCTGCCTCCGCACTGGAGTTTACGAGGTTGTCGATGATTACGACATCCATCCCCTGATTCAAAAGCTCGACGCAGGTGTGGCTGCCGATATAGCCCATGCCTCCGGTTACGAGTACGGTCATAATGTAGCCTCCGATACGATGAAATTCACGGCAATCATTTTATACCATTTTTCCTAAAGCTGCAACACATAATTGACATTGCCGAGATAAAACAATATAATTAACATTTGAAATATGAGGAGTCGAAAATGAACAGAGAGCAGTTTATGCGAAAATTCGATAAAGAGGTCGCAGAGCTTGACGGCAGGCGCCCGAAGCTTCTCCTGCACAGCTGCTGCGGTCCGTGCTCCGGCTCGGTCATCGAGCTTTTAAGCAAATTTTTCGACGTTACGGTGCTTTGGTATAACCCGAACCTCTGGCCGGAGGAGGAGTTTAATCTGCGGCTTGAAACGCAGAAAAAGCTCATCTCCTGCCTCGATAAGGACGGGTCCCACGCAGAGCTTTGCTGCCTTGACTGGGACTGCGGCGAGTATTTTGAGCGTGTTAAGGGTCTTGAAAACGAGCCGGAGGAGGGCAAGCGCTGCATCGAGTGCTTTAAGATCAGACTCGAAAAAACCGCAAGCTTTGCCGCCGAACACGGCTTTGAATACTTCTGCACTACGCTCACGGTGTCCTCACGGAAGGACGCCGTGGTGATAAACGCCGTCGGCAGAGAATGCGCCGAGCGCTTCGGCGTTAAGTGGCTGCCCTCGGAATTCCGCAAGCGTGAGGGGAACCACCGTTCAATGATACTTGCGGAAAAGTACGGACTGTACAGGCAGACCTACTGCGGCTGTATGTTCTCACTAAACGGAGGCGGAGAATGAAGGGTTTAAGTCACAAGCTGGCGTTTGCCGCCGTCGTGGGTGCGCTCTATGCGATACTCACAATGGTGCTTGCGCCGATAAGCTACGGACCGCTGCAATTCCGCATTTCCGAGGCACTGTGCGTTCTGAGCTACTTTACGCCCGCCGCAGCTTGGGGACTGTTTATCGGCTGCGCCATCGCAAACACCCTCTCCGCTGCCGGACTGCCGGACGTTATCTTCGGCTCCCTTGCGACGCTTATCGCCTGCCTCGGAATGTCCGCCGTCGGAAAGCACATGAAGGACGGCTTAAAAAGCCGCCTGCTTGCCTGCTTTCTGCCCGTCATCGTGAATGCGGTCATCGTGGGAGCAATGCTCACCTATGCGTATATCGGGCTTTCCCCCTTGAAGTATCCCGGCGCCTTTGCCGTGTGTGCGGGCGAGGTGGCGCTCGGAGAGCTGCCCGTCATGTATCTTTTCGGACTGCCGCTTATGAGCTGGCTGCCGAAATATCTGCCCCTTGATAAACTCAGAAACAACAATGAACAATAGATTGGAGCTTTGAAAATGAGAGATTACGCCAAGGAATTTGCGGACCGTGTAAGCTATATCAGAGAGCTTGTGGAGAAAAGCGGCGTTTCCGGCATCGTGTACGGCAACTCCGGCGGCAAGGACTGCTCACTCGTCGGTATCCTGTGCAAGTTCGCCTGCGAAAACACCGTCGGGATAATGATGCCCTGTGCGTCGAAGCGCAACTTCGAGCAGGACATGAAGGACGCAAGGGAGGTTTCCGAGCATTTCGGCATACAGAGCCGTGTCATCGACCTCACCGACGTGCGTCAGTGCGAGATGGACAGGCTTTCCGCCATCACGACGCTGACCCCCGCAGCGGTCAATAACATCGCACCGAGACTCAGAATGACAACGCTGTATGCCGTCGCCGCAAGCGAGAACCGACTCGTCGCCGGAACCGGCAACCGCAGTGAGGCGTATATGGGCTATTTCACGAAGTGGGGCGACGGTGCCTGCGACTTTAACCCCATATCCGACCTCACCGCCACCGAGGTCATAGAGTTCCTCAAGTGGCTTACGGCTCCCGCCTGCGTCATAAACAAGGCGCCCTCCGCCGGATTGTTCGACGGGCAGACCGACGAGGATGAGATGGGAGTGACCTACAATGCGATAGACACCTACATCCTCACGGGCGAGGTCTCGGAGCGGGATAAGAAGGTCATCGACCGCTTCCACAGGGTAAGCGAGCATAAGCGCAGCGGCATCAGCGTATTCAAAAAGGTTTGAGGGGGAAAGACAATGGACAATCAGCGTATTCTTATACTTGACTTCGGCGGACAGTACAATCAGCTCATAGCGAGGCGTGTCAGGGAGTGCAGCGTTTACTGCGAGGTAAAGCCGCACGGCATGAGCATCGAGGACATACGCAGCTTTGACCCGATAGGCATCATCTTCACAGGCGGACCGCAGAGCGTTTACGCCGAAGGTTCACCGCAGGTCGATCCCAAGGTGTTCGAGCTTGGAGTTCCCATCCTCGGCATCTGCTACGGCTGTCAGCTCATGGCGCACTACCTCGGCGGAGCCGTTACCGCAGCTCAGGACGACACCGCCCGTGAGTACGGCAAGACCCGGACCTTCTTCGACACGGAGTGCAGGCTCTTTGCCGGACTGCCGAGTTTAAGTGTGACGTGGATGAGCCACGGCGACTACATGGCGAAGGTGCCGGAGAGCTTTAAGCTCGTTGCGCACAGCGCCGCCTGTCCCACCGTCGGCATATGCGACGAGGAGCGCTCGTTCTACGGCGTGCAGTTCCATCCGGAGGTCAATCACACCGAGTACGGCTCAAAGATGCTGCGCAATTTCCTGTACGACATCTGCGGAGCGAAGGGCGACTGGACGATGGGCGACTATATGCGCTCCTCCGTCGAGAGCATACGCCGCAAGGTCGGCGACGGCAAGGTGCTGCTTGCTCTCTCCGGCGGCGTGGATTCATCCGTCGCAGCGGCGCTTCTGAGCGAGGCGGTAGGCGATCAGCTCACCTGCATTTTCGTGGACCACGGTCTCATGCGCAAGGACGAGGGCGACGAGGTCGAGGCGGCGTTTAAGGACCGCAATATAAACTTCGTCCGTGTGAACGCCAAGGATCGCTTCCTCGGCAGACTCAAGGGTGTCACCGATCCCGAAACGAAGCGCAAGATCATCGGCGAGGAGTTTATCCGTGTGTTCGAGGACGAGGGCAGGAAGATCGGCTCCGTTGACTATCTCGTTCAGGGTACGATATACCCGGATGTCATCGAGTCCGGCACCAACGTCGCAGCTGTTATAAAGAGCCACCACAACGTCGGCGGACTGCCCGACTGCGTGGATTTCCGTGAGATAATCGAGCCGCTGCGCCTGCTGTTCAAGGACGAGGTGCGTGCGCTCGGACGTGAGCTGGGACTGCCGGAGTATCTGGTCATGCGCCAGCCCTTCCCCGGACCGGGGCTTGCGATAAGGATCATCGGCGAGGTCACCGAGGAGCGGCTCTCTATACTGCGTGAGGCGGACTTTATCTTCCGTGACGAGATCGCAAAGGCAAAGCTTGAGGGCACGATGAGTCAGTATTTTGCGGTGCTGACCGATATGCGCTCCGTCGGAGTCATGGGTGACGGCAGAACATACGATTACACGCTTGCCCTGCGCAGCGTGACGACGAGCGACTTCATGACCGCCGACTGGACGAGGATACCCTACGACGTGCTGGACAAGGTGTCCGTGCGCATAGTGAACGAGGTCAAGGGCATAAACCGCATCGTCTACGACATAAGCTCCAAACCCCCCGCAACTATAGAGTGGGAATAATACCCAAAAGGCTGAAAAGCCTTGAAAATGCCGGACTTTTGCCTTACGGAATTGCCCCGTGACAACAAAATGACAACATTTTAGATTATCCAAGAATAAAGAGCTATCTGATTTCTGTTAGAGAAGTCAGATAGCTCTTTTTGTTTTGCCTGAATTTAATCGTTCTGCAGCCTGTCTTTGAATGCCTCCACCATTGCATCGCTGAGCTGCTGGGACGGAACTTTCACATAGCCGGAGGTTTCGTCATATTTCGGGTAGTTATAACGCCACTTGTCGT
>CAVFTS010000043.1:0-8467 GCA_963625655.1 Oscillospiraceae bacterium
GCTCCATGCCGGAGAATATCATTCTTGCGACCCAGAAGAAGATGATATCGTAGCCCGTGACCATGACGGAGGTGGGGTACCAGTAGTCAAGCTCGGGGGTCTTGTCCGGCCAGCCGAGAGTGCTGAAGGGCCAAAGTGCGGACGAGAACCAAGTGTCAAGCACGTCCTCCTCCTGATGAATCGCAGTGCTGCCGCAGTGAGCGCACTTCTCCGCATCGGTGCGGGAGACGGTGATCTTGCCGCAGTCGTCGCAGTACCATGCGGGGATCCTGTGTCCCCACCAAAGCTGACGTGAAATGCACCAGTCGTGGACATTCTCCATCCAGTTCATATAGGTCTTAGTGAAGCGCTCGGGGACGAACTTTATTCTTCCGTCCTTAACGACGTCTATCGCCGCCTCCGCCAAGGGCTTCATCTTTACAAACCACTGGGGGCTGGTAAGCGGCTCTACGACGGTACCGCAGCGGTAGCAGCAGCCGACGTTGTGATTGTAAGGCTCGACCTTCACGAGGTAGCCCTGCTCCTCAAGGTCCGCAACGATAGCCTTTCTCGCCTCGTAGCGGTCCATGCCGTTATACTTGCCGCCGTTTATGATCTTTGCGTCCTCGTCTATCACGAGTATCTGCTCAAGACCGTGGCGAAGTCCGACCTCGTAGTCGTTGGGGTCGTGGCAGGGGGTCATCTTAACGGCGCCCGTGCCGAAGCCCAGCTCAACGTATTCGTCCGCAACGATGGGGAGCTTCCTGCCCACGAGCGGCAGTATCGCATTCTTGCCGACAAGCCGCATGTAGCGCTCGTCGTCGGGGTGGACGGCAATGCCGGAGTCGCCGAGCATGGTCTCGGGGCGGGTCGTTGCGATTATCAAGTCGCCGTCGGAGTCCTCAAGCGGGTAGCGGATATGCCAAAAGCTGCCGGGCATATCCTTATACTCGACCTCCGCATCCGAAAGTGCCGTACGACACTTGGGACACCAGTTAATTATGCGGTTGCCCTTGTAGATAAGTCCCTTCTCGTACAGCTCGCAGAAGGTCTCACGGACGCTCTTTGCACGCTGCTCATCCATGGTGAAAACGCTTCTGTCCCAGTCGCAGGATGCGCCCAGCACCTTCTGCTGCTCGACTATTCTGCTGCCGTACTTATTCTTCCAGTCCCAGACACGCTCAAGGAACTTCTCACGTCCGAGATCGTAGCGGGAAAGTCCCTCCTTCTTGCGAAGCTCCTCCTCGACCTTTATCTGCGTTGCGATGCCGGCATGGTCGGTACCCGGCACCCACAGCGCCGCATAGCCCTGCATTCTTTTGTAGCGGGTCAGGATGTCCTGAAGCGTGCTGTCGAGAGCGTGTCCCATGTGGAGCTGCCCGGTCACGTTCGGAGGAGGCATGACGATCGAAAAGGGCTTCTTGTCCTTCGATATGACTCCCTTAAAATATCCGCCCTCCTGCCACATGGCATATATCTTCTTTTCCACCGAACTCGGATCGTAAACCTTCGGTAATTCTTTCATTCGTATTCCTCCTGTCCGTATTTTTGCAAGCAAATAAGAAAAAAATAAAGCGCCCCGATAATATCAGGGCGCTGTAACTTGCGCGGTACCACCTGAATTCCGCATAATATGCGGCACTCACGGCTCTGTAACGGGAGCTGCCGTTTCCGCTTAATAGTTTTCGGCGGAAATGCTCAGGGCCGACCTTCGGCGGCTCGCATGGGAACTTTCACCTGCCGTTCCCTCTCTGAAATGCGATAGGCGCTTACTCCTGCCCGTCACTGCATTTTGCTTTTAAATATTATATCCGCCGTGACTTAAAAAGTCAATCCTTTCTTTCGTCGCCCCAGAAGAAGAGAGCAACGGTTCCGGGACCGGTGTGGCTGCCGATCGTCGTACCGATGTTGTTGATCTCGACCTTGCCGTTGAGCTTCGGGAACAGCTCCTCAACGAGATCGGCAACGGCTCTTGCGTCGTCATAGCAGGCGGACTGGGAAATATAGCATTTGCCGGAATAATCGTGACCGTCCTTGGCAAACTGCTCCATCTTTGAGACGCACTGACGAATGACCTTTTTCTTCGTGCGGATCTTTTCCCTGGGAATAAGTCTGCCGAGGTTATCCATGTTGAGCAGCGGGCAGATGTTGAGAACGCTGCCGACGAATCCCGCAGTCTTGGAAACTCTGCCGCCCTTGATGTAGAAGGTAAGATCGGTGGAGAAGAACCAGTGGTGCAGCTCAAGCCTGTGCGCTTCGAGCCAGTCACGAAGCTCGTCAATTGGCATGCCGCCGTCACGGAGATCGGCAAGCTTGTCCATTATAAGACCGTAGCCGGAGGACGCACCGAAGGAATCGACGATATGGATCTTGCGCTCCGGAAACTCCTCCTTGAGCAGCGATGCGGCCGTCAGTGCGGAGTTGATGGTGCCGGAGATGCCGCTGGAGAGCGTTACATGGAGTATATCCTTGCCTTCCTTGAGGAAGGGAGTGAAGAAATCGACGTACTCGGAAACGTTGACCTGACTGGTTTTGGTCTCGGAGCCCTGCGCCATGCGCTTGTAGAACTCGTCAAAGGGTATGCTCTGACCGAGGTCGTCGGGATAGTTTTCCCCGTCGAGCTGATAATGGAAGCAAATATACTTTATGTCACGGCTCTCAAAATGTTCCTTGCTCAAATCTGCGGTCGAGCAGCAGCTGATTATATAATCGGACATTGTTTTCACCTCAGAATACTTAAAAATTTTAATGCACCCGTATTATATACAGGTGCATTGAAAATTGCAATACTTTTTTATCCGAGCATCTCCGCAAGCTGCTCCGCCGTCTGTACGCCGGCACGCTTTTCGATCTGAGTTCCTTCATTGAACGCAATGAGCGTGGGGATGCTGAATATTCCGAAGCGCTTTGCAAGCTCAGGCTGCTCGTCGACATCGACCTTGCAAACCTTCACGTTTCCGCCCATCTGAGCGTCAAACTGTTCAAGAATGGGCGCCTGCATACGGCAGGGGCCGCACCACGTCGCCCAAAAATCGACAATGACCTTGCCCTCCGCAACGCTTGCATCGAAGTTTTCCTTTGTAAGATGTAAAACTGCCATGATAATATCTCCTTTTTATTTTTTATCTAAGTATTCACAGGCTGAAATGGCTGCGATATTGCCATCGCCCACCGCCTTGGCTATCTGATACGGCGCTCCCGTGCAGTCGCCTGCGGCAAAAAGTCCCGCAATATTCGTTGCGCACTTTTCGTCGGCGACTATCCGCCCGCCCTCGGTCCTGACACCGGGGAGGAGACTTCCGACGGACACGGTGCTTTTTAAAACGAACACGCAGTCGACGGGGTATTCCTCTCCCTCGTGACGCAAAAGCTCCGCTTTTTCACCGCCTTCGATCTCGAATCTGCCGCCGGTAAATTTCAGCACCGTGCAGCCGATCTCCTCAAGAAAGCGCACGTCCTTCTCAAACTCCTCGCCGGAGCCTATGGCGGCAACGGTCTTGCCGCGGTAAAGCATCCCGTCGCAGGTGGCGCAGTAGCTCACTCCTCTGCCGAGGAATTTCGTTTCGCCCTCGCATAAGGGCCTGCGGCTTATGCCCGTTGCGGCGATGACCGCACGGGCTTCAAAAACATCGTCGCTCGTGGAAACACCGAAGCTTCCGCCGAGGGACAGAACGCTCAGCGCCTTACCTAAGATAAGCTCCGCACCCGACTGCTCAAGCTGTTTTATAAAGGCATCGTTAAGCTCCCTGCCGCTGCCGACGATGCCGGGGTAATTTGTTATATGCTCCGCCTTGTGGAGATTCGTCGTCTGCGGAGGATTGGCGATTACACCGACGCTTTTGCCCCGGTTTCTGAGCGTCAGCGCAGCTGAGACACCCGCAGGGCCCGCACCTATCACAATGACGTCATATGCTTTCATAGGAAACACCTCACTTCATTATTTCCTTTTCGCCGCTATTTTACCACACTCACCGCAGCTATCTCAAGTGCATTTGCAACATTATAAATTATTGTTGTAATTGTCGGGGCAATCGTATATAATCGTATTCAATCGAAAAGATTTGGAGAATCAACACATGGAAGATACGAGCAAGAATTTCATTGAGAATTTTATAGACGAAGATATTGCCGAGGGCGGTCGCTTTGAGGGCATGAAGGTTCACACCCGTTTCCCGCCAGAGCCCAACGGCTATCTGCACATCGGTCACTGTAAGGCGCTCATCATCGACTTCGGCACCGCCGAAAAGTACGGCGGTCTGTGCAACCTGCGCATGGACGATACCAACCCCGCCAAGGAGGATACGGAATATGTCGACGCCATTCAGGAGGACATTCACTGGCTCGGCTTCGACTGGGGCGACCGCTTTTTCTACGGCTCGGACTACTTTGAGCAGACCTACGAGTTCGCTCTTGAGCTTATAAAAAAGGGTCTTGCCTACGTCTGTGAGCTTAGTCCGGAGCAGTTCAAGGAATACCGCGGCGACACGACAAAGCCCGCAATAAGCCCCTACCGTGACAGGCCTATTGAGGAGAGCCTCAACCTCTTTGAGCGCATGAAAAACGGTGAGTTCCCCGAAGGCAAATACACGCTCCGTGCGAAGATCGACCTTGCCTCCGGCAACTTCAATATGCGTGACCCCGTTCTCTACCGCATACGTTACATTGAGCATCACCGTCAGGGTACGAAGTGGTGCATCTTCCCCATGTACGACTTTGCGCACCCCATCCAGGATGCGCTTGAGGGTATCACGCACTCACTCTGCTCCCTTGAATACGAGGATCACCGTCCGCTTTACGACTGGGTCATAAACAATGTCTCCGTCCCGTCAAAGCCCCGCCAGATTGAGTTTGCAAGGCTCGGCATCAACTACACCGTGCTCAGCAAGCGCAAGCTGCGCCGTCTCGTCGAGGAGGGCTATGTTTCGGGTTGGGACGACCCCCGTATGCCGACCCTCTGCGGTCTGCGCCGCCGCGGCTACACGCCCGCATCCATACGCAGCTTCTGTGAGCGCATCGGCGTAAACAAGGTTCCGAGCACCGTTGAGTTCCCCTTCCTTGAGCATTGCCTGCGTGAGGATCTCAACGACCATGCACCCCGTGCAATGGCGGTACTGCGCCCCGTGAAGCTGACAATCGTCAACTACCCCGAAGGCGTAAGCGAGGAGCTTGAGATTGAAAACAACCCCAACGACCCCGAAGCCGGCACCCGCAAGGTGAGCTTCTCCCGTGAGCTGTATATCGAAGCGGAGGACTTCCTTGAGGCCCCGATCCCCAAGTACAAGCGTCTCTACCCCGACGGTCCCGAATGCCGCTTAAAGGGCGCATACCTCATAAAATGCGTCGGCTGCGTGAAGGACGAGTGCGGAAACGTCACCGAGATACTCGCAAGCTACGATCCCGAAAGCCGCGGCGGCGATCCCGCCGACGGACGCAAGGTCAAGGGTGCGACCATACACTGGGTCGATGCCGCAAACTGCTGCGATGCCGAGATCCGGCTCTACGGGAACCTCTTCTCTGACTCCGACCCCGATGCCGCCGACAAGGATTATTTGAGCTGCTTAAACCCCGACTCGCTTGAGGTTCTCCAAAACTGCAAGCTTGAAAAAATGCTCGAGGGTGCCGCCGCTCCCGCTCGGTATCAGTTCCTGCGCAGCGGCTACTTCTGCGTTGACAGCAAGGATTCGACGCCGGAGCATCTCGTGTTTAACCGTGCCGTTTCGCTGAAGGACGGCTTCAAGAAGTAAATCCGACATAGAAAAAGGCTCCCCGGCGGGAGCCTTTTTCATATATTCAGAAGATATATCTCACCGTACAGCACCGGCTGATGGAGAAGATAAATAAACAGAGACTGCCTGCCGCACCACGAGAGAAAGCGGATGGGCGCAGCAGAGGAATTGACCTTCGGCATAAGGCTGCGCTTTTCGGCGTACAGCGTTCTGCCGAGGAAAATTCCGATGAAGAAATAGCCGAGATTCGGCAGCAGCGGGAAGTAATCGGAGGAGCTGAAGTCGGGTCTTACTATCCCCAACGGAAACAGCCACGCACAGTCGGTCGAAATGCCCTTCGCATAAAAACCGAGCGCAATGAGCGCCGCCGCAGGCAGCAAGACAGCCCACTTCGGCATATGCTTCTGCACGCTGCCTATTATCATGCACAGTCCGAGGCAGTGCAGGATGCCGAAACGGATTATTATCCCCTCGCCCTCCATGCCGACCTTGTACATACCCCAAGTCACAAGCGTACACAGCATTCCGGCGGCAAAGACTATGAGTCCCCGTCGCACGCTCTTGCTGCCGAGCGTAAGGCATATGCCGGAGATGAGTATGAACAGCAGACTGCCCCACTCACGCACAAAGTCGAACACCGCATTGCCGGTGCTGCCGAAGCCCTTGATGTCAAGCACGGCATGGACGACGATCATTCCGAGGATGCATATGCCACGGAATGCGTCAAGCTCCCAAATTCTCTGTTTCTTCATTCTTCTTGCTCCTCAAATTCAGCAGCACTATTGCGGAAAGCACGAGTGCGATACCCAGCCCTCCCGTAAACGACAGCTTCTCGCCGTACAGCGTGACCCCCACCAGCGTTGCGACCACGGGTTCGATCGACGCCATGATGGACGCCTTGCCGTTTGACAGCCCCGACAGTCCGTAGGTGTACAGAAGGTACGGCAGATAGCAGGTCACAAGTCCCGTCGCCGCCGCAAATGCGAAGTCTTGCAGGCTTGCGCAAATCGGAGCGGCAAAGCGTCCGCCGTCAAATATCACGGCGGCCGAGGCCGCAAGCAGGCACGAGTAGAAGTTTATCGTAAAGGTACCGTAGCCTCGGTTTATCGCAAAGCGGCCGAATATGCTGTACAGCGCATAGCAGATGCCGGAGGCAAGTCCGAAGGCAATGCCTATGCCGCTGAGTTCTGCCCCCGATGCTATGCCCGACGTTAAACAGCAGCCCGCAAACGCAAGGAGCATCGCCGAAAGCTTACGCAAGCCGAGCTTTTCGCCGAACAGCGGAGCCGACATGAGTATGACAAAGCACGGTGCGGTGTATAGCAGGATAGCGGCGGCGGAAAGGCTCATATAGTCCATCGCCTTAAAGTAGCACACACCGAAGGTGAACAGCGACAGCACACCGCTGCCGAAGAATATCCAGAGGTCACGCAGCTTAATGCGGAACGCCTTGCGGTCGGTACACAGTATGGTGACGCCGAACAGCAGCGTCGCAAACACGCAGCGCACCGCAATGCAGCCCGCTGCGGAGACGCCCATTGCATCGAGGCTGCGTCTGAAAAACCCCATGAATCCCCATAGCGAACCGGCAAGCAGCACCGCTGCGGCGTATCTGTTCTTCTTCACATGATGCCTCCTATCCAGTTCGCAATCGGAGTGTATGCCACCGGCAGCAGCAGCGCCGGAAGCATATCGTTGACCCTTATCTTGGTTTTCGAGATGCCGAGCATATTGATGCCCATGCCGATGAATATGGCTCCTCCCACCGCCGACATATTGGCGACCACCTCGTCACCGAGGTAAGGCGAAACGAAGGCGGCAAACAGCGTAACAACGGCTTCCCAAACAAAAACGGGTATGAACGAAAACGGCACGCCCGCTCCCATTGCGGCGGCAAGTGCGATGGCGCTCACCATGTCGATGACGCCCTTTGTTATAAGTATGGTGTAGTTGTGGTTAAGTCCGGCTTGGATGGAGCCGAGGATCGCCATACTGCCGACGGTGAACAGCACCGATGCAGTGACAAGTCCCTCGCCGAATTCGCCCTCGGCAAAGCGGGTGTTGTTGAGTTTTTTGTGTATCTTCTCACCGAGACCGTCAAAAAAGTTTTGCAGCTTCAGTGCGTGACCGATAAGACCGCCGAGTGCGAGGCAAATGACGACCGCCAGTATGTCCTGCACTCCCGCAGCGCCGTCGATGCCGATGACGAGGATAACAAGGCCCATCGACGCCATAAGGGTGTCGACAAGCTCGCCCTTTATCTTGCTGCGAAACAGCAGTCCGATAAGACCGCCGACTATTATCATGACCGAATTTGCGATTACTCCTAACACGAAACCACTTCTCTCTGATGTCTTTGCCTTATTTTCGAATGTAAACAATAATAGTTTTGCTGCGGAAAAATGTCAACAACAATATTGTTGAAATATTCTTCAAAGCGTGTTAAAATAATTTTATATGCGGGTATGATGGAATTGGCAGACATGCAAGATTTAGGTTCTTGTGCGCAAGCGTGCAGGTTCGACCCCTGTTACCCGCACCATATCGAGTATTCATAAGGGATTTGACTTATGAATACTCGATTTTTCTATATGATACGGTTTTACTTTGGGAGCAGCTTCTCGCCTGCTCCTTTTGTTATGCCGTTTTCGGCTCGGTGAGGTATTCCACGGCAACGCCTTGGCGGGTATCGGCCTTGTAGTGGGACCTGCGTGGGGCATCGGGTATTTCAACATATCCGACGAAGCGGTAGTAGATGACGA
>CAVFTS010000044.1:0-8309 GCA_963625655.1 Oscillospiraceae bacterium
TTGCCCGCATTTTCACAGCAATATGCAAATAAGAGCTCCGCTGCCGTCGTTTATGATCTTTTGAAGCGTTTCCTGAAGCTTTGCCCGTGCATTGTCGGGAAGATTGCTCAGCTTCTCGTATATGCCCTCCTCGGCAATATCGTAAAGCGATCGTCCGAATATGTTCGACTCCCAAAGTCTGCTCATATCGCCGTCAACGCCCTGCAGCAGGAAGCTGATTATCTCCTCTGACGCCGAGTCGCCGCCTATCGTGGGGCTGAGCTCGGTTTCTATGCCCGTCTTGAGCATATGGATAGCAGGAGCGCTCGCCTTGAGCTTCACCGCATAGCGGCCGCCTTCTTTAACAATCTGCGGCTCCTGTATATTCATCTCGTTCTGACTCGGAAGCACCACACCGTAGCCCTTTTCGCGCACGTCACTGAGCGCCTTTTTTATGTGTTCATAGTCCGCATTGACCTCATGCAGTTCGGTAAGCAGCCGCAAAAGATCGCCATCGTCACTGATTGTAAATCCGCTCTTTTCACTGATGATGCCGTAATACAGCGATCGCGGAAACTCTATGCGGATATTGACCGCACCGCAGCCCATGTCGCAGATTTCCGCTTCTGCCGACTCAATGTATTCGAGGCTTTGCAGCTCACTGACGGCCGCATTTATGTCTCTTATTTTTGAAGCTACGGAGTAAAGCGAAAGAAGATCGGAGTAAAAGCGTTCCTTTAATTCGCAATCATTTTCAAGTGCGGCAAACCACGACGGCAGAGTAATTGCGGCTTCCTCGATTGGAAATTCGCAAAGTATCTGCATCATCAGATCGCCGATGTCCTTTTCGCTCAGCGCCTGACAGTTGACCGCCTTGCAGGTGACACCGTACTCCGCAGCGATGCTCTGCGCCAGCTCGAACGTCTCCTCCGATTCAGGTGCCACACTGTTGAGCAGCACTATAAACGGCTTGCCGATTGCTTTCAGTTCGCTTATGACTCTGCGCTCCGGCTCCGTGTAGTCCTCTCTCGGTATGTCGCATATGCTGCCATCGGTCGTTATCACAATGCCTATCGTGGAATGGTCACTTATCACCCTCGCCGTTCCCGATTCGGCAGCCTCTGTCATTGTGACCTCGTGGTCAAACCACGGCGTCGTGACCATTCTTTCGGCTCCGTCCTCAAACTGTCCCGACGCACCTCTGACCATATATCCAACGCAGTCGACAAGCCTTACGGACAGGCCTACCCCGTCCCCCACTTCAATGCGGGCGGCTTCCTCAGGTACAAATTTGGGTTCGGCGGTCATTATCGTTTTGCCGGAGCCGCTTTGCGGCAGCTCGTCGATTGCACGCTCCCGCATATACACATCCTCGATGTTGGGAATAACGAGGGTTTCCATAAAACGCTTTATAAACGTGGATTTACCCGTTCTGACGGGTCCGACAATTCCGAGCATTATCGCTCCGCCGGTCCTCTCGGCGATGTCTTGATAAATATTATTACTGGTCATAAAAAAACCTCCGCAGACTGTCTCGTTTGTACGAGTCTATGACCTGCGAAGGTAAAATATTCTGTTACACGAAAAACTTCGCCGTTTGACCGTGGCACTCCGAGATCATCACATTAAGCTCGGGAAATCTTGATTTAAGCTTATCCGCAAGCACGGGTACAATGACGTTTTCGGTGCAGAAATGGTCGGCGTCAATAAGGTTTATTCCCAATTCGGCAGCGCTGAGAAAGTGATTGTATTTCACGTCGGCGGTAACGTATGTGTCGCAGCCAAGTTCAAAAGCACGGTGCAGGCTTCCGCCGCCGGAGCCGCCCATGACCGCAAGGCGCTTTACGGATCTTCCGGCGTCGTGATACCGCAATCCGTTGGAGTTAAGTGCAGTCTTGCAAAGCTCAAGGAAATCGTTCATTTCAATTTGCTGCGGGTATTCGCCTACTCGCCCGCAGCCGTCGGGGTCGAGCGCAGCCGACACGGGGCAGCCCAGCGCAGCCATGAGTGCATCGTTGACACCGCCCTCGGCAATGTCGAGATTGGTGTGCATGCACACGGCAGCAATGTCGTTTTTTATGAGCTTTATAAGCTTTCTTCCCTGTTCGTCATCGGGCAAAACGCTTTTCATTGCTTCAAATATCACCGGGTGATGGGACACTATGAGCTGTGCACCCTTATGCGTCGCTTCGTCAATGACCGCATCTGTGATATCCAAGGCGACAAGGCAGCTTTTGACCTCGGCGTTCGGGTCGCCGACAAGCAGTCCGGCGTTATCAAAGTCCATCTTCAGCTCTATCGGCGCAAGAGCGTTTAAAAACTCATATATGCATTTTACCTTCATTTTTAGCCGCCTCCATTATTTGAAGCTCCGAAACCATGCCGCAAAGCAGCTTTTTCCACGGCAGAAGCTCCGTTCGCTCCGCTGCGTCTATACTGTCGGCAGCATCGGCAAAGCGCCGCATATGCCGCTTTATATGTTCCGAAAAATACTCACTGTCCCGTATATGCTCATATTTCCCGGTAAAAAGCTCGGCGTCTCCATACTTTTCCGGCACTCCGAACTCGGCGTAAATTATCTGATTGAGCATACCGTTTTCTTTAATGAGTATGTCATTTCCTATCTTAAACTCGTTATTCACAAGCCAATACCTGAGTATTTCGGCTTTAGTCGCAGGCTGCAAAATAAGCTTCATGCCCGGATGCATACACCATTCCGCACGGTCAAGTATGCCGACGATCGTATCACCGCCCATCCCGGCAATTATCACGGTATCCGCTTTTTCGGGGTCGCAGTCGGCAAAGCCGTCGCAAAGCATTAGCTCAACGCTGCTCTCGCAGTCATTCTCAAGCAGATTGAGCTTTGCCTTTTTTAGCGGCGCTTTGTTTATATCCGTCGCCGTAATAAATCCGTCATAGCCGTTTTTACGCAGCAGTATCGGAATGTATGCGTGGTCGGTACCGACGTCGACAACGCCGACGCCGTCCTCAACAAGGGCAGCGATCGTATCCAGTCGTTTACTCATTGTGCCTCCGTAAACATACGCAAAAAGCCGGGACATCCCCGGCTTTAAACGTTTCGTATCAAACTCCGAAAATAATAAACGCCTTGAGTTCGATTATAAACTCGTCAACGTCAACGCCGTGTGCTTCGCAAGCCTGCTGAAGCGTTTCGGCGGTTGCAAGTGCGCATCCGAGGCAGTGCATGCCAAGCTCCTGAAACTTGGGCATAGCTTCGGGGCATTTTTCAAGGATTTCGGAAATCATAGTTTCCTTTGTAATTTCAAGCATTGTTCCGTCTCCTGTCTAAGTGAATTTTCGCTTTGCCAAACAGAAAGGGACGCTTCTTGAGCGCCCCTTTCTATTGCCTAAAGGAATTTCAGGCCTGCTCTTCCCTCATCTTTGCAAAGCACTCGCTGCAGTATACGGGACGGTCAGACTTAGGCTCAAAGGGAACCTTTGCTTCGCCGCCGCAAGCTGCACATTTTGCGGTAAAGAACTCACGGGGACCACGTGCTGCGTTCTTGCGTGCATCACGGCATGCCTTGCAGCGCTGGGGCTCGTTCTGGAAGCCACGCTCTGCGTAGAATTCCTGCTCACCTGCGGAGAACACAAACTCCTGACCACACTCTTTGCAAACTAAGGTCTTGTCTTCGTACATTTTGAATCCTCTCTTTTGAAAAACTTGCCTATCGGCTTTTATATGCGTCAGCTTTTGCTGATAACGCCCGAATCAAGGTTTTGCGCCAGTTTGCGCCTGATTCTCTGAATTGCATTGTCGACGGCTTTGATCGGATTTCCGGTCTGCTCCGCTATTTCCTGATAGCTCAAGCCGTCAAGGTACAGCCGCAAGACACTCCCTTCCATCGGCGAAAGGCAACGCTTAAACGATTGCTGCAATTCTATTTTGTTCTCTCTGGCCAGAACCTGCTCTTCAGGTGTTCTCCGAAAAAGTTCGGTGTATGCCAATAGGGGGATCTGGGATTCTTCTGAGAGTAATGAGTCGAGCGGCAACCCGTCGTTAAGCGGATTGTGCTTCAAACGTGAATCGGTTTTGACTGCGCTCAAAAGTCTGTTTTTGATGCACAGCTCGGCATATGTTTTAAATGCCGTATTTTGCTTAGGATCGTACTGTCTGATTGCGGAAAGCAGCCCGAGCATACCTTCTTGTATAAGGTCCTCCGGAGCGCCGCCGACGAGGAAAAACGGGCGTGAACACCTACGCACGAGCCGCATATATTTCACGACAAGCCGCTCCTCCGCCTGCCTGTCACCGGCAGCCGACAGCTCCTGTAATCTATTATCATCAAGTTCCGAATAATTTATCATGCAAAAACTAATATTCCCAAACAATCTACTATATTATATAGCAATACCGGCGAAAGTCAATAGAAATACTCAAAAAAAGTATTGATAAGCAAGGAATAATCGCAAATCACAGGTCAATTTCCTGCTGCCCCGCATACTCTATCCCCAAGTGCAAATACGCCTTTCGGGTGACGCAGCGGCCTCTCGGTGTCCTCGTGAGGAATCCCTGCTGGAGAAGATACGGCTCATAGACGTCCTCAAGGGTAACGGAGTCTTCGTTTATCGTCGCAGCGAGAGTTTCCACACCGACGGGACCGCCGCCGTAGTATTCGATTATGCTGCCGAGCATACGTCGGTCAAGTGAGTCAAGTCCGAGCTTATCCACCTCAAGCCGTGACAGCGCCATATCCGCAACCGCATTCGTAATAACGCCGTCCGCCTTGACCTGCGCAAAGTCACGCACACGGCGAAGCATTCTGTTTGCAATTCTCGGCGTACCTCTCGATCTTGATGCGATCTCCATTGCGCCATCAGGCTCTATCTCAATGCCAAGTATTCCGGCTGAGCGCCTGACAATTCGACAAAGCTCCTCCGGAGTGTAAAGCTCAAGACGCAGTGTGACTCCAAAACGGTCTCTCAACGGTGCTGTGAGCTGTCCCGAACGTGTGGTAGCACCTATGAGCGTAAACTTCGGAAGCTCAAGGTGTATGGAGTTTGCGGAAGGTCCCTTGCCGAGGATAATATCTATCGCATAATCCTCCATTGCGGGATACAGGATCTCCTCATACGCCCTGTTGAGGCGGTGTATCTCGTCCACAAACAGTATGTCACCCTCGTTGAGGTTCGTGAGCATGGCGACAAGATCACCGGGCTTCTCAATTGCAGGACCGGAGGTTATACGCATATTGACTCCCATTTCGTTTGCAATAACGGCGGCAAGCGTCGTCTTGCCGAGTCCCGGAGGTCCGTGCAGAAGCACATGGTCAAGAGGCTCGTTTCTCATTCTTGCAGCGTCAATAAACACGCTCAGATTGTCCTTCGCCTTCTTCTGCCCGATATACTCGTTTAGCGTTTTCGGGCGCAGACTGCCTTCGCCGGAATCCTCCGGCTGGGCCGCCGAGCTTGTAATGGCAGCGGCGTCGTTAAGTCCTTCGGAAAAATTTATACTCATATGCCGCCTCCTACTTCATCAAATTCTTCAGTGCGAGCTTCACTATCTGCTCGGTTGTCATGCCCGACGGGTCAAAAGTGCCAAGCGAAGCATTGATCTCGGAAGTCGAATATCCAAGCACCGTGAGTGCGGTCACGGCTTCGTTTTTGGCGCCGCTTTGTGCCTGAGCCGCAAAATACGGAAGCTCGGTCGCAGCGGTACCCGCCTGCTTGCTCATCTTGTCCTTCAGTTCAAGAATCAGTCTCTGGGCAATCTTTTTGCCGACTCCGGGTGCGGCGGTTATGGGCTTTTCGTCCCCGTTCATCACCGCCATGGCAAGTGTCTCCGGCGTGTTGAGGGACAAAATCGACTGAGCCGCCTTCGGGCCGATGCCGGAAACCGTGAGCATCATTTCAAAACAGCGCTTCTCGCTGAGTGTATAAAAGCCGTAGAGATCAAACGCATCCTCTTTGATGCACTCCGATATATACAGCTTTGCGCCTTCGTTTATTTTTAAGTGCGATAGTGTGTTTGCGGTCGTGTTGACTCCGTAGCCGACTCCGCCGCAGTCGATGACGGCAAAATTGATGTCTATGTCGGTGACAACGCCCTCTAAATGGTAGAACATACGTCATTTCCTTCCTTTCCGGCAAGCAGCGAGGTCGAGCATCTTGCATGACAAACCGCCAGTGCAACGGCATCGGCAGCGTCGTCCGGCTTAGGTGCAGCCGGTAGTCGGAGCAAGCGCTTTACCATGTCGATGACCTGCCGCTTTTCCGCCCTTCCGTAACCCACCACCGCCTGCTTCACCTGAAGCGGCGTGTACTCGTAAACAGGCACTCCGCTTCTGTATGCCGACAGGAGTATCACTCCCCTTGCGTGCGAAACCGCAATGCCAGTCGTGATATTTGTGTTGAAAAACAGCTCCTCGACCGATATCACATCGGGGCTAAAGGTCTGAATAAGCTCATTCATATCGGAGAAAATGCGGTCAAGTCTGCTTGAAAGCGAGGTGTGCGCCGGGGTACTTATAACGCCGCAGCTCACAAGCTTCATAGCGTTCTTAGCCGTGTCCACGACTCCGAATCCCACGGTAGCCAATCCGGGGTCAATGCCCAATATTCGCAAAGCCATCACTCCAATCACTATATTTTATCACGTTAAAATATAGATGGCAAGCAAAAAGACCGCATCTGCATACGGATGCGGTCTTAAAGTTCGGTTCACGCTCTCGGATGAGCTTTGTTGTAAACATCCTTGAGCTGTTTTTTCACAAGCTGGGAGTAGATCTGCGTCGAAGATATGTCTGCATGCCCCAGCATTTCCTGAATGGAGTGTATATCTGCGCCGTTTTCAAGGAGATGGGCCGCAAACGAGTGCCTGAGCGTATGTGGTGTAATGGTCTTGTCGATATGTGCCTTCTGCTGGTAGGACTTTATAATCTTCCAGAAGCCCTGCCTTGACATTCGCTCTCCGCTGACATTCACAAACAGCGCCTGCTCATTGGGAAGTGCGATCATCTGCGGACGAATAAATTCGATGTACTCCGACAGCGCCTTGACTGCGGTGGGATAGAGCGGGATAAAGCGCTCCTTATCCTTGCCCTTGCAGCGGATAACGCCCGCCGAGGTGTTAACATCGCTCATGTCAAGCGAGATAAGCTCACTGACCCTTATGCCGGTTGCATACAGCAATTCAAGCATTGCTCTGTCACGGTAGCCCTTGGCATCGGTGCAGGAGGGCTGTTCAAGGAGGAGCTCAACCTCCTTGCTCGTAAGTATCTGCGGAAGCTTAGGCGTGGTCTTGTCCGGCGTAAGCTTGGTTGCAGGGTTTTCTTTTATGCTGCCCTCATTCAGAAGCCAACCGTAGAAGCATTTAAGAGATGCGATTGCCCTTGAAACCGTCGCAACCGATTTTCCGTTACCCCTGAGCCACGAAATATATGTAGACAGATCGTCGTCCGTAGCGAGATCAAGCGAGTCGCCGGTGTGGGTATCAAGATAATCCGCAAGCTGCCTGATGTCACGGAGATAAGAGCTGAGGGTGTTCTGAGACGCTTTCTTAACTTCCGTAAGGTATCTGTTAAAGTTTTCTATGCAGATGGAATTAAGCATTCAGCTCCCCCCTTTCTATAGTCTATAAAGCAATCGGAAACAGCTTGGCAAAAAGTCTGCACACCGACAGCAAAATCAAAATTGCAGCCAGCGCCGATACAAGCACTCGACGCAGGCGAGAGACTAAGCTCTTATTCCTGAAGAAAACGACCGCTGCATTCGAATAGAACCGAAGCTCGATTTGTGCAAAAACGATAAATGCAGCCGTAAAGAGCAAAACAAGAAAAAACCTCGTAATAATGCATCCGAAACTTATGTCATCGGATAAACGAGATATTATGAAACTCCATGAAGCGGTCGAAAAATAACCGTACACAAAGCAGCTGAGCGCAATAAGCAACGAAGCCGCTATGAACATTGCGGCTAATACAAGCGACGCAAAAATTAAAACGCAACCTAAATCGGCGCCGAAGAATATGTCGATTTCGGACTTTAACGCAGCTCTCAGTATCCACTTCGCCATGCCTCCGCCCTCAAAAAACGCAAGGGCAAAGCCGAGCAAAATCATTGAAAAAGGAAGCAAAAAGCCACCGATCGACGTCTTTGATGAAAATTTTTCTATTCTTCCGTTTAAAACTTTCATTAAAGTCTCCCAAACAATTTCAAACAGAAAGAATAATGGTCGAATTTACATAACTACCAGTAGGGACAATATAATACAAATTCTTTCTGTAATCAAGTGTTTTTCTGAAATTTGATCAATTTTGTTAATTATGACGGCATATTATGTTAACAATATTATGTCAACTATGTATACC
>CAVFTS010000045.1:0-7067 GCA_963625655.1 Oscillospiraceae bacterium
AATCTCCGTCCTCGCAAATGCCTTCGTTGGCGTACTCCCTTCGAGTCCTTTTTCAATACTTCGTTGCACTTAACTTGACAATGCAAGTATGACTTTTTTGACACGCTAAAGCAAAGGCTCGGTCATTCCTAAGACCGAGCCTTTGCTTATTGGCTTTTTACAGGTAGAATTTGGGAGATTTCTTGATTATTCCCATGGGCATAACGGCTGCCTCACCGATAAACTGCATCACCGGGGGCAGATGCCTTGAGCTGGTGGAACACATATCGATACAGCGCATACAGCTTATGCAGGACTTTTTCTTGACCTTCATGCCGACCTCGCTGATCGCCTTCATGGGGCAGTTGTTAAAGCATATGCCGCAGCCGATACATTCCTTAGCCGGTCTCGGAAACAGGGGAAGCTTTGCACGCTTCTTGTCGCCGTAGGCGGGATCGCCGGGCATCTGCACTTCAGTAAGCGTCTGCTTTGCAAGAAGCTTATCCAAAAATGCCTTGAGCTTTGCACGATCGTCCTCGTCGGGACGGAACTTGCCGACTTCAGGATTGAATGCGTGCGGCGTTATCATCTCGGCTCCGCCGACGGTCTTAAAGCCCCTTTTCTTTGCAAGGTCGCTCATCTCGATAAGCGTATCATCCACGGCTCTGTTGCCGTAGCAGGCGACCATCACGGCAGGAGTGTTGTTTCCCTTGATATGCGCCATGCGCTCGTACACGGGGATAGGAACACGTCCGGCGTAGACCGGGACGCAGAAGAACGCAAGATTGTCCTCCGCAAGGCTCATGTCAAGGCAGCGAACGGTGATGTCGATATCGTCCGCTCCCAACTCCTTGGCTATGTAGTTTGCGACCATTCTTGTGCCGCCCGTGGGACTGAAGTAAAAAACATAGGTTTTCATTTCAAACATCCTTTTTAATTTTATCTTGTCCGACCGTTCGGAACTTTTCTTTTTATAATACCACAAGAGGGAGGCAATGTGCAAGTCCTGCCGTGTAAAGCGCAAAATTTTTGATACACGGGGACAATTTTTGTTAAACCGCTCACAATTTGCCTAATTTATGTGTTGTAAAACGGATTCGGAATATGGTATACTGTTATAGCGCAACATTTTTAGGGAGATTAAATTTGAAAGGGGACTACATATGGTCACAAACAAAGAAAAGCTTTTTGCTCTCGGCAGAAAGATGACCGACAGGATCCCGCAGAAGCTCGGTCTTGTCAAGCTCACCGAGGAAGATCCCGAATTCTGGGGTCTCGCCAACATACTGGACGACGATATGGTCGACATTGCGCTCGCAATGCCCTCCCACCGTAAGCCCGCATCCTTCGAGGAGATCAAGGCGCTCACCGGCTGGACCGATGAGAAGAAGCTTTCCGACATGCTCTTTGAGATGAGCTGCATCGGCATCCTCGAATACAACTGGGAAAACGAGGATCATCATAAGCAGTGGGTGCTTCCGCTTTTCGTTCCCGGTGCCGCGGAATTCTTCAACATGAGAAGGAACTTCGTTGAGAAACATCCCGAAGTCACCGAATTCTTCAACAACATGGCGAGACTGCCGCTTGAAGGCGTGACTCCCATGGTGCCTCCCGGAGGCGCAGGAGTCGGCATGCACGTCATCCCCGTGGAAAAGGCGATAGCTCACGAGTCGAAGTCCGTCTCCGTTGAGCATCTTTCCCATTGGCTCAAGAAGTATGACCACTTCTGCATCGGTGTTTGCTCCTGCCGTATGGTCGAGTCCTTCAACGGCAGAGGCTCCGGTGATCTGCCCCAGCATTGGTGTATCGCCGTCGGCGACTGCGCCCGCTACTGTGAAGAGACCGGCAAGGACGGCATCGACAACGCCAGCTATGAGCAGGTCATGGAGGTTCTCCGCCGTGCAGAGGAGGAGGGCTACGTCCACCAGATCACCAACATCGACGGTGAGGACAAGATTTTTGCGATATGCAACTGTGCCGTCGGTGTCTGCTACGCTCTGAGGACCTCTCAGCTCTTTAATACCCCCAACCTCTCCGCTTCCGCCTACAGAGCGCACGTCAAGACCGAGGACTGCGTTGCCTGCGGCAAGTGCGTTGAGGTCTGCCCCGCCGGCGCCGTAAAGCTCGGTCAGAAGCTCTGCACCAAGAACGGCCCCGTCGAGTATCCCAAGTTCCCCGACCCCGCAGAGAATCACTGGGGCCCGCATATGTGGAACGAAAACTATAAGGACGACAATCAGATCAACTGCTATGACACCGGTACGGCTCCCTGTAAGGCAGCCTGCCCCGCACACATTGCGGTTCAGGGCTACATCAAGATGGCGGGCGAAGGCCGCTATCTCGACGCTCTCAAGCTCATAAAGCAGGATAACCCCTTCCCGGCAGTCTGCGGCAGCATATGCAACCGCCGCTGTGAGGACGCCTGCACCAGAGGCGGCGTTGACGCTCCCGTTGCTATCGACGAGATCAAAAAGTTCATTGCCGAGAAGGAGATAAACGAGAAGGATCGCTACATTCCGCCTCGCAGAACCAAGAGACTGTCTACAGAGGATTACGAGGAAAAGATCGCCGTCATCGGCGCAGGTCCCGCCGGCATGAGCTGCGCATACTACCTCGCCAACATGGGCTACCCCGTGACCGTGTTCGACCGCAACAAGGTCCCCGGCGGTATGCTCACCATGGGCATCCCCTCCTTCCGTCTCGACCGCAAGGTCATCAATGCCGAGATCGACGTTCTCAAGAAGATGGGCGTCACCTTCAAGTGCGGCGTTGAGGTCGGTAAGGACATCACCATTCAGCAGCTCCGTGACGAGGGCTACAAGGGCTTCTTCGTTGCCATCGGCGCACAGAAGAGCGCAAAGCTCGGCATTCCCGGCGAGGATCTTCAGGGTGTCTACGGCGGCGTTGACTTCCTGCGTGAGATAAACCTCGGCAACAAGGTCGAGCTTGGCAAGAAGGTCGCAGTCATCGGCGGCGGCAACGTCGCAATGGACGTTGTGCGCACCGCCATCCGCACCGGCGCAGAGGAGGCGTACATCGTCTACCGCAGAAGCGAGGAAGAAATGCCCGCCGACAGAGAAGAGCTTGCTGAAGCGCTCGAAGAGGGCATCAAAGTCCACTACCTCAGCTCTCCCGTTGAGATCACCGGCACCGCTCAGGGCAAGGTAAATGGTCTCAAGGTCGAGGTCATGGAGCTTGGCGAGCCCGATGAGAAGGGCCGCAGAAAGCCCGTCGGCACCGGAAAGTTCAAGACCATCAAGGTCAACTCCGTCATTGCCGCCGTCGGTCAGGTCATCGACTGGGGCGAGCTTGACACGGGCGCAATGCTCAAGGGCAAGAAGGATAACGCCGAAGCGGACGGACTCACCCTTCAGACCGCTCAGCCCGACATCTTTGTCGGCGGCGACTGCATGACCGGCCCGAAGTTTGCAATCGACGCAATCGCGGCAGGCCACGAGGCAGCCATCTCCCTGCACCGCTATGTACATCCCGGTCAGAGCCTCACCCTCGCTCGCAACCGCAGAGACTTCATTGAGCTTAACAAGAAGGACGTTGTTCTCGGCATCGAGAGCTTTGACCGTCCCGGACGTCAGGAAGTTCGCCACGATCCCAAGAAGGCAAAGACCATGAAGAACGATCGCATGACCTTCACCGAGGATCAGGTCAAGAAGGAAGCCTCCCGCTGCCTCGGCTGCGGCGCCTCCATCGTTGATACCAACCGTTGCATCGGCTGCGGTCTCTGCACCACCCGCTGCGAATTTGACGCCATCCACCTGACGAGAGACGTTCCGGAGGCTTCCGTAATGTGTACCGCAGAGGATAAGCTCAAGCTCATCGGACCCTACGCCGCAAAGCGTGCCGGAAAGATTCTTATAAAGGACCTCAAGGCAAAGTTTGCAAAGAAATGATCATCGGAGGAATTATCCATGCATGAGCTTGGAACGGTTTTCTATGTCATCAAAGAGGTCGAAAATCTTGTAGAGGAGCATAAGCTCTCCGTCGTTGCATCGGTGACGCTGGAGATCGGCGAGGTCAGCGGTATCATTCCCGAATACATCGTCGACTGCTGGAACTGGGCAAGGAAGGAGACAAAGTACCTCAAGGACACCGAGCTCAAGGTTGAAAAGCTCGATGCTGTCACCTATTGCGAGGACTGCGGCAAAACCTATTCCACCGTGAAGTACGCCAAGATTTGCCCCTACTGCAAAAGCGAGCATACCTATCTGCTCACGGGCAATGAGTACAACATAAAGGAAATAGAGGCTATGTAGCCTCTGTTTCCCGCATAGTAAAAAAGGCTCTATGTCAATAGTTGGGGCAGAGCAAATAACGAAGATCTGAGAGAAGAGAGTGTACGGAGTGGCGTGCACTCTCTTGTTTAGTAGGAAGGATCGCAATGGAGTATCCTGTTTCTGAAGGTATCGAAGTTTCTGACGCCGAAGCAGACGCGCTTCAGCACCTTTGTTTTGTTGTTACAGCCTTCCGTGAAGCCGTTGGTGTATGGGACATCGAAGCTGTTGAGAATATACTCTGACCGATTATGCGTTCGATCGACCCACAACATCATATCATTAGCTTTCGGCTTTTCGGTAATGCCCTCAACCTCCGCAATTTGGCATACCGGCCGAGAGAACATTTCCGCTGCCTCATGGTCAATGTCGGTGAGATAATTGTTCGGTCTGCCGCTTGTGAGCAGTTCGGCGTACAGCACTTTGCGATTTCACCGTGATTATATGTGAAACGGGAAGATAAATCGAATCTGCGGGTTGGCCTTGTTGATGGCAATGTTGCCTGTACATATAGAAAAATACCGAGAATAGTATTTATCAATGCTAATCTCGGTATTTTTTCTCGCCTTTGCTACGGACTGATAACTTCGTGTTCAATACTTCGTTGTCAGTCCGTGTCAAGTCGGCATCAGGTTTTTTCGTGCTGTATATCAGTGCTTTCCGTGATCGGGGTAGTGAACGTGCAGCAGCTCATGCGTCCGCTTGCCGAGCATCTTGTAGATGCCGTCGAGAGCGGGGTTAAGGTCGGAGGAGCGCAGGTCACATTCCTCGTCGGCCGCAAACAGACCGTCGTTGCGTTCAGCCTTGCGGCTGTTGCAGGCGGGGGGCTGACCGCCGCCGCCGATGCAGCCGTTGGGGCACGCCATGACCTCGACAAAGTCGTACTGCACCTCGCCGCTTTCAAGCTTCTCAATGAGCCTGTCGGCGTTTGCAAGACCGTTTGCAACCGCAATGCGGAGGGTGAGGTCGCCTGCCGTGACCTCAAAGGCCTTGATGCCCTCAAGTCCACGGACGCCGCATTCCGCAACGGACGCTATTGTGGCGGTGGATTTGTCGGCAAGAACTCTGCGGATGACCGCTTCGGTAACGCCGCCGGTGACACCGAAGATGACGCCTGCGCCGGTGTATGAGGAGAAGGGGGAGTCCGGCTCCGTGTCGGGGAGATTTGCAAAGTCGATGCCGGCTTCCTTAATCATGCGAACCAGCTCCTGCGTTGTGAGAACGAGATCAATAAGGCGTTCGCCGTCCTTGACAAGCTCCGGACGCTGTGCCTCCGCTTTCTTGGCGGTGCAGGGCATGATCGCAACGGAGAAAAGATCCTCGTCACTGTAATACTGCCTTATCAGGGCACCGAACATCTCCATCGGAGAGCCGCAGGTGGAGACCTGAGGCATGAGATGGGGATGCTTATTTTCAACGTGCTTTATCCAACCGGGGCAGCAGGAGGTGAAAAGCGGCAGCTTTTCGCCCTTTTCGAGCTTTGAAAGGAACTCGGCCGATTCCTCCATGATGGTGAGGTCGGCGGTGAGCGAGGTGTCGAACACATAGTCCACGCCCAAACGCTTGAGCGCCGACACGATCTTGCCCATTACGGGGATGTAGGCGGGAATGCCGAACTCCTCACCGATGCCGACACGGACTGCGGGAGCGACCTGAACCGCAACCTTTGTGCCGGTCTCGTGGATAGCCTTCCACATCTTCGACACTTCGTTTCTGACGGTGAGAGCGCCCGTGGGACACACGGCTGCGCACTGACCGCAGGCGACGCACTTGGTCTCGGCAAGCTTCTTGCCGAAGCCGCAGGAGATGAACGCCTCGATGCCTCGGTTTGCAAAGTCCACGGCGCCGATGTTCTGTATCTCCTCGCACACTCTGACGCATTTGCCGCAGAGAATGCACTTGGACGGGTCACGGATGATGGACGGCGAGGAGTCATCGATAGGCTCCTTGCAGTAGTTGACGGGGAAGCGGGGACGGCTAACTCCGTAGCGGGTGCAGTATTCCTGAAGCTTGCACCTGCCGGACTTGTCACAGGAGGTGCAGTCGGAATTGTGATTTGCAAGCAGCAGCTCAAGCACCATCTGACGGTGCTTTCTGAGCCTTGAGGTGTTGGTGCGCACGACCATGCCGTCTCTCGGCACCATGGTGCAAGCGGCTTCGATGCCGCCACGCTCGTTTTCGACGACGCACAGACGGCAGCCGCCGTAGACGGAGAGGTTCTCACAGTAGCAAAGGCTGGGTATGTCAAAGTGATTCTGTTGTGCAACTTCAAGTACGTTGCGGGCATTTTCAAATTCACATTCGATGCCGTCAATAAACATTGTTTTCATGCTCAAACCTCCTTTATAGCGTTCTTCGGGCAGCCGTTTTTGCATTCACGGCACATAATGCACTTGGTGTTGTCGATGGTGTGCGGCTTTCTGAGTTCGCCGGATATTGCATTGACGGGGCAGTTGCGGGCGCACTTGGTGCAGCCGATGCACTTTTCGGGGTCTATCCACATACTGCACAGAGAACGGCAGACGCCTGCATGACACTTTTTGTCGACAACGTGTGCAATATATTCGTCCTTGAAGTATTTCAGAGTGCTGAGTACGGGGTTGGTAGCGTTCTTGCCGAGACCGCACAGCGAGCAGCTCTTGATAACGGATGCAAGCTCGGAGAGCGTGTCGATATCTTCAATCTTGCCGTTGCCGTGGGTGATGCGTTCGAGTATGTCGAGTATCTGCGGTATACCGTCACGACAGGGGGTGCATTTACCACAGGACTCCTTCTTGGAGAAGTCGGTGAAGAAGCGGG
>CAVFTS010000046.1:0-6627 GCA_963625655.1 Oscillospiraceae bacterium
CTGACTTTTGAACCCTTTTTCGGTGCTTATTTAGCATAAGCTTTGTTCTTACATTGTTTAATTTTCAAGGTACACTCGCTGCCACAATCGGCAGCTTATTTACTTTAGCACAGCGGAACTCATTTGTCAAGTGCTTTTCGGAAAATAATTTTAAATTTTCCGACCGCTTTTGATGTCGTGCCTTCCGTGAAGTGCTTTGTTAGAATACCACCGCTTTAGTGCTTTGTCAACAGTTTTTTGCCTGTTTTTTCGGATTATTTTGCGATATCAAGGTATTGTGCGTCGAGTGTAAGCGACGCACAAAATGTCGTTCCCGCTTACTTCAGGATCTCTATCCCCAGCTCGCCGACAACGGGCAACGGCTCGCTCTTTTTCGCAACGGCTGCCTTTGCGCCGATGAAGGCAAGAGCCAGCAGCGCCGCACCCGCCAAGCTCTTTATCGGCTTTCCGAGGAGTGGGATCTTGCCCACAAAATCGACGGCAATATTGAGCAGGAACAGGATGCAAGCCTGATTTGCGTGATAGCGAACTATATCGTACTCGTTATACTTAAAATAGGTGTATATGAACGCAGGTCCGAGGTAGCTCGCTGCTGCGATCCAACCGGAGTTGTCGTGCGGCGGTAGTCCGGCATCGCCGTCCTTTTTGTCGGGGAACTCGTTCACTACGGTATCCACCACCTGTTGGAGATAGCTGATATAAGGGTTATCCATAAACGGAGTGTCGTCCGTTTCGGGCTTCCAGCCGCAGGCTATGCACATCCTGCCGCCGTCGGGGATATAGGCTCCGCATTCCGGGCAATGAGTCATACTTCTAGTCCTTTCTATGTACCGGCCACGCCGTTGTTAAAAGCAGTATAGCCTAAAGCGCCGCAAATTTCAAGTCATGCGCAGAATCTGTGGCTGCCTATCACGACCATGAGGGGTCTTGACCATATCCATTTGCTCGTCGCCGTTGCCGGATTGAAGTAGTATATTGCGCCGCCTGTTGGGTCGGAGCCTGCCAACGCCTCCCGTGCGGCTCTGTATGCGCTCTCGGAGATCGGTTGGTCAAACTGCCCGTCGTCGAGGCAGGAGAAGGCGCCCGATTGATATATTACACCGGAGAGGCTGTTCGGGAACGAGGGATGGTCTATTCTGTCCAAAACGACCGCTCCGACTGCGACCTGTCCCATGTACGGCTCACCCCTTGCCTCCGCCGAGATGAGCCGTGCAAGCAGGTAAACATCGCCCTCGGAGGCTCCGCCGCTGCCGGACGACGTCTCGTATATTCCGAGTGCCGCCAGCGTCTCCCTGCCCGCCTTGCCGTCAACGGTGAGCCCGTTGCTGCTTTGGAAGTAGCGCACCGCCTTTTCGGTTCGGCTGGCGTACACGCCGTCGACCTCGCCCTCGTAGTAGCCCCAGCTTTTGAGCCTATTTTGTATTTCCTTAACGGTTTCGCCGCTTGAGCCTCGCTTATACGATTCCGCTCTCGCCGATTGCGCAAGCGCAATGATGAGAAAGTTCACGGCAAAGATAAGCAGCACCGCCAACACAAGCTTTTTTTGCTTAACGCTCATAAATATCACTCCTGACTGCGGATATTCTGTGCGCAGCGGACGCAGAATATGCAAAAACCGTCGGACGAAAGTCCGACGGTCTTGCAATTTTGAAAAATTATTTCTTTTTAAGAACCGCAACGGGGTTGTGGATCTTGATGATGTGACGGGGGCAAATGTCTGCGCAGTGACCGCACTGTATGCACTTGGATACGTCGATCATTGCAAGGCTGTCCTTGACGACGATAGCGTCAACGGGGCATTCTCTCTGGCACTTCATGCAGCCGATGCAGCCGGCTTCGCAGATCTTGTTGACTGCTGCGCCCTTGTCGTGACTGGAGCAGGCAACCATGACGTGCTGGTCATAGGGAATGAGCTTGACGATCTTTTTGGGACAGGCATTGACGCAGGCACCGCAGCCGACGCACTTTTCACGGTCGACCTTTGCAACGCCGTCAACGATGTGCATTGCACCGAACTGGCAGGCGTTTGCGCAGTTGCCGAGGCCTATGCAGGCAAAGCGGCAGTCCATATTGCTCTTGCCGCCGAACAGCATTGCTGCCTGGCAGTTCTGAGGCCCGTTGTAGTTGAAGCGCTTGACGGCGTGACCCTCGGTGCCGGAGCAGGGAACGAATGCGACCATCTTCTCGGCATCGCCTGCGGCAACGCCCATAATCTCACCGATCTTTGCGGCAGCTTCCGCACCGCCGGCGACACACTTGTTGACGGGAGCTTCGCCCTTTGCGACCGCAGCGGCGTAGCCGTCACAGCCGGGGTATCCGCAGCCGCCGCAGTTTGCGCCCGCAAGGCACTCGCGGACGGCTTCCTGCTTGGGGTCTACTTCAACGTAGAATATTTTTGATGCGAATGCGAGGATGGCACCGAAAATGCCGCCCATTGCGCCGAGAACGAGCACGGCAAGGAGAACAGAATGAAAGTCCATATTACTACCTCCTTAAAGCGGAATCTTCATGCCGCTGAAGCCCATGAAGGCAAGAGCGAGCAGAGCCGCAGACACAAGGCAGATCGGGAAGCCTTCAAAGCACTCGGGGTATTCCGCATGATCAATGCGCTCACGCACGGATGCAAACAGAACGATAGCCACGAGGAAGCCGAGACCGCCGAACACGCCGTAGAGGGTGGACTGGATGAAGTTGAAGCCGTACTGGACGTTGAGAAGAACAACGCCGAGAACCGCACAGTTGGTGGTGATAAGGGGCAGGTAAATGCCCAGTGCGGAATACAGGGACGGGATCGCCTTCTTGAGGAACATCTCAACGAACTGAACCAGAGATGCGATGATGAGGATGAAAGCGAGGGTCTCGAGGAACTGGAGATTCAGCGGGACGAGTATGTAGATGTCCACGATGTAGCAGATCGCGGAAGCAAGACCCATAACGAAGGTGACCGCAAGACCCATGCCTATCGCAGTGTCGACCTTGGAGGAGCAGCCCAGGAAGGGGCAGCAGCCCAAAAACTGCGAGAAGATGAAGTTGTTTATAAGTATTGCGGTGAGGGCTATGGTAATAATGGAAGCATCTGTTGTCATTATTTTTCAGCCTCCTTCTTTGCTTTCTTGTCGGCAGACTTCTTGAGTGCGTACTGCATTACGGCAATAAGGCAGCCGAGAGTGAGGAAGCCGCCGAAGGGCATGGTGAGGATCATTGCGCCCTGATAGTTTGCGCCGAACACTGCGATGCCGGAGCCGGTGCCGTCAAGGGTGAGACCTTTGGCGGCGTCGATGAGACCGCCGCCGATGGTGCCGAAGCCGAGAAGCTCACGGATGAGGCACATGATGATAAGCACGACGGTGTAGCCGAGTCCCTGGAAGATGCCGTCAAAGAAGGATGCTGCGACGGTGTTCTTCTGGCAGAATGCTTCGGCACGACCGATGATGATGCAGTTAACGACGATAAGGGGGATGAACACGCCCAGAGCTTCGCTCAGTGCGGGAACGAACGCCTGCAGAAGCAGGTCGACAATGGTAACGAAGCCTGCGATAACTACGACGAAGATCGCAAGTCTGATTTCGTTGGGGATGATTTTTCTGATCGCGGCAACGACGACGTTGCAGCAGGTCAGGATGATGAGAACGGAGAGGCCCATACCTACGCCGTTGAACAGGCTGGTGGTGATCGCCATGGTGGCGCACATACCGATGAGCTGTACAAGAACGGGGTTATTGGTGATAAGACCTTCCTTAAACTGCTTTTTAATGTTCATTTAAGTCTACCTCCTTAACCCAAGCTCTCGCAGGCGGTAATGGCGGAGCGCACTGCGGTGACGATCGCATTGGAGGTGATCGTCGCACCGGTAAGCTGGTCTATCTCGCCGCCGTTCTTTGTAAGGTCGAGATCCTTGCCTTTTTCTTCAAATTGTGCACGGAATGCAACGCCCTTGTCGCTGGGGCTGGACGCAACTGCGCCGAGACCGGAGGTCTCGCTGGATTTGGTGATGGAAATGCCGGTGCACTTAAGGTCATTGTCAACACCGACGATGACGGTGATGCTGCCCTGGCTGCCGGTCACGACAGTCTCGACAACATAGCCGATCGCATTCCCGTCCTTATCCTTTGCGACGGAGACCTTCTGTACCTGAGTGTCTTTGCCTTTGTACTCAGCTTCGTCATAGGTTTCGGCGTCAAGAACTTCGGCATATGCCTTAGCGGTCTTTTCCGCTGCGATCTGAGCGATCCTGTCCTTGGTAAGCTCGTTAACGACACCGAGAACACCTGCAACTATGGCGGATATGAGGAAAAGGACGAGTGCAAGCTTAATTATCTTCTTCATGCTGCCTTTGCCTCCTTTGCTGCCTTTTTGGCTGCCTTAAGGTCTTCCTTGCTGACGCCGAACTGACGGCTGCGGGTTCCCTTATCGATAGCCCATGCGCAGAGGTTCATAATGAGGATGGCGTAGGAAACGCCTTCGGGGTAGCCGCCGAAGTAACGGATCAGAACGGTGAGAGCGCCGCAGCCGAAGCCGTACAGAAGCTGACCGTTGAGGGTCACGGGGCTGGAGGAGTAATCCGTTGCCATGAAGATGGCGCCGAGGAGCAGACCGCCGGAGAGGAGGTTCTGAAGCATCCAGCTGACGTCAAAGAATCCGCCGTGGCGGGGGAAGAGCAGAGTGATGACCGCAACCGTTCCGATGAAGGAAACGGGAATACGCCAGCTTATCACCTTGCGGATGATGAGGTATGCTCCGCCGATGAGGAGAGCGATAGCGCTCACTTCACCGATGCAGCCGGGCATGGTGCCGAGGAGCATATTGCCGTAGCTGAAGTAATCGGGCATAGCCTCGCCGGCCTTCATAATGCTGAGCGGAGTTGCCATGGTGGTGCCGTCAACGACCTTGCTGAGTGCGGCGGGAACCGCCCAAGTGGTCATAATGACGGGCCAGGATGCCATGAGGAAGGCTCTTGCGGCAAGTGCGGGGTTTAAGAAGTTCTTTCCCAGTCCGCCGAAAAGCTGCTTTACGATGACCATGGAGAAGGCCGCTCCTACGATGGGCATCCACCAGGGTGCTTCCACGGGGATGACCATTGCGATCAGAACGCCGGTGACGCATGCGGAAAGATCGCCGATGGAGTTGTTCTTCTTTAAGAGCTTGCGGTAGCCCCACTCAAAGAAAACGCAGGACGCAACGGAAACTGCGATGAGCAGCAGGGCTTTGAGTCCGAACTGCCACACGCCGACAGCCATTGCGGGGATAAGCGCAATGATAACGTCGAGCATGATGTTGGCGGTGCCGGTCTTGGTCCTTACCTGAGGCTGGTAGGAGGCATCAAAGGTATATTCTTTCTGTATCACTTTTTCTCGGCCTCCTTTGCAGCGGCTTCCGCTCTTGCCTTCTCCTCCGCTGCCTTGGCTGCGAAGAGAAGCTTTGCGGTCTTGAAGGAGTGGGTCAGCGGCATTCTGCCGGGGCAGTTGTAGGAGCAGCTGCCGCACTCGAAGCAGTCAAGAATGTGGTACTTCTTCATGTTCTCGAAGTCACCCTTCTTGAAGTATGCATACATATAAACGGGCTCAAGTCCCATGGGGCATACGGTGATGCACTTGCCGCAGCGTATGCAGGTGGGATTTTCGACCGTTCTGTCCTCTTCCTCGGTGAAGAAAAGGATGCCTGCCGTACCCTTGATGTTCACGGCGTCGAGGTTGGTGGCTATAAGACCCATCATCGGTCCGCCGAGGACGATCTTCTTGGGGGTCTTTACAAAGCCGCCGCACTGCTCGACTATGTATCTGAAGGGAGTACCGATACGGCACTGCAGGTTGAAGGGCTTTGCTATTGCGGAGCCGCCCACGGTGAGTATACGCTCAAAGCAGGGAACGCCTTCGTAGCAAGCCTTGTAGATCGCATATGCGGTCTGGGTGCTGATAACGTTGCAGCCGACGCCTGCGGGCAGTCCGCCGGGCTTGACCTCACGGTTCGTGATGACCTTGATCTGCATTTTCTCTGCGCCCTGGGGGTACTTGACCTCTTCGGGAACTATCTCGACGCCGTACTTTGCGGGGTCCTTCGAGTTGAGAATTTCGATGGCGTCCATCTTATTCTTCTCGATGCCGTAGTACGCCTTGTCGAGACCGCTGGCAATGCGGGCAAGCTCGATACCGCGAAGCAGCTCTTCGGGATGAAGCTTCATGGTCCAGTGGTCGCCGTTAAGGTAAGGCTCACATTCCGCACCGTTGATGATGAGGGTATCGACCTTGCCGAGACCGCTCTTGATCTTGAATGCGGTGGGGAACATTGCGCCGCCCATGCCGACGATGCCTGCTTCACGCAGACGTGCGATTATCGCTTCGGGATCCTTAAGCTCTTCCTCGGTGAGGGGAGCCATATCCTTGCACGGGGTATCCTGATAGTCGTTTTCGATAACGACTGCCGGGATCATGTCGCCCAGGGGATGGGGTCTGGGCTCAATTGCTACTACCTTGCCGGAGACGGGAGAATGCACCGGGGCGGAGACGGGGGCGGGATTCTCGCCGATCTTCTGACCCATGGTGACATAGTCGCCTACCGCTACCAGCGGCTGGCAAGGTGCGCCGATGTGCTGTGCCATCGGAACAATGACCTGAGGCGGCGGGGTTACGA
>CAVFTS010000047.1:0-4467 GCA_963625655.1 Oscillospiraceae bacterium
GCTTTGCGCTCTCTTTATAATTTTTACCTCTAAACAATTTCGTTTCCTCCTAATAATGTGGTTGAGTCGGAATAAATCCTCCCACTTGACGGGATCAGTCGCCTACGACTACGCCCATGGAACGGCAGGTGCCGGCGATCATGCTCATTGCGGACTCGATGTCGGTGCAATTGAGGTCGGGCATCTTCTGCTCTGCGATCTTGCGAAGATCTTCCTTGCTGATGGTTGCGACCTTGTCCCTCTGGGGAACGCCGGATGCGGTGTCGATGCCGCAGGCCTTCTTGATGAGCAGGGCTGCGGGAGGCGTTTTGGTGATGAAGGAGAAGGTGCGGTCGGAGTAAACGGTGATGACGACGGGGATCATCATGCCCATGTCACCCTTGGTGCGCTCGTTAAAGTCCTTGGTGAACTGACCGATGTTAACGCCGTACTGACCAAGTGCGGGACCTACGGGGGGTGCCGGGGTCGCCTTGCCGGCGGGAACCTGGAATCTTACATATCCAACTATTTTCTGTGCCATTTCTTAGCACCTCTTTCTTATTATTCTTTGATTTCTTCGACCTGATCCAGCTCGAGATCGACGGGTGTCTCCCTGCCGAACATCGACACGACGACACGGACTCTGTCCTTATCCGGCTCAAGCTCCTCGACAACGCCGAGGAAGCCGGCAAGCGGGCCGTCCGTCACCTTGACGGTGTCGCCCACGCCGAAGCCCACGACTATCTCGTGACGCTCGACTCCCAGATCAAATATTTCCTGCTCCGTGAGAGGAACGGCCTTTCCGCCCGCTCCGACGAAGCCGGTTGCGCCGCGGACGTTGTGGATCAAATGCCAGCTGTCGTCGGTCAGCACCATTTTGCAGAGGACGTAGCCGGGGAACACCTTGCGCTCGACGGTCTTTTCGCCGGCGTCGGTGATCTCGGTCACGGTCTCCATGGGAATGTTGACCTCACGGATCAGATCCTGCATCCTGCGGTTTTCGGCGGCCTTCATTATGGCAGCCGCCACTGCGTTTTCATAGCCTGAGTATGTGTGTATCACATACCATTTTGCATCTTCCGCCATAGCCGTTACCCTGCGAGAGTGGTGATGGCCTTGATAAGCGCCGTAGCGGCCTTATCGAAGCCCCAAAGGACAACGGCCGAGAACGCCATAACGACGAGAGCGACGAGGGTGTTGTTCGCAACCGTCTTCTTGGTGGGCCACATGACCTTTGCAAGCTCGCTCTTCATTTCACGGAACCATTTTCCTATGCGCTTAAAGAAACCAAGCTTTTTCGTCTCTTTCTTCACGGCGTTGGTATTCTTGGAAGGAGCAACGTTCTTCTTTTCTTCTGCCATTTTGATCGTCCTTTCAGAAACTTACTTGGTTTCGACGTGCTTGGTGTGCTTTCTGCAGAAGGGACAATACTTGCTGCGCTCAAGCTTATCGGAAGTATTCTTCTTATTCTTGACGGTATTGTAGTTTCTCTGCTTGCACTCGTTGCATCTCAACGTGATTTTGACTCTGTTGTCAGCCATACTTTTTCGGCACCTCCTATTTTATTTACCCACGTTACGGCGTGGGCATCTGCCTCCCTGTGTGAGATCGGGGGAACGATTTTCGGCGCAAAAGTGCGCACGAAAAAAGACCTCTCCTCCGACAGGTAATGATAAATATATCATACCGTCGGGCAGAGGTCAAGTGTTTTCCGTTAATTTTTCCGTGTTTTCAATGCTTTGACGGGTCACAGACCGAGCAGACCCCGAATGGCTTCCTCGGCGCTTTGCACCATGTCCCGCACACGCTGCACGGTGTCGGCGTTCGCCCTATCAAAAAGATCGCTTATGCGCTCAAGGTCGCCGCCCGTTATCATGCCGACGCCGACGCTCACGGCGCCGAGCAGCAGCATAATGCCGAACATGATCCCGATGACCTTCCAAACCTTACTCATCGACGGCCACCTCCTTAACGCAAAGCTTCCTTCCGAGCGCCCTGAGACCGACTATAACGCCGGATACGCCGGATGCGATGCCCCACACTCCGAACCAGAGCAGAAGCAGAGCCACGGCACAGCAGACAAGCGCCGCACCTGCGGTGATGAAAATGTCGGCAAAGACCGTAAGTCCCGAAAACGCAAAGGTAAAGAGCTTCACGCCGCAGAATGCGGCAGCGGCAGCGGCGGCAATGACGACGGCGCCGATGACGATGGCAAGTACCACACCGACGATGCCGAGCGGAATTGCGATTATAAGATACAGTATCAGCAGCGGAACGTTTGTCTTGTGCTGCGTTTTGCGCTCCTCGGCGGCTTCCTCCGCATCACTCAGACTGTACTCCTCGAAGGTGCCGTCGTCCGGTTCCTCGACGGTAGCGGGTTCTTCTGCGGTAGCGGGTTCTTCTGCGGACGCAAGCTCCTCGGTGGGAGCGGGCTCCTCTGCGGGCGCAAGCTCCTCGGCGGGAGCGGGCTCCTCTGCGGACGCAAGCTCCTCGGTGGGAGCGGGCTCCTCTGCGGACGCAAGCTCCTCGGTGGGGTCGGATTCCTCTGCGGACGCAAGCTCCTCGGTGGGAGCGGGTTCTTCTGCGGGTGCAGCTTCCTCAACGGGAGCGGGTTCTTCTGCGGGAGCGGGTTCGGGCTCGTTGAAGAAAATGGGTTTGTACTCCACACCCTCCTCCAGCGCTCTCTGACGGCGGAACTCCTCGACGATGTCGGCGTATGTGCCGGTGTAGACCTCAGGCTCTGAGGGCTTTTGCGGAGCCTTGGGCGCTTCGGGAGACTGCGGCTTTTCGGGCGCCTTGGCTGAGGGAGCGGACTCTTCGGGCGCATCCTCCTCTGAGCCTGCGGCGACCGCAAGCTTGCGCTCGTCCCTGTTATACGATCTCGATATGCTGACGGCAAGCTTTGTCGGAGAGCCGAACTCCTCCAAAAGGGCGGACTCGTCCTCGGCATTGTCAAGCAGCTCGTTATAGTGTCGGATGATCTCGGCTCTGTCCTCCTTGAACATGAAGGTCAGGAGCTTGTTAAGCTCAGCCATATACTTTTGCCGATCCGTATGTGTCACCTCCGAAATTTGTGAATTTTTATACATCTTAAATATTATATTTGAAATTGAAGCGGCGGTCAAGTTTTTTTCCGATGCCTCGACATTTTTCGTATTTTCTTGACGCAGCATATACGGCATGGTATATTTAAATCACAGCCTACGGCAATTATTCGGAGAAAAGGAGAAAAATCATGTTCTGTCCACATTGCGGAAATCAGATCAGCGACAGCACCAAGTTCTGCCCGAGCTGCGGTGCGGCGGTCGCACAGAATTCGGGAGCGGCAAACGCTCAGCAGAACACCTATCAGCAGCAGACTTACCAGCAGAACGGCTATCAGACCTACCAGCAGACCTATCAGCAGGCTCCTGCCGGGACCTACCGTGTACCCATCAAAAAGCGCAACATTGCGCTGTGCATAATCTTTTCGCTCATCACCTGCGGCATCTACGGCATTTATTGGGAGATCTGCCTTGTAAACGAGCTCAACACGGCGTCCGGCCGAACTCAGGACACCTCCGGCGGCGTTGTGTTCCTGCTCACGCTCGTCACCTGCGGAATTTACGGTCTTTACTGGCTGTACACTGCGGGAAACAAGGTGAACCTCGTAAAGCAGCGCAACGGCATGCCCGCCGACGGCAACAACGGTCTTGTCTACCTCCTGCTTGCTCTGTTCAGTGCGGGCATCATCAGCTACTGCCTTATCCAGAACGAGCTTAACAGCGTTGCGACCTTAGAGTGAGAAGCTTCTCGGCGGCAAGGCTGAGCATAGCGCAGAGAAAAAGGCTCGGCCGCCTTGCGGCGGTCACGACGGCGCTTTCGGCGCTGGGGCTTTCGTATGCGCTCCTTATGCGGTACACGGGCTTTGCCGTGCCCTGCGCTTTCCGTGAGCTGACGGGGCTTTTGTGTCCCGGCTGCGGCGTGAGCCGAATGTGCCTGAGCCTTTTGTCGGGCGACCTTGCGGCGGCGTGGCGATATAATCCGGCGCTGCTGTGCATAAGTCCGCTCTTTGCGGCGCTGGCTTTTGACCTTGCCCTGCGCTATGTGAAGGAGGGCAGTCTGCGTCCGCACAAATGGGCAAACGTCCTGCTGTGGATAATGATAATCACCCTGCTCGCCTTCGGCGTCCTGCGGAATCTGTAATAAAAACGCACCCGTGCAAATAAGCATGGGTGCGTTTTTGCGCTTTGAGGATAGGCTCAGTAGCGCTTTTTCGCACCGCAGCTTGAGCAGAACCTCTCGAAAACGCCCTTAAAGCTTCCACCGCAGTGTTGGCACTTCCCCTCCCGCCGACGTAAACGTCGGCAACCGTTCGGGGATGGCAAAAGCAGCCCGTCGCAATAAAAAACTGCCACTCGTGAAGAATGGCAGTTTGAATATGTGCAGATTAACGCTTGCTGAACTGAGGTGCGCGACGTGCGGCTTTGAGGCCGTACTGCAGGATAT
>CAVFTS010000048.1:0-4318 GCA_963625655.1 Oscillospiraceae bacterium
TCAAACAGCTTGTGCGCAGGGGCGCAGCCGAGCTTTGCCTGACGGACTTTCTGAGTCTCGTCGGTATCCGTGCCGACATGTTTAAATATGATCAGCGGCGACACGACCGCCATCTCGCCCTTGCTGGCGGAGTGGTCATGCTCGTACATGTTGAGTATTGCCTCAAAGAGTATGCTCAGATCATCGTCGCCAAATCCAGTCTCCTCGGCGAGATTTGCGCTGACAAAGCCCCTGACCTCGTACAGGCCGAAGGGTATCACCTGCTTGCGACCCATGGTGCGCAGCTTATCCTCGGATTGCGCTTCCTCCCAAGCAAGATAATCCTCCACGACGGCATCTTCCTTGACTTTATCCGCAACCGCCATGCGGGTGATTGAGATATCCATCGGAAGCACCGCATCCAGGCTCTTTCCGTATGTTATCTGCACAGGGCCACGCACTTGACCGGCATTCGGACCGGTGGACATCACTGCGCCGAAGGTGCGGACATCGTAAAACAGCTCGCACGCCTTTTTTCTGCCGGCATAGACAGCTTCTTTGGACTTTGCGCAATCCTCAACACCGGCCGCACGCCTGGCCTCGGCAATGTGGCGGTTTATGTTGGTCGACTGCTGAATGATCATGTTCATGCCGGGCTCATCGCCGTGAGCCAGTTCGACATAGTTTCTTATTCTGCGCTTGGTTGCACCGTCGGTTATAAAGCCCTGCATGGTCTGCGGGTCGAGACGGGGCATATTGCCCATATCGGGATCTCCGTTCGGATTACCGTTGGTGCATGCGACATAGTACATAAATTCGTATCTGTTTTTGATTGCCATGATATACCCTCCTTTTATTCCTCGTCCGCCTTGCCCTTGGCGGGTTTGCGTTCAATTATCTCCTGATTGAGCTTTGCGCCCATCTGGTAATAGCCCAGTGCAAAATATGATTGTTGTTCAAGATTCAGCGTTGCGGGGATAGTCGAGCCCAATGCAACGGATACCCGCTGAATCTTTTCACGGTACTTTTCAGCAAGCCACTTATTATCCATCTTCTCAAGATGGTAATTTGATTGCCTGCTGAGCTGGCCTATGACGAGAGCGGGCATCTGTATCGCAGATGCATAATAGCGCTCCACTATGCCGGTGTTGACAGTCGGCATTGCGGCCTTTTGGATCGCCGCATACACTGCCATCAAGCCGCCGCAGTGGTAAGCGGTGTTTTGCAAATTGAAATTATATTCTTCCAAGATAGCTTCCTCCTTATGTTCAAGCCGTTTTTTCCTCAGCAGCCAGACCTTCAGCCATTGGCATGCCAGACTGTTCGGCAGCTTGCTCTGTGCCGTGTCGTCATCTGTCAGCAGCTCCGAGCGGATATACGCCAGAGCCTTTGCCGCAATCGCATCCGGCAAAACTCCGCCTGTTAATATAGCCTGAACTACCGCCGGAGTGATGCCTGCCAGCTCTTTTGACAGTCGGTCGAACGGCCAGCTGTCCGTCTTTTGATATTTTAAAAGCCGCATCAGGCGAGCGGTCAGCTTCACGGGCTTGACATTTCCCGTGCCGCTCTGCTTTGTAAGCGCAAGGTCGGCATACCACTGCTGCAAATTGCGGCGAAGATCGGCGTAGCTGCCTCTTTCATATCTGCGTACCATAATGCGGCCGCTCGCTCCCGACAGCATCAGAATGAAATAAGACGCATCGTCAAGCTCTGGTGCCGCTTGTCCCGACCAGACGCTTTGCGGTATCTTGTCGGCTTTATTCCGCTCGGTCAGCTCGTTCGTCTCCGGCTTATCCTCCTGCTCGATCTCCGGCAGGTCAAAGCCGAGGTCAACGGAATACAGCGGGTCGTACTCCGGCGCGATCTCACGGTCAAACCAATGGACAAATTTCATCCCGGCAAGTATCGGAGCACCCTTCAACAGATCGTCGAGCGCCGCCTTCACCACGCTGAAAGCTTCCTCCGAAACCGGAGCGTTAGCTGCCTTCTTCTGATCGTATGAGCAGTAGGCCGTTTTATCAAAGCAGATGAGCGCATCGCCTCGTGCGTGACCGCCGACGACCTGAAGCCCCTGTATGGAGGTGGTCGTGGTCATGGGCACAGTTGGCACGCCGGTAATAAGGCAGAGCGCAGAAGCCTGCTCATCGTCTTTGTAAAAACGCTTTCGGTAATCCTGCCACCATGAGAGAATGCTTTCCGAATGCAGCACGGACATGCCGCCGACACGAAACGATATTCTGTCGCCGGGCTTTATCTTCGCCTTGTCCAGCTCCGCTCTGATATTCGCTGCGATTTCCGGCGTTTCCAACGCATGGATGCATGGCTTCAGCAGCGGCTCGTGCTCGGATGCACTGCGGAGCGTCTCCAGAAAAAACTTGCTTTTTTCGCTCGGCTGCTCGGGAATCACGACCGAGCGTTTTTCCGCAAGGACATTGCTCTTGCTCACGCCGTTTGCAAAGCTGCCTATATCCGGACACGGCACGGGCTCACCGTCGCCGAGGTACACACCGACGTGGTCATCGTCCTCGGAAAGGGATATATACGCCTTTATGGGTTTCCTGACGAAGCCCGGGGGCGGAGTCAGCTGTCGGCGCACTCCGTAGTCATACAGTGCTTTCAGCATAGCTTGCCTCCTTTTAGAACTTCCGGGCTGTCATACGGCGGGACGGTCACTATGCCGCTTTCCATTACCGCATGAAACAGTGACATTTTTATCTGCGTCTTCTTTGTGACCTCGACATCCTCCGAGCCGAATAGGTCGTAGACCATCAGCCCTGCGTCCATCGACTGCGCTATCGGTTGTCGGGTGCCGTCGCTCTCCTCAAAATAGCAAGCAAATTCCCGCAGCCCCAACGCAGGCTGAAAATAGCATTTTCCGCCCCGGATGCGGCGCAGCGCCTGCTCGTACAGTTGAGTTTCCTTTCCAGCAAAAGCGGCGCTCGGAATAATGGATGCGGTGATCCGATACCGCACATCCCGCAGAGCCACCGTTTGCCGCTGAGTCCGCTCTTCCTCTGCCGAGATCGGCTTCGAGCCGGCGGTACACCTTATCTCGTTGCGCTTAAAGCTTATGTAGCGTATGGGGTTTAGCACCTCAATACGATTTACCTGCCAACGAAATTCTTTCGGCTTCATGTAGATTGCCGAAAGAATTCCCCTTGCGGCAGACGGGGTCGGGAACGGGTAGGTCAGCCGCTCCACCTTTGCATACGGCATGGAGAAGCAGGCAAAGTCTCCCCAGACTTCGATAGTGATCTCTTTCAAATAATATTCACCTCCATGATTGGCTCACTCTGCTCAGCCTTGTGGGCAGAGCAGCCAAATAATATTGTAACTATTTCTACTCTCAGCATGCATTGTCGATCAATTTATGCTGTCATTTATAATATAATTTAAAACAACCAAGTTGTCAAGTTAATTTTCCCATAAATGTAGCGGCACACCATTTACCAAACAATGCGGCAAATGGTGTGCTTTTTCAGAATATAAAATTGAAGCGCTCCTCCTGCGGGAAATGAAGTCCCAGCTGTGCGCAATAACACTCCTCATGCTGCGGACGAAGAAGATATACATTGCTCCCTTCGGCGGAAACATCGTGTTTTCCGTCACGGTAGTGGGCAAAGGGTATCTCCTCGGCGTATTGCGCCAGATCTTTTGCAAAGCATGTCACGGTAATGGGCGCTGCCTGCTTGAGCAGCGCAGCGGTAACGCCCCCGGTTCGCAGCTGTTCGGCTACGGAGCGGTAAAGCTCCTGCTCCCCAGCGTAGGGCACTATCACCTGCGCACCGGTGTTGGCTATCAGCTTATACTGCTTTGCTGTTTGCTCGAACGAGCGTGAATCAATTGCCTTTCTAAGCTCCGGCTTATCGGACGCACCGTCAAATAGCCGCCGATAATATTCCCGAATTTTCTCCGTATCGTTAATGGAAAACGGCGGCCTCATCTCCTGCACGGTAACAGCCGCATTGTTGTACCACTCGTCCGGGTACGGCATACGGTCGTCCTCCGGTTTGAACACTACCACTCGCCCCAATGCATTGCGGCCGTTACGGTTGCAACGCCCCGCTGCCTGAATTATCGAATCCAGCGGCGCTAAGGCACGGTAAAGCGTTTTAAAATCCAGGTCAACGCCTGCCTCTATGCATTGCGTTGCCACCACTCGGCATGGCAGCTTCTGCGCCAAGCGCCGGCGAATGAGCTCTATCTGTCTGCTCCGGTGAGCAGGGCAAAGGTCAGTGGTAATATAGAAAACCGTATCCTTCGGGCATTGCTCGGAGAGCGCAGCGGCAAGCTGCCGTGCGTGACGGCGAAGATTGACGATGGTGCAAACGCTGTCACT
>CAVFTS010000049.1:0-2935 GCA_963625655.1 Oscillospiraceae bacterium
CTTAACTCCAATACGCAGCAGGGGGAGTGTGAGGGGGACAAGGTCCCGCCTCAAATTGGATTATAGCCATCAAAAATGCCTGAGTTATCAGGCTTTTTGACGAGCATAGCGAGGTTTTTCGTGAAGCAACGCTTCACAAAAAACGTGGCGTGTTTTGAAGCGTGCAAAAAAGTCGCATGACTTTTTTGCACGCTTCAAAATTTACAGCTCGTTTTATGCTTTAAGCCCGTACATTCTGGCTTCCTCGACGAGGGAAACAACGAATGCCGCACCGCTTATGACAGCCGCAACACCGAACACGATGTGTGCGGTAACGCTTGCTGCCGTACCCATGAATACCGCAAAAGCTATTACTGCGACGATGCAGGCGATTGCAAGTTCAGCAAAAAATTCCTTTTTCATTTTTATTTCCTCCGTTTCAAATATGAACACCTGTTGTCTGTTATTTGTCGTGTCAAACGAGCTCAGGCCTTAAGTCCCAGCTTTCTCGCTTCCACTGTCAGCGATAGCACGAAAACCACGCCGCTCAGAAGCGCCGCTATACCGAAGACCATCTCGGCGCCCATGGTGCTTGCCATGCCCATGAAGCCGGCGAAGATCATTGCTGCGAAGAGGCATACGATCGTGAGTTCGGAAAGAATGTTTTTCATTTCAGTTACCTCCATCTATCATTTAAATTCCTTGATTTTTCTTGGTTTTGTTTGTTTTTCTCTTTGTGACTATAATATAATCCCGACTTTGTTAAATGTCAAACAAGTAGTTGTAAACCCCGTTTTAAGTCTTACTTAAAACAAAAAGGCACCGCCACAAGCCACGGACTGATAACGAAGTATTGAAAAACTCAATTATCAAGGCGTAGCAAGGGCGAGAAAAAAACCGAGATTAGTATTGATAGATGCTATTCTCGGTTTTTTCTATATGAGCAGGCAACATTGCCAAACTCGGATGGCAGGCATCCTTGCGCATACGGCGAATGCGGGAAGCCTTGTAATTCCTGCGTTTGCGGCAGTTTTAGTACCGTTTCAAGGTTGGCAAACGGGCTTGTTTTCAGATCGACAATTTGGCAACCTTGCCATCAATGCGACCAAACCACACATTCGATTTATCTCCCGTTTCACCTATAGTCACGGTGAAATCGCAAAGGAGGCAAATCAACATGGACAAGTACATTTTTGACGAAAAGAACGGGCAGAAGTATGAATTGCATGGTGACTATTATCTTCCGTGCCTGAAACTGCCGGATGAGGAACAGCAGCCGATCGGAATATGGAGCCAACGGCACAGACGGTATCTGAAGGAGCATCACAAGGCAGCCTACGCCGAGCTGCTCACAAGCGGCAAGCTAAGCAGTTATCTTGCAGAAATTGACTGTGAGGCGGAGGAAATGTTCTCTCAGCTGGTAAAGCAAATGGTAGCGACAGAGGGCATTACCGAAAAGCCGAAAGCCGATGATATGACGTCGTGGATCGGCAAAATGAACAGCATACGAAATCGGGTGCGGGAGATAGTTAACGACGAGATTATATACGCATAATGAAACCAAGACGCAGCGGGGAAAATTTCTCAGCTGCGTCTTTAATCTTTTTATTCGATTTTTTCGGGAACAGAATCGGCAGAAGCCGCTGTTTCATCCGATATTTCAATTCCCGGCGTAAGAGTCGGTTCTGATGCATCGCCGGTGTTTTCAGCTTGTATCGGAGTCGAATCGGTTGCTGCGCTCTCATGTGCGGTGCTTTCGCTCTCCGCGGCAGGCTCGTTGTTCGCACTATTATCCGGCGTTTGGTTCCTGTTTTGTTGATAGCCTGCAGCGGTGATTTCGCCGCCGTCATGAATTGTGGCAGTTCCGGAGTATGTGCCCCACTGGGGCGTGACGGTCAAGCAGGTGCCTGCGGTGGCTCTCACGGTGAAGGTCAAGCTGCCGGCGGTCAATTGCTCCGTGTAATAGTCATTGCCGTCAAAAGCGATTTTGCAGTAGCCGGTTGTTGCGGTGCCGGTGGGCGTAAGCGTGACGGTATAAATTTCGGCAGCACCGAATTTTACGGTCGTGATACCGGTTTCAACGGTTGGTGATATGGCGGTTCCGTTCTGTTTTGCCGTTACAGATACAGTGTAAGTTGCGGATTGAATATTTGCGATTCCTGTTGAAGTCGAGGCGGTGAACCACGCCCAGCTTGCACCGCACAGCCATATGGCGCAGAGAAAAATGCCGATGACGGATGGAGCAAGAATATGCGCAAGACCGTCCGAGCGTTTTTCTGCGTGTTTGGCACGGTGGAAGAAAACGCGGTATACCCGCATTACATTACGCTCAGTTACGAAAGGAATAAGGCAGAGGTAATGGCAGCGCAGTTCTCGGCGCCAATAGCGGTATTCTACATCATTGCCGGCACGGTTAATTTCGCTTAATAAATACCGTGTGTCGGAATTAAAATTTGAGAAAAATTCGACGATTCTTATAGCAAATAAGGCAATAAGGCAAACGATCAAAGCTACCCCGATAACCATCGTTGTGCTGTCTTGTTCCATTCCGTCTGCGGCTCCTTTCCATGTATTTGCGTTTTGAGCAATCAAAAGATATAAACCGCAGTTTATACCCTTTGATTGCCCCTCCGCCCGAAGGCGGAGAGGACTTGAAATTAATTGATTACAGCTAATCTGCAAATAACTTTAATTATTTGACCGTATAGCTTGTAGCGCTAATCACATAAGCGCCATTGCTGTCCGTCGTACCGCCGGAAACAACGTTTGCTTTATTAGCCATATCGTTAAGCTTGATTGCGCCAGCAGCGCCCTGGAAGGTACCGCCGGTGATGGTCAGATTGGTGTAGCTTTTAGCTGCGTCCATATTATTGGCGTATATCTTGGCGGGATCATATATATCTCCGGTGCTCTTAGAAATGCACTCAAGCAGGCCGTAGCTGTTCTCGCTGATGAA